>NZ_AMXC01000015.1:0-79950 GCF_000310165.2 Thauera sp. 63
CCAGCCTGCCGCTGGCACTGCGCGAGACCGCCGGCGCCGTCGAGCGCCAGGGCCGCACGCTGCGCGCGCGCTACACGGTGCGCGGCGCGCAGGACGCGCTGGTGCTGGGCGCCGTGGTGCGTGCCCGCTTCCGCAGCGCGGCCGCGGCCGAAGGCGAGTTCGTGCTGCCGCTGGGCGCCCTCAACGAACGCGGCGCGGGGCCGCGTGTGTGGCGCGTGAAAGAGGGCACCGTCAGCCCGGTGCCGGTCACGCTGCTCGCCACCGACGGCGACACCGTGCGCGTGCGTGGCGCGCTGGCCGCGGATGATCGCGTCGTCGCCCTCGGCACCCACCTGCTTGTCGACAACATGGCGGTGCGGGAGCTGCCGCGATGAGCTTCCCCAACCTGTCGGCGCTCGCCGTGCGCGAGCGCTCGGTCACGTTCTTCTTCCTCGTCCTGTCGATACTGGCCGGCATCTATGCCTTCCTGTCGCTCGGGCGCGCGGAAGATCCGTCATTCACGATGCGCGTCCTGGTCGTCAATGCGGTCTGGCCCGGCGCCACGCCGCAGGAGATGCAGGAGCAGGTCGTCGACCGGCTGGAAAAGCGCATCCAGGACGTCGAGAACATCTACCGGATCATCACCACGGTACGCCCCGGCTCGGCCAACCTGCAGGTGGAGTTCCACGACTACACGCCGCCGGCGCAGGTGCCGGCGCTCAAGTACGACGTGCGCAAGCGCATGCAGGACGAGGCCGCCAGCCTGCCCGCGGGCGTCATCGGCCCCATCGTCAACGAGGACTTCGCCGACACCTACTTCAGCCTCATCGCGCTGACCGCGCCGGGCATGCCGATGCGCGAGTTGGTGCGCGAGGCAGAGGCGATCCGCGACCGCCTGCAGCACGTGCCCGGCGTGCACAAGGCGCAGGTGCTGGGCGAGCGCCCGGAGCGGGTGTATGTGTCCTTCGACAACGCCACGCTGGTCAACCTGGGCCTGTCGCCGCAGGCGGTGTTCGACGCCATCGCCGCGCACAACCGCTTGCTGCCGGCCGGCAGCATCGAGACCGACGGTCCGCGCCTGTACCTGCGGCTCGACGCCGACCTCTCCGACCCGGCGCAGCTCGCCGCCGTGCCCATCCGCATTTCCGACCCCGCTGGCGACCGCGTGCTGCATCTGGGCGACATCGCCACCATCGAGCGCGGCTACGAAGACCCGCCGGGCTATCTGGTGCGCTCGCGCGGCGAGGATGCGGTGTTGCTGGGCATGGTCATGGCCAAGGGCGAGAACGGGCTGGCGCTGGGCAAAAGGCTGGCCGCCTTCATCGAGGCCGAACGCGCACGCCTGCCGCTGGGCATTTCGCTCGAGGTGCTGACCAACCAGGCCGAGGCCATCGCCGGTGCGGTCAATCTCTTCCAGATCAAGTTCCTCGTCGCCGTGGCGGTGGTGGTCGCCGTCAGCATGCTGGCCATCGGCTGGCGCGCCGGGCTGGTGGTGGGCATCGCGGTGCCGCTGACGCTGGGCATCACCTTCCTGGTGATGCAGCTGATGGGCATCAACCTCGACCGCATCTCGCTCGGCGCGCTCATCATCGGCCTGGGCCTGCTGGTGGACGACGCCATCATCGCCGTCGAGATGATGCTGGTGAAGATGGAGGAAGGCTGGGACCGCGTGCGCGCGGCCGCCCATGCCTGGAACGTGACCGCCGCGCCCATGCTGTGCGGCACGCTGGTCACGGTGGCGGGCTTTCTGCCGATCGGCTTCGCGCGCTCGTCGGTGGGCGAGTACGCCGGCAACATCTTCTGGGTGCTGGCGCTGTCGCTGCTGGTGTCGTGGCTGGTGGCGGTGGTGTTCGCCCCCTATCTGGGGGTGAAGATGCTGCCCGAAGTGGCGCGCGAGAACGTGCATGACCACGCCAGCGTGTACCAGACCCCCATGTTCCGCCGCCTGCGCCGGCTCATCACCTGGTGCGTCACGTGGCGCAAGTCGGTGGTGTTCGGCACGCTCGGTCTGCTCGTGGTGGCGGTGGTCGGCATGGTCACGCTGGTGCAGAAGCAGTTCTTCCCCAGCTCCGACCGCCCCGAGGTGCTCATCAGCGTCTATCTGCCGCAAGGCAGCAGCATCGGCGCTACCGACGCCACCGTGCGCAAGATCGAAGCCATCCTCGCGCCCATGTCGGACGTGCGCACGCTGTCGAGCTACGTCGGCGGCGGCGCGCCGCGCTTCTTCCTCGCCGCCAACCCCGAACCGCCCGATCCGGCCTTCGCCAAGATCATCGCCGTCAGCCAGGACGTGCCCGCCCGCACCCGCATCATGACCGAGCTGCAGCGCCACATCGACGAAGGCGCCTTTCCCGAGGCGCGGGTGCGCGTGTCGCGCCTGCTGTACGGCCCGCCGGTGATCTGGCCGGTGGCCTTCCGCGTGGTCGGCGCCGACGCGCTGGAAGTGCGCCGCATCGCGCATCGGGTGCGCGAGATCATGGCGGCCAACCCGCACGTGGTCGATCCGCACCTGGAATGGGACGAGCGCGCCCCCGTGCTGCACCTGGAGATGGACACCGAACGCCTGCGCCTGCTCGGTCTCACCCCGCAGGACGTGGCGCAGCAGCTGCAGTTCCAGTTCAGCGGCGTGCGTGTCACCCAGGTGCGGCAGGACGTGCGCACCGTGGACGTCATCGCCCGCGGCGCCAACGGCGGCCAGCGGCTCGACGCCGAAAGCCTGTCGACGCTCGAGATCCTGACCCCCGACGGCCGCAAGCTGCCCGCCAGCCAGCTTGGCCGCCTCGCGCTGCGCTTCGAGGAGCCGGTCATCAAGCGCTACAACCGAGAGCTGTCGCTATCGGTACAGGGCGACGTCGAAGGCGCCCAGCCCAACGACGTCACCGCCGAGGTCTGGAAGGCGCTGGCCGAACTGCGCAGCCAGCTGCCAGCCGGCTACTACCTCGAAATCTCCGGCGCGGTCGAGCAGTCGGGCAAGGCCAACGCCTCCATCCAGAAGCTGCAGCCGGTCATGGTCGCCTTCATGCTCATCTTCATCATGCTGCAGATGCGCACCTTCGCCGGCACCTTCATCGTCGTCGCCACCGCCCCGCTGGGGCTCATCGGCGCGGTGCTGGCGCTGCTGCTGTTCAACCAGCCCTTCGGCTTCGTCGCGCTGCTGGGCCTTACCGGCCTGGCCGGCATCCTCATGCGCAACACGCTCATCCTCACCCAGCAGGTTGCCGACAACTTCGAGGAAGGCATGAACGCCTTCGACGGCGTCGTCGAGGCCGCCGTGCAGCGCGCGCGCCCGGTCATCCTCACCGCACTCGCCGCCGCCTTCGCCTTCATCCCGCTCACGCTCGACACCTTCTGGGGCCCGCTCGCCTACGTGCTGATCGGGGGCGTGGCCGTGGGCACGGCGATCACGCTGCTGTTCGTGCCGGCGCTGTATGCGCTGTGGTTCAAGCTGGGGCGGGGGTGAGGCGGGTCAGATCGCCCCGATCACCGCCTGCAGCGTCTGCGCGCCGTAAGGCGACAGCAACCAGCCGAGCGCCGCGCAGTTCAGCACCACGGTGATCCAGTACACCGCCTGGAACGACGGCTTGGAGGTCTTGTGCCGGAACACCCGCTGCGCCGCCAGCGCGCCCGGCCAGCCGCCGAGCAGCGCGAAGAGGTGCAAGGTGCTTTCCTGCGTGCGCCATTGGTTGCGCTTCGCCGCCGACTTGTCGGCCCAATAGGCGATAAAGGCTACGACACTCGCCGCCCCGTACAGCCCGAGGACGGCCACCGGAAGCCGACCGTAGAAGACGGCCGCGCCAATGAAGAGCAGAAACGCCGCGGCAAAGAGCAACGGCAGCACGCTGCGCCCGGGAGCACCCTCGACCCGCTCGCCCACATAGGCCACCTTCCTTGCCTGCGTGCGTCCCTTGTCGTCGGTGACGCGCTCGTAGGTCACCAGTTCGTCGCCTTCCGGCCGACGCGACCGGCCCGAGAAGCTGCTGATGTGGAGAAAGACCGGCTCACCCCCGCCATTGGGCGTGATGAAGCCAAAGCCTTTGTCGTCTTTCCAGGAGGTGATACGGCCTTGGTAGCGCATGATTCTGGGGCTCGAGGCAGAACTGGGCGTAGGTCGGTCAGTTTGTCCGCTGTCGACCCAAAGTGGTCATTGGTATCGATAGAAAGCTGTCGCCCAATACAGAGCTTGCGCATCAGTACCTAGACCAGACAACATGCTAACCGCTTCGAGAACTGAGGATTCGAATTGCCAACTGCTCTGCGCTCTTTGCATAGCCGGCCGGCGGCAATGCTCTCAGCTTTAGCTTATAGCCCTTGTGAACCCTATGGGAAACGGGTAAAATGGCGTTCGTTAAGTCATTGATAAATAGACAATATGAACTCGAATACTCGACCACGAGTCGCTGCTGTCCGAGTTCGCTGACTTTCTGCTCGACCCCGCGCTGGCCGAGCAGGTACGTCTTCGGCCTGGGGCCTTCACCCGCGATCGCAAGCTCACCCTGCCGCGCCTGGCGGCCATGATGATCTCGGGCATGTGCGCGAGCGTTCAAGCCGAACTCGACGCCTTTTTCGGTCGCCTGCATGCGGTGCCCGGGCGGATCCGCGAGGTCAGCGCACAGGCCTTCAGCAAGGCCCGCCAGGGATTTTCGGGCCGGCTGTTCGAATTGGCCAGTGCGCACCTGCTGCACCTGGCGCGCCCGCACATAGAGGCGGCACGCTGGAATGGCCGCCGCGTGGTGGCGGCTGATGCGTCGCGCCTGCGTGTGTCGACACGCAAGACGGCCGCACTGACGGCGGACCACTACGCGTTTGCCTTGTTTCTGCCGGGCACCGAACTCACGCTGCACGCCAGTCTGCATCCGGCCGACGGCTCGGAGCGGCAGATGCTGTTCGAGCCGCTCGACGCACTCGATCCGGCGCAGGATCTGCTCGTGCTCGACCGAGGTTACGTCGGCAACACCATGGCAGCGACGCTGGCGCAACACGGCATGGCCTTCTGTCTGCGCGTCGATGCCAGCGGCTGGCGTTGCGTCGCCGACTTCCGACGCTCGAACGAGGCCGAGCGCGTGGTCACACTGTCGCCGCCCACCGCACGCGATGCCAGCACGTTCGATCTGGCCCGCACCGCCACCACCGTGCGCCTGATCCGCAACATCGCTCCGAACGGCCAGATCCGCGTCCTGATGACCAACCTGCTCGATGCCCAGTCGTATCCGGCCGCGCAGTTCAGCGCGCTCTATCACCAGCGCTGGCGCGTCGAGGAGGCCTTCAAGCGCATCAAGCATCGTCTGCGCCTCGAGGCCACGACGGGGTTGAACTACCTCGCCCTGCAGCAGGACTTCGCCGCCAAGATCCTGGCCGACAACCTGTGCGCACTGCTCAGCGGCAGCGGCACTGACGACGCCATCCAGACCGGCTCCCGCCCGAATCGCACCTACGCATTCGGCGCACTCAAGCCCATCCTCGCCGGGTGCCTGCTCGGCATCGCTCAGGCATGGGCGGCATTGCCCGATACCCTGGCCGCCATGGGCCGCAGTCGATGCCGCATCCAGCCAGGCAGAAGCTACCCACGACCGCCCCGAAGCAAGCCACATTTGCATATGTCCTATAAGGGAGCGTTAAGTTGAGAGCATTGGGTGAAAGGAGGATGGGAGCAAAGGCCGGCTTACTTCAATCGCGGCTGAACGATGATCTTCACCGCCGACTCATTGTTGTGGATCAGGGTGTCGAAGCCTTGTGAAACCAGGTCGTCCAGCTGGATGCGCTGGGTGATGAAAGGCTCCAGGTCGATCTTCCCCTGTTCCACCAGCTTGATGGTTTCCCGATGGTCGTTGCAGTAGGCGATGGTGCCGCGCACGTCCAGCTCCTTCATCACCACGCTGTGCACGTTGATGGTGGCCGGATGGCTCCAGATCGACACGATCACCACCACGCCGGTGGGCTTGGTCGCGGCCACCAGGGCGTCCAGCACCTTGTTCACGCTGGTGCATTCGAAGGACACGTCCACGCCCTTGTCGCCGGTGAGCTTCATCGTTTCCGCCACCACATCCACTTCGGACGGGTCCAGGATGTGATCGGCGACGCCGGATTCGCGGGCCTTTTCCTTACGCTTGGCGCTCAGCTCGGTGATGATGACGGTCAGGCCCTTGGCTTTCAGGATCGCCGACAGCAGCAGGCCGATCGGGCCGGCGCCGCCGACCAGGGCCACATCGCCGGCCTTGGCGCCGCTGCGGCTCCAGGCGTGGTGGCCCACCGACAAGGGTTCGATCAGGGCGGCCTGGTCCAGCGGGATGTTCCTGGAGATCGGGTGCACCCAGCGGCGCTTGACGGCGATCTTTTCGGACAGGCCGCCGCCGCGGCCGCCCAGGCCGATGAAGTTCATGTTCTTCGACAAGTGGTAATTCTGGCCCGGTCCCGTGGGCACGTCGTCGGCCACGATGTAGGGTTCGACCACCACATGCTGGCCGACTTCGATGTCGTCCACGCCTTCGCCGACCGCATACACCACGCCGGAAAACTCGTGGCCCATGGTGACGGGAGCGGATTCCCCGGAAATCGGGTGCGGATGGCCGCAGGGCGGAATGAAGATCGGCCCTTCCATGAACTCGTGCAGGTCGGTGCCGCAGATGCCGCACCAGGCCACTTCGATGCCGACGGTGCCCGGCGCCACGACGGGTTCGGGGATGTCTTCGATGCGGATGTCGCCGCGGTCGTAAAAACGTGCTGCTTTCATGGGTCAAACTCCGTGCTCGTGATCTTCTGTGGTTGTCGCCGGAGTGTCTCGCCCCTCGCTGGGGAGGCACTCCGGAAACCGGCTGGTCAGCGCAGGTGATGCACTTCCTGCAGGCCATAGACCTGCACCGGCAGATCTTCCTGGCGCGCTTTCAACTGCAGCGCCAGGTATAGCGAGTAGTGGCGCGACTGGTGCAGGTTGCCGCCGTGGAACCACATGTTTTCCTGCTGCGTGGGCTTCCACATGTTGCGCTGTTCGCCTTCCCAGGGGCCGGGGTCCTTGGTCGTGTCCGAACCCAGCCCCCAGACCTTGCCGACCTTGTCGGCCACTTCCTGGCTGACCAGATCGGCGACCCATCCGTTCATCGAGCCATAGCCGGTGGCATAGACGACGAGGTCGGCGGGCAATTCGGTGCCGTCGTCCAGCACCACGGCGTTCTCGGTCAGGTGGCTGATGTCCTTGCCCGACTGCAGCTTGATGCTGCCGTCGATGACCAGATCGCAGGCGCCGACATCAATGTAGTAGCCCGAAGCGCGGCGCAGATACTTCATGAACAGGCCCGAGCCGTCGTCGCCGAAGTCGAGCATGAAGCCGGCTTCCTCGAGCTTGCGGTAGAACTCGGCGTCGCGCTCGCGGATGCGGTCGTACAGCGGGATCTGGAAGTCCGCCATGATGCGGTAGGGCAGCGAGGCGAAGATCAGGTCGGCCTTCTTCGTCGTCACGCCGTTGGCGACGGCGCGCTCGGAATACAGGTCGCCCAGGCCGATGTCCATCAGCGAATCCGAGCGCACGATGTGGGTGGAGGAGCGCTGCACCATCGTCACGTCGGCGCCGTGTTCCCACAGCGCGGCGCAGATGTCGTGCGCGGAGTTGTTGGCGCCGATCACCACCACCTTCTTGCCGCGGTAGGCATCCGGCCCCGGGTGCTGCGACGAATGCTGCTGCTCGCCCTTGAAGACGTCCTGGCCCTCGATCTTCGGCACGTTGGCCTTGCCGGACATGCCGGTCGCGAACACCAGGTGCTTCGGCCGGATGACCAGCGTCTCGCCGTCGCGCTCCACCGTCACTTCCCATTCCTTGCGGGCCGCGTCGTAGCGGGCCTTCACGCAGTTGGTGGAAGACCAGTAATTGACTTCCATGACCTTGGTGTACATCTCCAGCCAGTCGCCGATCTTGTCCTTGGGTGCGAACACCGGCCAGTTCGGCGGGAAGGGCAGGTAGGGCAGGTGGTCGTACCACACCGGGTCGTGCAGACACAGCGACTTGTAGCGGCTGCGCCATTGGTCGCCGGGGCGGGGGTAGCGGTCGATGACGATGTGCGACACGCCCAGTTGCCGCAGCCGCGCGCCCAGTGCGATGCCGCCCTGGCCGCCGCCGATCACCAGCACGAAGGGCTGCTGGCTGCGGCCCAGTTCGGCCGCTTCTTCCTCGCGGCGCTCCAGCCAGGTCTTGCGCCCGCGCTGGATGCCGTGCTCGGCGCCCATCGGGCGGCGCGTGTTCAGCGGCTCCTCGTGGCCCTTGAGTTCCTGCGCGGTGGTCAGCAGCGTCCAGATGCGGCCGTCCTTGATGCGGATGTGGCCGTGGCCGGCGATGAGCTTGGTGTCGATGTCGATCCACGCGGAAACCACGCCATCGGCTTCGTCCACCGTTTCGCCGGGGGCGAGGCTGAAGACGACCGGCGAGGCGGCATCCAGTTGCGCGTCCAGCATCTGCCGGATGGCGGCCCGGCCTTCCAGGGTCTTGAGGTTCCAGGTCAGCAGCACCAGGTCGCGCCAGTAGGATTCGTCGGCGAACAGTTCGGATGCGGCCTGGGTATCGCGTCTGGCCAGTGCGGCGTTGAACTGGTCCAGCATTGCCTGGGCGCGGGCGGCGGGGGTTGTGGTCATGATGTCTCCTGGATTGTTGTTGGTGTGTCCGCTTGGGAATGCGGACAGGAACAGGCATTGCAAACGCCGTGCCATGCCTGTTTCGGTCGCTCGGGCGCCATGAAATCAATGGCTTGATGAATGGCGGATGGGGCGTCCGCAATGCAGTGGCCCATTTCGGCGCTTCAGGTGTGGCAATGCATGCGACAGGTGTCGCATTCTCTTTGCTGCAGTGCAATGTCATTTGTGGGTAAACCTTCATTCACGTGCAGGCGCTTTGATTCCAGAATCCCTGGCACTTTCCGCCGCGCAACACGCTTCGCCATCCAGGCAAGCCAGGCCCCGGGCGCGGACATGCTGAATACCCATTGCCAGCCAATCGAAAGCAGACGGGCCTGAATGAGCTGCTGTGCCGGCTGGCTGGTTTTTCCCTTTCGGCGTTGCCGGTTTTTTCGATCGTTCGATCATCAGGAGGCATCATGAGCAAGAAAGTCGCAGTCATCACCGGTTCCGCCGATGGCCTGGGCAAGGGGATTGCCGAACGCCTGGCTGCGGATGGTTTTCGTATCGTGTTGTCGGACATCAATGCCGGGCAACTCGCCGCGACCGAGCAGGAGTTCAAGCGCAACGGCCACGAAGTCACTTCCTTCGTCGGCAACGTCGCCAGGCGTGACGACCAGTTCGCGCTGGTGGCTCATGCCGTGGCCACTTTCGGCCAGGTCGACGTCTTCATCAACAATGCGGGCATCGAAGACGTGATGCCGCTGGATGCCGTGCGCGAGCCGGACCTGGAAAAAGTCTTTTCGGTGAACGTCTACAGCGTGGTCTATGGCACGCAGGCCGCGGCCGAACAAATGAAGAAGCAGGGCACGGGCGGCAAGATCATCAATGCCTGCAGCATTGCCGGGCATGAATCGTACGAATTCCTGAGTGTGTATTGCGCAACCAAGCATGCCGTGCGTTCGCTGACGCAGAGTGCCGCCAAGGAATTGGCGCGGCACAAGATCACCGTCAATGCCTATTGCCCCGGCGTCGCCGCCACGAAGATGTGGGACCGCATCGACGAGGAAATGGGCAAATACCTCGGCACGAAACCGGGCGAAGCCTTCGAGCGGTTTTCGTCGGGCATTCTGCTGGGCCGCCCGCAAACGGCCAAGGACGTGGCCGATTTCGTTCACTACCTGGCCTCGCCCGATTCGGACTACATGACCGGGCAATCCATCATGATCGATGGCGGTATCGTGCTGCGCTGACTGCCGCTAAACTGCAGTGGATGGACGAGGGTCTTGCTTGCGGAGGCCCATCGTCCGAGTGCAAATACTCAGCGCCAGGGCCTGCGATGCCGCCCCAGTCCTACGTCTCGCACATCAAGGAGATCGAAGCCTTCGGGCTGGGGCAGCCCATGCATGGGGGCAGCAGGGACGAGGCCGTGCTCGGCAGCTGGCGCCGCTGCCTGGACCACCACCGGCTCGATCCGGCCCGGACCTGCGAAGCCGTCATCGTTCCCGAAGGGCAACTGCGCCAGCACCAGGAAGAATCCGAGCCGCTGATCCGCATCGCCCGCAGCGGGCTGGAGCGGCTCTACCAGCAGTTGAAGGGCCTGGACTACGTGCTGCTGCTGGCCGACCGCCATGGCGTGGCGGTGGATTTTCTCGGCCGGGATGCCGACACCGGCGACCTGCGCCGCGCCGGCCTGTACCTGGGCGCCGAATGGCGCGAGGACCGTGCCGGCACTTCTGCCGTGGGCGCCTGCCTGGCCACCGGCGACGCCCTGATCGTGCATCAGAGCGACCATTTCGATTTCACCCACACGCGGCTGTCCTGCACTGCGGCGCCGATCTACGACCTGCGCGGCGAACTGGCGGCGGTGCTCGATCTTTCCCAGCTCAGGTCCCCCGAGGAACGCGCCAGCCAGGGGCTGGCGCTGAATCTGGTGGTCGCGGCGGCCCGGCGCGTGGAACTGGCGAACCTGATGGCGCAGTCGCGCAGGGACTGGGTGTTGCGCTTTTCCCAGTCGCCGGACTTCCTCGACGTGGACCCGGACGCCGCCATCGCCCTCGATGCGCATGGCCGCATCAACGCCATGACCCACGCGGGCGCACGCCTGCTGGCTGCGGCGGCACGGCTGGACTGGCGGCAGCGCCATGCGCTGATCGGCCAGCCGCTGGAACGCTTCTTCCAGTTCGACGCGCGCCACCTGCCCAATCTGCGCGCCGACCGTCCGGCGCAGCAACGCATCGTCCGCGCCTGCGACGGCAGGGTCCTGTTCGCCCATGCGATCGAGCCGATGCGTGTGCTGAGCCCGGCCTCGCGCCCGGTGACGCCTGCGCCGCTGTCTTCCGCCTTGCAGGCGCTCAGCGCCGGCGATCCGGCAATGGACGCGCTGCTGCACAAGGCCGCAAGGCTGGCGCCGCAGAACCTGCCGATTCTGGTGCAGGGCGAAACCGGCGCCGGCAAGGAATTCCTCGCCCGTGCAATTCATGGCGCCAGCGGCCGCAGCGGCGCGTTCGTCGCCATCAACTGCGCCGCCATTCCCGAGTCGCTGCTGGAGAGCGAGCTGTTCGGCTACCTGCCCGGCTCATGGACGGGCGGCGCCAGCAAGGGCCGCCAGGGCCTGATCGAAGCCGCCCATCGCGGCACCCTGTTCCTCGACGAGATCGGCGACATGCCGCTGGCGCTGCAGGCCAAGCTGCTGCGCGTGCTGTCGGAGTCTCAAGTCCTGCCGCTGGGTGCGCGCGAGCCGCGCACGGTCGATATCCGTGTGGTGTCGGCTTCGCATCGGCCATTGGCCGAACTGGTGCAGTCCGGCCAGTTCCGCCAGGATCTGCTCTACCGCCTCAACGCCGCGGAACTGCACCTGCCACCGCTGCGCCAGCGCCGCGATCTCGGCGGCATGATGGATCGGATGCTCGTCGACCTGGGCAGCCAGCACAGCCTCGGCGAGGCGGCGCGTGCGATGCTGCTCGCCCACCCGTGGCCCGGCAACCTGCGCGAGCTGAACAACGTGCTGCGCTACGCCGTCGCGCTGTGCGGCGACGGGCCGCAGGCCGGCGCGGCGGCCTGGGAATGCGTCATCGAGCCGGCCCATCTGCCCGACAGCCTGCAGGCGGCCGATGTGCTGGATGCCGGGCCATCCCTGCTGCCGATGGACAGCGCCGCAGGGCTGGACGCGGCGGGTGGCGCTGGCGGACGTTGCCAGCCCGGAACTGTCGTGGAGCTGGAACAGTTGCTGGCGCAATGCCACGGCAACGTCTCGGAAGTGGCGCGGCGGCTGGGCGTGAGCCGTTCCACGGTACACCGGCGCATCCAGCGCCTGCAGCTGGGCGTGCGCTGCGCCCGCTGGAGCAAGAGGCCGTCCTGATCGCCGCGCTGATCGAGCGCCTGCCGCGCCTGCTGCCTCAACGAGGTCGAGGCCATCGCGGCCCAATGCTCTCAACTTAACGCTCCCTTATAGGACATATGCAAATGTGGCTTGCTTCGGGGCGGTCGTGGGTAGCTTCTGCCTGGCTGGATGCGGCATCGACTGCGGCCCATGGCGGCCAGGGTATCGGGCAATGCCGCCCATGCCTGAGCGATGCCGAGCAGGCACCCGGCGAGGATGGGCTTGAGTGCGCCGAATGCGTAGGTGCGATTCGGGCGGGAGCCGGTCTGGATGGCGTCGTCAGTGCCGCTGCCGCTGAGCAGTGCGCACAGGTTGTCGGCCAGGATCTTGGCGGCGAAGTCCTGCTGCAGGGCGAGGTAGTTCAACCCCGTCGTGGCCTCGAGGCGCAGACGATGCTTGATGCGCTTGAAGGCCTCCTCGACGCGCCAGCGCTGGTGATAGAGCGCGCTGAACTGCGCGGCCGGATACGACTGGGCATCGAGCAGGTTGGTCATCAGGACGCGGATCTGGCCGTTCGGAGCGATGTTGCGGATCAGGCGCACGGTGGTGGCGGTGCGGGCCAGATCGAACGTGCTGGCATCGCGTGCGGTGGGCGGCGACAGTGTGACCACGCGCTCGGCCTCGTTCGAGCGTCGGAAGTCGGCGACGCAACGCCAGCCGCTGGCATCGACGCGCAGACAGAAGGCCATGCCGTGTTGCGCCAGCGTCGCTGCCATGGTGTTGCCGACGTAACCTCGGTCGAGCACGAGCAGATCCTGCGCCGGATCGAGTGCGTCGAGCGGCTCGAACAGCATCTGCCGCTCCGAGCCGTCGGCCGGATGCAGACTGGCGTGCAGCGTGAGTTCGGTGCCCGGCAGAAACAAGGCAAACGCGTAGTGGTCCGCCGTCAGTGCGGCCGTCTTGCGTGTCGACACACGCAGGCGCGACGCATCAGCCGCCACCACGCGGCGGCCATTCCAGCGTGCCGCCTCTATGTGCGGGCGCGCCAGGTGCAGCAGGTGCGCACTGGCCAATTCGAACAGCCGGCCCGAAAATCCCTGGCGGGCCTTGCTGAAGGCCTGTGCGCTGACCTCGCGGATCCGCCCGGGCACCGCATGCAGGCGACCGAAAAAGGCGTCGAGTTCGGCTTGAACGCTCGCGCACATGCCCGAGATCATCATGGCCGCCAGGCGCGGCAGGGTGAGCTTGCGATCGCGGGTGAAGGCCCCAGGCCGAAGACGTACCTGCTCGGCCAGCGCGGGGTCGAGCAGAAAGTCAGCGAACTCGGACAGCAGCGACTCGTGGTCGAGTATTCGAGTTCATATTGTCTATTTATCAATGACTTAACGAACGCCATTTTACCAGTTTCCCATAGGGTTCACAAGGGCTATAAGCTAAAGTTGAGAGCATTGCGGCCGGCGGGTCCGACACATTTCCGTGAGCGATGGCGTCTCTCGCTTGTTTAAGCTGTTTGAACAGGGCGACGTCATCGGTAGTTAGGTGAGTCCACGAACACGCTGAGCACCAGACAAACCGGTCGTGCAGGCTCTTTAGGCCGGAGAGTTGCGTGCCTAGAAGTGATCGCGTAGGGGGCGTGGCCGCCGATTCGTGCAGTAGAGCTGCTAGCTCTTGTCCGTGATCAAGACGTCCGAAGGTGGCATGAGTTTCGATCTCTAGTGCCAGAAAGAAGTAGAGAAACCTCTTCATCTGGTCCTCCTCGCTTTGGCCTAGAGCGAGAAATTTCGCAACCCGATCGTTCAAGGACTGCGCAAGCGATGTAGTCGTTTCCAACTTGGCCTGAAGGGCCTCTTGGCCTATTGCATAGGAAGTGGAGAGTTCGCCTCTAAACTCCAAACGTACATCATGAAGCGTGGTTCCGTCCTGTAGCTCGCCAACAGTCGTTCGTGCGACTTTTTTCAGCCGGACATAGCGATCTTGCTCGTTAAAGGCGCACGCGAGAGCTGCAGCGATCCGAGGCAACGCTCGATGCTCCAAACGCCGAATCTCTTCACGTGAGGACGCGAAGGCATCATATGTCGTAATTGATCCATCAGCTCCGCGCCGAATGTGCGTTACCTCCGCTTCGTAAGCCTCGGTTGGACCAATCTGAACGAGCGCAAATGGTCCCTGAGCCTGGTGTTCTTTCATCCACTCAATCTCGGCATCGACGAAGTCATCATCTGCGATTGCGCGGCATGCTGAATTCACGCTTGCACTGACGCCAATCCGATAGTTGACACCAGCTGCGATGCCTGTAACGGACCGAGAAAGCTCGTCAGTGATCGTAATTCCCCGGACTTCGAACACGGTAAACCCGGAGAACGTGGCGATCAGTCGCTCAGGTACTAGAGTGTCTTCAAACCCCATCGCGCTGATGAGCTCTGGGCTTACGTATGAGGCCATGGGTCAAGTGCAAATCGTAACGCTTGTCACCGCTTCAGCCAGCTGACAAACATGTATGTCGATGAGATGGAACGTGACAGCAACGGGCAACTCCTAGCGGACACAGATCCTTCCGCCTCGGGCTGCGCCACCGCTTGTGCGAAGCCCCGGGATTTCCTGCCCCGTGCGACAGGAGCCGACCCACTCCGGTCGTTCCGGGCTGGCAAAGGGGCAACGGCAGCTTTCAGAGTGGACCGGCCTCCGGTCCTTTGAGAGCGGCTGGCGAATCGTCGAGCCGGGGTCACCGGCGGACTCTTGGATAGAGGTCGTTCAACGCGTCATGCCGTCAAGGCGCCGAGTTGATCTGGAACCGATTCCTATACGCCCCGGGGCTCATCCCAATGCGCTGCCGAAAGAGCCGCGAAAAGGAGCTGGTGTCGTTGTAGCCAACTTGGCCGCCTATAGCCTCCACGCTCAGATCACCCGTCTCGAGTAGCGCTCGGGCGGCCTCGAGCCGGAGATCCTGCAGATACGCCAGCGGGGTCTGGCCCAGCGCCGCCTTGAACCGTCGAATGAGCGTGCGATCACTGATCGCGAGCGCGTCCGCAAGCACGGAGATCCGCAATTCCTTGGTCATGTTGCTCTGGAGCCAATGCTGCGCACGTTCCACGAGGGAATCCGAGTGCGCTCTTTCTGCCAGCAGCGGCAGGTAAGGAACCTGGCTGGTCTGGCTCACGTCGATCAGCAAGCTCTTGGCGGTCTGCGAGGCGATGGCCGGCCCCGAAAAGCGCTCGATGATGCGGATGGCTTGCAGCAGGTATGACGCCGAAGCACCCGCGCAGACCAGCCGATCCGATTCGGTGATCACGGAGCGGATTTGCAGATCCACCTTCGGGTACTTGGCGCGGAACTGGCGTTCCAGCCACCAGGTGGTCGTCACCGTTCTGCCATCGAGCAGTCCGGTCTGCGCCAGGATGAACGTGCCGGTGCAGTTCGCGGCGATCCACGCCCCGGCGCGCCACTGGGCGACCAGCCAGTCGGAGGTGTCGGCGAGCCGGTCGAGGATCTGATCGAACTGGCCCTGGCCCCCGTAGTGCAGGCTGGGGATGAAGACGAGATCGTAGCGCTCGCTCGGCTCCAGCTTGTGCGTCTGCAATTGCAGACCGTTGCTTGCCACGATGGGATTCCCCGATGAGGAAACGAAGCGCCATTCGAACTGTGCGGCGGCCGTGCCTTGCTGTCGCCGCAGGTGCGAGTTTGCGACCTGCAGGATGTCGGCAAAGCCGCCGACGCTGGAGGCATAGCACTCATCGAATGTAAGGATTGCGGCACGGGGCATGACGTGGCGAAAATCGCATAGTAATAGTCATATTCGCCACTCTACACGGTCTGGACCGGTCATTAAACTGCCCTTCATCGTGATCGTTTCGCTCTTTGGAAGAGCGATGCACTTGCCATTAGAGGGTCATCACCGGTGCCATCTTCGGCGAGGACGTGACCAATCAAACAGGGGAATCAAATCATGCGAGTCTTCATTGTCCACGCGCATCCCGAGCCGAAGTCGTTCTGTACGGCCATGAAGTCGGCTGCGGTCGAGGAGTTCGAACGGCAGGGCCACGAGGTTCAGGTGTCGGATCTGTATGCCATGGGCTTTCAGCCGGTGGCTTCGGCAGCCGACTTTGGCGATCGCGCCGATCCCGATTACTGCACGTATGCGCTTGAGCAGCGGCACGGGCTCAACACCGGCACGCTTAGTGCCGACATCCGCGCCGAGCTCGACAAGCTCCTTTGGTGCGACCTGCTCGTGGTGGTCTTTCCGGTCTTCTGGTTCTCGACGCCGGCCATCCTCAAGGGCTGGATCGACCGTGTGTTCGTGTCGGGCCAGGTCTACGGGGGCAAGCGGTTCTATGACCGCGGCGGACTGGTGGGCCGTCGTGCGCTTGTCGGCCTCACGCTGGGCGGCCAGGAGCATATGTTCGGTACGCAGGGAATCCACGGTCCACTCGACGGCATGCTGAAGCATCTCCTGCAAGGCACGCTGGCCTATGCGGGACTACAGGTGTTGCCGCCGTTCATTGGCTGGCACGTCCCCTACGTCTCCGACGAAGCACGACAGCAAATCCTGGAAACCTGGAGAAGTCGTATCCGGTCGGTCGCCGACGCCACCCCTCTCCAGTTCCCGAGCCTTGCAGACTACGACGACAAACTCTATCCGCTCACCGCGGATTCCAACGCTGTTTGATTGAACGAGGAGATTAGGATGATCAAGAGCTCACATGACCGTGGTGTTCAAGTTATCGAGCTGAGCCGACCGGATAAGAAGAACGCCTTTACCGGGGCGATGTATCACCAGCTGCGCGAGGCATTGGTCGCGGCCGATGCGGATCAGTCCGTCAGTGTGATCCTGCTCACGGGGGCAGGAAACGCCTTCTCAGCGGGTAACGACCTCGAGGACTTCCTGAATTCCCCCCCGGAGAGTGTGGATGCACCGCCCTTCCGATTCCTGAATGCACTCGCCCAGGTCAAGAAGCCAGTGCTTGCAGCGGTCAATGGACTCGCGGTCGGGATTGGCGCCACGATGCTGTTTCACTGCGACCTGGTTTTTGCGCAGGACACCGCACGCTTTTCGTTTCCGTTCGTTGCACTGGGGCTGATCCCGGAAGGGGCATCCAGTCTGCTCCTGCCGCGACTCGTCGGTCACCAACGGGCATCCGAGATCCTTCTTCTCGGCGACCCGCTGTCCGCCAATGAGGCGCAGGCGATTGGTCTCGTCAATCGCGTCATCGCAGAGCAGCCCGTGCTGGATTTCGCCTTGGCGCAGGCGATCCGTCTGACACAACTGCCCCAGGGTGCCGTGCTCCGTACCAAAGCCTTGCTCAAGCATCCCGACGAGGTTCTGGGACGCATCAATCTGGAAGCCGAAGCTTTTGTGATGCGGGCGAAGAGTTCAGCCGCCCAGGAGGCGTTCGCGGCATTCGTGGAAAAGCGGAAGCCGAATTTCGCTGGTCTGGACTAAGCAGAACGCTCTTCACCTTGACCGAATGTCCGACGCCAGTCCCTCGGGCTCACCTGAAAGCGCTTCCTGAAGTGAATCGCCCCGGGTTTTGAGGAGGCTCCAACTCTTGAGAAGATGGAGCCATGAACAAATCATCGAAGTTTTCACCGGAAGTGCGTGAGCGCGCTGTGCGCATGGTGCAGGAACACCGAGGCGAGTACCCCTCGCTGTGGGCGGCGATTGAATCGATCGCCCCCAAGATTGGCTGCGTGCCGCAGACCCTGCATGACTGGGTCAAGCGCGAGGAGATTGACGGTGGCCAGCGCGATGGGCTGACGAGCAGTGAGCGCGAGCGCCTCAAGCAACTGGAGCGAGAGAACAAGGAGTTGCGCCGTGCCAACGACATCCTCAAGGCGGCGAGCGCGTTTTTCGCCCAGGCGGAGCTCGACCGCCGTTTGAAGAGCTAAAGCACTTCATCGACCAACACCGTCACACGTTCGGGGTCGAGCCCATCTGCCGGGTTTTGCAGATGGCCCCGTCCTGTTACTGGCGCCATGCGGCACGCCGACGCAACCCGCAGCTCCGCAGTCGCCGCGCGCGGCAAGACGACAGCCTGGCAAACGAGGTCCAGCGCGTGTGGCACGCCAACTGGCAGGTCTATGGTGCAGACAAGGTCTGGCTGCAGATGAACCGTGAGGGCATCCGGGTGGCCCGCTGTACGGTCGAGCGGTTGATGAGGCGCTTGGGGCTTGAGGGGGTACGTCGTGGCAGGAAGGTCCGCACGACGCTTCCCGACGCCTCGGCGCCCTGCCCACTGGACCGGGTCAATCGGGTGTTCAAGGCCCGCCGCCCCAATGAGCTGTGGGTGTCGGACTTCACCTACGTTTCGACTTGGCAGGGGTGGTTGTATGTCGCCTTCGTCATCGACGTGTTCGCCCGGCGCATCGTGGGCTGGCGCGTCAGTCGCACCATGCAGACCGATTTCGTCCTCGACGCGCTGGAGCAGGCTTTGTACGAACGGCGGCCCGATGCCAACGGCTTGGTTCATCACTCGGACCGAGGCGCTCAGTACCTGTCCATCCGCTACTCCGAGCGGCTGGCTGAGGCCGGCGTGAAACCGTCGGTGGGCAGTCGTGGCGACAGCTACGACAACGCACTGGCCGAGACCATCAACGGCTTGTACAAGACTGAGCTGATTCACCGCCGCGCGCCCTGGAAGAGCAGGGAATCGGTGGAGTTGGCCACCCTGCAGTGGGTGCACTGGTTCAACCACACCCGACTGCTCGAGCCGATTGGTTATATTCCACCGGCCGAAGCTGAGGCAAACTACTTCCGGCAACTCGCCGAGAAGACAGAGACCGCAGTCTTAACTTAAACCAACCGGCCTCCTCGAAACCCGGGGCGATTCAGAAGTGCTGCCGGAGGGACACTGGGGTTTGAAACCCCACGACATCAGAAATTTTCTCCACTGGCAGCGATGTGCTTTCAAGCAGTTCGCGGGCTCGCTGCAAACGCTCATTCACCAGCCACTCGACCAGCGTCATGCTGGTCGCTTTGCTGAAGTGACGCGTGAAGGTCCGCCGACTCATCGATGTGCGCGCTGCCAGATCCTCAACGGTGTGCTGCTTGGCGATGTTTGCGCGCAAGTAGTCGAGAAGCCGATTGATCTGCGCATCTTGCGTTGAAAACGCCATCGGTTGCTCGATGAACTGCGCCTGACCACCCTCCCGGTGCGGCGGTATGACCATCATTCGCGCGACTTTGTTGGCGACTTTCGAACCGTAATACTTCCGCACGATATGCAGGCAACAGTCCAGCCCGGCGCCCGTGCCCGCGGAAGTGATCAGGCCGTCCTCTTCGACATAGAGGGCGTTCATATCGAGCTTTACGCCCGGGAAACGTTTGCCGAAGTCCTGTTCGCCCATCCAATGCGTAGCGGCCCGCTTGCCGTCGAGCAGTCCGGCGTAAGCAAGGGCATAGGCGCCATAGCATAGACCTACGACGTCGGCACCCCGTGCATGTGCGCGTACCAGCGCATCGACCAGATCGGATTGCGGGGGAGTGTCCAGGTCGTGCCAGCTTGGCACCACGAGGATGTCTGCCGTTTCCGTCAGCTCCAGCCCGCCGTCCGGCACCACCGTAAGCGCGCGTTCAGCCTGCAGCGGTTGACCACCTGGCGCAATGACCTTCAAGTCGAACAGGTGTCCTTCTGCCAACTCCATGCTAAAGACCATGAGTGGCACGGCAAAGTGGAACGCACTGGTCCGAGGGGGAACGATCAGAGCAACGACAGGAACGGGTTTTGACATGGCGCGATGGTGCTCGGCGCAATGGCCCAAAAGTTTCGATAGATGACCTGTAGGCCAATTTTATGGCAGGCGCAGCTTGCCCACAATGCAGCTTCCGATCAACGTCGTCTCTGGAGCACCAACATGCAGCCCATAACACTCTTTCGTAGCATCGCGCTCGCACTGTCCCTCGGGGTAGTGGGTATATCGGCGCACGCAGCCGCCGAGGTCTCGACGCCGACCACGGCAGCGGCGCAGATGCAGCATATCCGCAACGCCACGTCGAAAATCAGCTACGCGGGCAAGGTCTTCCTGATCGACCCCATGCTGGCGAAAAAGGGCGCCTATCCGGGCTTTGAAGGTACGGTTCGCAGTCATCTGGCCAATCCGCTCGTCGAGCTTCCCATGCCGGCGCAGGATGTGCTGAAGGGCGTGGATGCGGTGATCGTGACGCATACGCATCTCGACCATTGGGACGGTGGTGAGCACCAGTTGATTCCAAAAAGCATGCCCTTGTTTGTGCAGAACGAAGCCGACGCCAAAATCATTCGTGCGCAGGGCTTCACCGATGTTCGAGTCGTTGGCGAGAACACCGTTTTCGAGGGCGTTCGCCTGACGAAGGCTGGCGGCCAGCACGGCACGAATGAGATGTATGCCGAAAAGCCGCTGGCCGAGCTTTTGGGTGAGGCCATGGGCGTCGTCTTCCAGGCGCCGGGCTCGCCCACCGTCTACCTCGTCGGCGATACCATTTGGCGCAGCGAGGTCGAACAGACCTTGGCCAGCTTCAAACCCAGCGTGGTCATCCTGAACGCAGGCGACGCTCGTCTGGTCGGTTTCCCCGGGTCAATCATCATGGGCAAGGACGATGTCCTCCGCGCGTATCGCGGCGCGCAGAACGCGACCATCGTCGCCGTCCATATGGATGCGATCAATCACATGACCTTGAGCCGCGAGCAACTGCAGGACTACGTCCAGCAGAACGGCATCGAGGATCGCGTCCGGATTCCCGCTGATGGCGAGATTCTGAAGTTTTGATCCATGGCGTCCCATCCCGATCGGGGTGGACGCTCCTTGATCTTGTGGAGCGGATTCCTGAAGAGCGCGGTGATCGTAGCCAGGAATCGTAAGCGCGCGAGGTTGAAGCGGCTGTTGTAGCGCGCACTGAAGCCGCTTCCCAGTAGGGAAGTGAATGGCCGTTGTGGTCGATCATTGGGGATCGAGCAGGCCGCTTTCGGAGTGGAGCTGACCTTTAAGCGTCAGCTCTTCGGGTCAGGTGACGGTCTGGTCATGGCCGATAGTGCGCTCTCACCCATCGGTGGTATGCCCGTCTCCCGTTATTAACTGAATCGCACCGGATCGGGGCCTCTTCTCACCTTTCGGACGACGACGGTTCCGGCGAGTTTGTCGTGCCATCCTTGTTTCTTCCGGTCGAAGGCAACCCAAAGGATGCCCAGGAATAGCGGAATGATGGAGACGTAGTAAGCAAGGTAACGGCCGACGAGTTGGCCGGCAGAAGCGGGTTGTCCGGTTGTTGCGTCGACAATCTGAGCCGAGATGGCCATTTTGTCGGGCGTGGCTTGCTTGATGATCCAGAATGCGATGACTGCGATGGCGGGCAGAACCCACGAAATCAGGAAATCGGCCGGGCCTGCCACGAGACCTGTTTGCTCACCATCGAAGTACGCCCATCCGTAGATACTGATTAGCGCGGGAAAGGTGATGACCATGATGAGGAGGGTGTCGATCAGCGCGGCGCCGGTTCGCGCCCAGAATCCTGCGTACTCCAATTCAATCGTGTTCAATTTTTTGTTTCCTGGTTCGGGTGATTAAGGCGGGCGTCGTGGGCATGAAGTTTCATGCGGTGGCAATCGCGTTCAATACAAGTCCGCGCGATGACAGCCATGCAATTCCGGGAGCCGCTGGCCGCTCTTGAGAGCGATTCGCGAGCGTCCGAAACTTACGAATTCAGTCGTCCCGCGTACGAAGGCGGCAGTCCCCAAACGTACAGACCGTATGTACGAGACGACCATCGGAGCAACGGGCCTCGTAGTAATTGGTGTTGTGCTGCTGCTTGAACTTGAAGGGAAGCCGTGTAGCGTGGCAACCGGCGTTCGCTAAAGCGAGTTGCGCATTCTCTGCCTCCTTGTCGTCAGGAAGCACAGAACCCTCTACCACGTCCTTCTGCATGGGAAAGGGCGCGGTGGTGGGACTACGGCCGGTTCGGGGCGCATCGTCTCCTGTCCCCGTGCATTGGAATTCCTTGGTGACCATCCATTGTGCGCAACCGCTGAATCCGCCGAGTTTGTTGCATTGACGGGTGGTGCCGCCAAAGGCTTCCGCTCCGGAGTACCCCCAGGTCTTGCATCGTTGAGCTGCGAGTCTTACGGCTTGCGATTCGTTGAGCTGGACAGTTTCGAGTTCCCCGAGCTCGTATGAGAGGCGCACCACGCCGTCTGCGCGACTTCCTCCTGTTGCGCTCCAGTCCTTAGTGACGGCACAGCCTGATAGCACCATCGCAAGCCCAAAAACCAACATTGTTCCTTTCATACAAGCTCCTACAGGTGCTTCAGCAGTTCGCAAATCGGCGTCCGTTGCCGCGTACCGGCATCGAGGTGCCATTGAGGCGGGGGGCAGGCACGGCCGAGATGATCAAGTCCGAGATCATGGCGATCTCGATGAGACCCGGTTCGCGCCGGGATCTGCGGCTTCTACGTGTCATGCCGTGATTATGCTTTGGGCAATGCTTCAGGTCATGGGCATGTTGCTTGCGGGTGCGACATAGTTCTCGGGCATGGCGTCGAGCAGGGTGAGGCCGGCGTCCGGTTTCGCATGCTGCCCGATCTGGCTCGGGGCCCGTCGGGACGGGGGAATCGGGCCGGTGTTAATATCGACTGACAGTTCATCGCGCAGGGCGAGAGGGAATGGAAAAACGTCTGGGCGATTTCCAGTTGCAGACCAGCCAGATCCGGCAGACGCGGGAGTTTCCGTTTTCGGACCGGGAGTTCCAGCAGGCGCGCCGGCTGATCTACCAGTTGGCGGGCATTTCGATGTCGGATCTGAAGCAGGATCTGGTGTATGGCCGGCTGGTGCGGCGTCTGCGCGCGACGGGGCACACGAGCTTTCAGGCCTATCTGGATTTCGTCGAGCGCGACCGCGGGGCGGAGCGCGAGGCCTTCATCAATGCGCTGACGACCAACCTGACGTCCTTCTTCCGCGAGCCGCATCACTTCCCGATTCTCGCCGACCATGCGCGCAAGCGGCCGGCGCACGAGCCGTTCCGGGTGTGGTGCGCGGCGTCCTCGACCGGCGAGGAGCCGTATTCCATCGCGATCACGCTGGCCGAGGCCCTGCCGACGACGCGGCGGGTGGAGATTCTGGCGTCGGACATCGACACGCAGGTGCTGGCGACGGCGCAGCAGGGTGAATATCCCTTGGTGCGCCTGAACGCGATGAGCGCCGAGCGTCGGAGCCGCTTCTTCATCACCGGCGCTGGCGTGCCGGCCGGCATGGCGCGGGTCAAGCCCGAGCTGATCGAGCGCATCCGCTTCAGCAAGATCAACCTGCTCGATCCCACCTGGTCGGTGCGCGGGCCGCTGGACGTGATCTTCTGCCGCAACGTGATGATCTATTTCGACAAGCCGACGCAGCGCAAGCTGCTGGAACGCTTCAAGCCGATGCTGCGCCCGGACGGCCTGCTGATCTGCGGTCACTCCGAGAGCTTCCAGCACCACGCCGACCTGTTCCGCAACCTGGGGCACACGGTCTATACGCCTGCCGGCCCGGTGCGCACTTGAACAGCGTCTTGAACAGGCCCGCGTTCTTGCGCATCGAAGGCGCCGATCGGCTGATCGCCATTGGCGCATCGACCGGCGGCACCGAGGCGATCCGCGAGGTGTTGAGCGGCCTGCCGGCGGATGCGCCCGGCATCGTGATGACGCAGCACATGCCCGAGCGCTTCACCAAGGCCTTTGCCGAGCGCCTGGACCGCCTGTGCGCAGTGCGGGTGAAGGAGGCCGAGCACGGCGAGCGCGTGCGCGCCGGCCACGCCTATCTGGCGCCGGGGCATTCGCACCTGGCGGTGAGCCGCAGTGGCACGCACTACGTGCTGGAACTGTCGAACGGCCCGCCGGTGAATCGCCACCGGCCGTCGGTGGATGCGCTGTTCCATTCGGTGGCGCGCGCGGCGGGCGGCAACGCGGTGGGCGCGCTGCTGACCGGCATGGGCAAGGACGGCGCGCTGGGCCTGCTGGAGATGCGCCGCGCCGGAGCCTTCACCATCGCGCAGAACGAGGTCTCGTGCGTGGTGTATGGCATGCCGCGTGAGGCGGTGGAGATTGGCGCCGCGTGCGAGACGCTGCACGTGCAGGCGATTGCGGCGCGCATCGTCGAGGCGCTGCGCAATCCGCTGCGGCGCTGAAGGCGCCCCGCGGCCTTTGCAAACTGCTCCGGTCAGGGGCAGCCGGTGCAGCCTTCGGTCTGGGCGTTAAGGAAGATGGCCTGGTCGAGGTTGGCGCCGGTGAGATCCGCATCGACCAGCGAGGCGCGGGTGAGGATGGCGCCCTGCAGGTTCGCTCCCACCAGCGAAGCGCCCTTGAGCTTGGCCGCGCGCAGGTTGGCGCGTTGCAGGTCGGCGTTGTTCAGGATGGCGCCGTCGAGCCGCGCGTTGGTGAGGTCGGCGTTGGCCAGCCGGGCGCTGGTGAGGTCGGCCTGATGCAGGTCGGCGTTCTGCAGCACGGCGTTGCGCAGGTCGGCATCGACCAGCTTTGCCTGGCCCAGGCGGGCGGCGCGGAGGTTGATGCGCGTCATCGAGGCGCCAGTGAAGTTGGTGCCGGTGAGTTCGGTGCTGGAGAAGTTGGCCTCGTTGAGCGTGGCGCCGCTGAGGTTTGCACCCGACAGGTCGGAACGGGTGAATTGCGAGTTGGCCAGATTGACGCCGGTGAGATCGGCGCCGTTGAGGTTGGCGTTGGTGCACAGTGTGCCGCGCCGGATGTCGCAGCCGCCCACGCTGCCCGCGCGCTGGGCGTGGGCGAGCAGGGGCAGGCACAACAGCAGCGCGACGATCAGGCCGGAACGGGATCGCATCGTCACGCAGACTCCGCCAGCAGTTGGTCGATGAGGGCGTGCAGCTTGGTGAAGTCGGGTTCGCCGAGGATCTTCTGCACGATCTCGCCACGCTTGTTGACGATGTAGGTGGTGGGCGTGAGGCGCACGCCTTCGAAGCTGCGCGCGATGCTGCCGTCGCGGTCGAGCACGAAGGTGAAGGGCAGGCCGCTGCGTTCGACATAGGCGGCGACCTGGGCCGGCGGGTCGTAGTCCATGGCCACGGCGACGGTCTCGAAGCCGCGCGCCTTGAACTTGTCGTGCGTGGCCTGCAGGCCGGGCATCTCCTTGATGCAGGTGGTGCAGGTGGTGGCCCAGAAGTTCACCAGCACGACCTTGCCGCGCAGGTCGGCGGTGCGGAAGCTCTGGCCCTGCAGGGTGTTGAAGGCCACGTCCGGGGCTGCCGGTTTCTGGGTGAATACGAAGGCGCCGGCAATGGCGAGCACGACGACCGCGACGGCGGCCAGGATCTTCATCTTCATGTCGGATTCCGGTTGGGCGGGATGCGCCGCGATTGTCCGTGAGCAGGCGCCGGATGTCACCCGTTGCGTTGGCCGGCGGATCGCGCATTTGCGGGGTTTGAGGCGGGGTGGCGGTGAAAGGTTCGATCTCGCAGCGCGTGCAATCGGCGTATCGTTGTGCACCTTGGGAACCGGAGTGCTCAAACTTGAGGAGAGCCTGATGCGTGCCATCTTTCGTGCTATTGCGATCCTGCTGGTGAGTGCGCCGGCGTGGGCGCTGGACCTGGGCAGCCTGAGCAACGCCGATGCGGCGGGCGGGTTGAAGGAGGCGCTGACCCAGGGGGCGGGCCGGGCGGTTGAAATGCTGGGCCGCGACGGCGGTTTCCTGAAGAACCCGAAGGTGAAGATTCCGCTGCCAGGCGTGCTGCAGCAGGCCGAGCCACTGCTGCGCATGGCCGGCCGCGGCAAGGACGTCGACCAGCTGGTGACGACGATGAACCGTGCGGCCGAGGACGCGGTGCCCGAGGCTAAGGCGCTGCTGCTGGCGGCGGTGAAGTCGATGACCGTGCAGGACGCCAAGGCCATCCTCACCGGGGGTGACGATTCGGTGACGCAGTACTTTCGCAGCAAGACGCAGGACGCGCTGACGCAGCGCTTCATGCCGGTGGTGAAGAAGCACACCGAGCGCCTGGCGGTGTCGACGCAGTACAACCAGCTGGCCGGGCAGGCGGCAGGTGTGGGGCTGGTGAAGGGCGAGGATGCGAAGATCGAAGGCTACGTCACGCGCAAGGCGCTGGACGGGCTGTACCTGATGATTGCCGAGGAAGAGCGCGCGATCCGCAAGAACCCGATGGGCGCGGCGGGCAGCCTGGCGAAGAAGGTGTTCGGCGCGCTGTAAGGCATTGCCGTGATGCAGATGTAAGGGGGCGCATCGTGCCGGCGTGATCGGCTAAACTTGCGCGCCAAGCCGCCCTGTCGGGCGGCTTCTGTTTTCTGGTAACGCCCCCGCCACGATGTCCGCCCTCCTCAACGCGCCCCAGCGCGAAGCCATCCGTTATCTCGACGGCCCCTGTCTGGTGCTGGCCGGCGCCGGCAGTGGCAAGACGCGGGTGATCACGCACAAGATCGCGCACCTGATCAACGAGTGCGGCCTGAACCCGGGCAACATCGCGGCCATCACCTTCACCAACAAGGCGGCCAAGGAAATGCAGGAGCGCGTCGCCCACATCATGGGCGGCCGGGCGCCGAGCGGGCTGACGGTGTGCACCTTCCATGCGCTGGGCGTGCGCATCATCCGCCAGGAGGCGGTGCATTGCGGGCTGAAGCCGCAGTTCTCGATCCTGGATGCGTCCGACACGGTGCAGATCGTGTCCGACGTGGCGGGCGACAGCGACAAGGGCATCGCCAAGCAGATGCAGTGGCAGATCTCGTCGTGGAAGAACGCGATGATCACGCCCGAGGAAGCCGCGCAGCTGGCCGACAACGAGATCGCCTCGGTCGCCGCCAAGCTCTACAAGGAATACGAACGCACGCTGCGCGCCTATCAGGCGGTGGATTTCGACGACCTGATCTCGCTGCCGGTGCGCCTGTTCGACGAACATCCCGAGGTGCGCGAGCGCTGGCAGAACAAGCTGCGCTATCTGTTGGTGGACGAATACCAGGACACCAACCGCGCCCAGTACCGGTTGCTGCGCCTGATCTCGGGCGTGCGTGGCGCCTTCACCGCGGTGGGCGACGACGACCAGGCGATCTACGCCTGGCGTGGCGCCGACGTCGAGAACCTGCGCCTGCTGCAGCAGGACTACCCGAAGCTGAGGGTGATCAAGCTCGAGCAGAACTACCGCTCGTCGCGCCGCATCCTGGAAGCCGCCAACACCGTCATCGCCAACAACGAGAAGCTGTTCGACAAGCGGCTGTGGTCCGAGCACGGCACGGGCGAGCAGATCGTCGTGACCAACTGCCGCGACGCCGATCACGAGGCCGAGTGGGTGGCTACCAAGATCGCCGCGCACAAGTTCGAGCACCGCACGCGCTTCAAGGACTACGCCATCCTGTATCGGGGGAATCACCAGGCGCGCATCATCGAGCAGCAGTTGCGCAACAACCGCATCCCCTACGTGATGTCGGGCGGGCAGAGCTTCTTCGACAAGGCCGAGATCCGCGACCTGATCGCCTACCTGCGCCTGCTGGTGAATGAAGATGACGACCTCGCCTTCATCCGCGCCATCACCACGCCGCGCCGCGGCGTCGGGCCGACCACGCTCGAGGCGCTGGGCGGCTACGCCGGCCGTCGTCACATCAGCCTGTTCGCGGCGGTGTTCGAGGAAGGGCTGACCCAGCACCTGAACGCCAAGCAACTGCACGGCGTGCAGGAGTTCGCCGGCTTCATCAATCGCCTGCAGTACCGCGCCCCGCGCGAACCGGCGGCACAACTGCTGGAGGATCTGCTGGCCGCCATCCAGTATGAAGCCTGGCTGTTCGAACACTGCAGCACGCGCGAGGCGGAATCCAAGTGGAACAACGTGCGCGACTTCGTCGGCTGGCTGGGGCGCAAGGGCGAGGAGGACGGCAAGAACCTGGTCGAGCTCACCCAGACCATTGCGCTGATGTCGATGCTGGACAAGGAAGACCCGGATTTCGACGGCGTGCAGATGGCGACGCTGCACGCCTCGAAAGGGCTGGAGTTTCCGCACGTGTTCCTGATCGGCGTGGAGGAAGGCTTGCTGCCGCACCAGAGCAGCATCGACGAGGACAAGGTGGAGGAAGAGCGCCGGCTGATGTACGTCGGCATCACACGGGCGCAGCGCAGCCTCAACATCACCTGGTGCGAGCGCCGCAAGTCGGGTCGCGAGTTCCGCCTTTGCGAACCGAGCCGTTTCATTGCGGAGATGGGCGACGACATCAAGATGAACGACCGCAAGACCGCTGCGCCGGTGTCGAAGGAAGAGGGCAAGGCGCGCCTGGCGAATCTCATGGCGATGTTCGAATCGCGCGAGAAGGGCGGCTGACGCCTTGCCGAGGCGCCATTGCCGCGGGGCGGACAAAGAAAAAGGCAGCCGAGGCTGCCTTTTTGCTGCGAGCGTTCCCGCAAGCGGGGCGGTCGATTACTGCTCGACCGGGGGCTCGGTGAAGTTGGCGCCAGCGGTGTTGGCCAGGTAGGCCACCGCGCGCTTCACTTCGGTGTCGGTCAGGTCGCTGCCACCACCGCGCGGGGGCATCGCGTTCTTGCCGGCGATGGCCGACTTGGTCAGGCCGTCGTGACCCAGTGCCAGGCGGGGTGCCCAGGCGCCCGAATCACCGGTCTTCGGTGCGCCGACGGCGCCGGAGTCGTGACAGGCGGCGCAGATGGCCTTGTAGATCTGCTCGCCGGTGCGGGTGCCCGGGGTGATCTTGACGGCCTGGATCTCGACGCGTGCAACTGGCTGGATGAGGGTGGCGGTCAGCTCGGGATCGACCGAGCTCTGCTTGCCACAGCCGGCCAGCGCTGCGGCTGCGACCATGGCGACAACAGGCGTTGCGAAGCGGGTGAGAGCGCGATGGTTCGACATGCTCGAGTCCTTTGACTTGTGTTATGGCGCAAGGCGAAAGCCGCGATTATAGCGGGCGAAAAACCATTGTGGCAGCGCGGCATGGACTTTGTATGCGGCGCACTATATGCTTACGCGCCTTACGTGAGTGCCCTTGGCGCCACGGCACGCGCCCGTAGCTCAGCTGGATAGAGTACTGCCCTCCGAAGGCAGGGGTCGGACGTTCGAATCGTCTCGGGCGCGCCAAACAATTCAATGGGTTAGGTCTTAACGGGCCTGGCCCATTTTCTTTTTGGCCCACGCTTGGCCCATTTTTGGCCCATCCTTGGCCCTCGTCCTGGCGGGCCATCACCTGAGGCCAGTGGTTTCGACCCTTGCTTCCCTGGCCCGGCATCACCGCCCAATTGACCGCTACTTCTGGGCATCCCCTACGCCGTCGTCGTCGGCAGGCTTCAAGTTGGGTAGATGCTCGGCAAGCTGCTCAAGCCGGCATGCGAAGTAGTCGCACAGCTTGTCCAGGTTATCCGTCACGGTGCTGTAGCCCGGGTGGTTGGCGATTTTCGACAGGGTCATCCGGTTGATACCCGTCTGGGCCGCGACCTCCGTCATCGTGATCACGCGACGTTCCCGAAACTCCTTTTCTGCGATGAGCTCCTTGAGTCGGAACCTGATCATGTGAGCACCTGAGCCTGTTTTCTAACGGGTGATGAAAAATATTATCGCCTGATGTTGACGTCCTGCAAAGGTGTGATTAAATTTGTTATCAGGTGAGCTTAAATGTAGATCGCTGATAACCGATCAAATCAAGGAGGCTGTGATGTCGCTGACCTATCTAACCACCGACGAGCTCGCGGGGCTCATCAAGTACGACCCGCGGACGATCCGTGAGCGGCTGAAGGATTCGGTGCTCATCGAAGGAACACACTACATCCGCCCCTTCGGCGGCAGGAAGATCCTCTACATATGGGAGCACATCGAGCGCGATATGGGGCACACCTCGAATGTCTCCAGCTTCGCAATCCCGATGGCAAACGGCGGGGTGTGTCATGGGTAGCATTCGCAAGCATAGCCAAACGGGGTTCCTGTTCTTCGACTTTCGTTATCAGGGGGTGCGTTGCCGCGAGTACACCGCGCTCCCTGAGACTGCTCTGAACAAGAAGAAGCTCGAGAAGGTTCTGAGCGCGATCGAGGCCGACATCGCCGCCGGCACCTTCGACTACCGCCGCTTCTTCCCCGGCAGCAAGAACGCCGCGAAGTTCGATCCAGCCCCTGGAGGGATGGTCGGGTCGGCAACCGCTGCTGTGGTTGCGTTGCCGTCGGCGGCAGCCAGCGTCCCGAGCACGCCGCTCTTCAAGGACTTCGCCGAGACCTGGTACGCCGAGAAAGAGGTGGAGTGGCGTCGCTCGTACCGTACGACGATCCGCCGGGAGCTGGACCGCGCGCTGATCCCTAAGTTTGGGGAGAAGGAGGTCGGCCAGATCTCCAAGGCGGACGTCCTTGCCTATCGCGCCGAGCTCGGCAAAGCGACCGCGAAAGGCAAGCAAACCAAACTGTCTGCGGCAAGGATCAACAAGATGTTGAACCCGCTCAGGCAAATCCTCAATGAAGCGGCCGACCGCTTTGATTTTCGCACGCCCTTCGACAGCGTGAAACAGCTCAAGACGAAGCGCACCGACGTCGATCCCTTCACCCTCGCCGAGGTCAAGCAGATCCTCGACACCGTGCGGCCCGACTTCAGGCACTACTTCACCGTGCGCTTCTTCACGGGCCTGCGCACCGGCGAGGTCGACGGACTGCAGTGGAAGTACGTCGATTTCGACAACCGCCTCATCCTGGTTCGCGAGACCATCGTCGGTGGCGAGGAGGAATACACGAAAACCGACGGCAGCCAGCGCGACATCCAGATGAGCCAATTGGTCTTCGATGCACTCAAGGCGCAGTTCGAAGCCACAGGCAAGCTCAGCAAGTTCGTGTTCTGCAACCGGCTGGGGACACCGCTCGACCACAAGAACGTCACCAACCGAGTGTGGTACCCGCTGTTGCGACACCTCAACCTCAAGAAGCGCCGCCCGTATCAGTGTCGCCACACCGCGGCGACGTTGTGGCTCGCCAGCGGCGAGGCGCCGGAGTGGATCGCCCGTCAGCTCGGGCACACCACCACCGAGATGCTCTTTCGCGTGTATTCGCGTTACGTGCCCAACTTGACGCGGCGTGACGGCTCGGCCTTCGAGCGACTCATCACGCAGACCTTGGGCACGACCTTGCCGGTGAAAACCGGGCAGGACGAAAACACCGTGCCGGAAACCGAGTCGGTCGCCGAACAGGCCGATGAAGGAGAGCATCATGACTGAACAGCACCTGCCCATCCCTTCCGCTGCTCCGGACAACGTGGTGGCGAAGCTGCCACCGATCTTTCGTGTGGAATCGATCAGCCGTTTGCCGCTCGATAATCACTATGCCCTGAACCGCGCGGTGCTGTTTCACGAGCGCGCCAGCCTGATGGTCGAGTGGCCTTCGCGCAAGGTCGACGCCCGGCTCGGCGTCGGCAGCCTAGTGTCGATCCGCTGGCTTGGCAGGCCCGAGAGTCTGGGGGGTGCGGTACGCATCAGCCGCCTGGCGGTGCTCGAGCGCCCGGAAGCGAGTGTCGATCTGTTCCAGACGATTCCGACAGCCTGGGTGCAGGAGCGCACGCTGGTCAGTCGTGCCAGTGCGTTGTGGCATCGCTTGCCGCCACACTTCCAGCACTTGTTTAACGCCATCTTCTGGGACGCGTCGCGACTGCACCGCTACCTGCTCGGCGCGAGTTCGCTGAGAGGGCACCACAGCGGCGCGGACGGCAACCTCCGCCATACCCTGGAGGTGGCGGAGCAGGCGCTCAAGATGGCCGAGAACCAGGCGCTCGCCTGCCCGGACGTGCTCCTGATGGCGGCCTTGCTCCATGACGCCGGTAAAGCCGACGAGTACTGCCTGGGCGGTAGCGGCCTCGAGATGACGACGCGCGGCAAGCTCATCGGCCACCGCCACACCATCATCGAGTGGATCGCGGCGGCCGTCGCCAACGCCAGCGTCTGCATCCCCGAGCCCCAGTACGTCGGCCTGATCCATGCGCTCACGAGCGCACGCGGCGCACCGGAGTGGCTCGGGCTGCGTGAGCCCTGCACGCTCGATGCGATCCTGCTCTCGGCTGCGGACCGGCTCTCGGGGCAGATCGAGCTGATGGCGCGGCACTCGCCGGCCCAGGCAGGCTTCGGGCGCTTTCATCCCCACCTGCGCGGACAACCCTACGTGGTCGGAACAAGCGTCTGAAGGAGCGGGCGATGCCAGCGCCGGTAACGGGAATGTGAGCGCGTTCGGGGAGAACGAAGCCAGCAGGAGCGCTCACGCGCGCAGTCCATTAGCCACCGCGGTCCAATGTGGCTGCGGTGGCTTCTTGATTTTTTCCTGCCCTGCCCAGGCTGCCGAAAACAGACCGTATGCCCATGTTGTGACCGGTTAACGAAGGGCTTGGTGCCGTGTGAGACAATTTCGGCTGCGTGATTCACCTCGCGCTCTCCCCCTGCGCTCCGTCCGATGAAGCCTGACCTGCAGCCTTGAATTCGCTGTAGACCTTTTCCCAATCAACATTCGAGAAAGCAAGTTTCACCGACACCCACGATTTGGCCCCATGCACCTGCTCCGAGGAAGAACGAAAACCGCATTATCAGTTAATTACGGACAAGTTCTTACTGAGCACGTGCGCTCTTCCAGAGGGAGAGCCGGCCCGCTCCCGATCTCCAAAGTCGAGGGTGCGGGTCGGTCAAATATGACGATTAGGGACGTGCTGAACAAATCATGTTCAAGTACCCGCGGACCGATTTTGAGGGCGTATCCGTGACGGCCTCTCGAGTTCGATGGCATTTGATGCTTCAGGTCGAGTCGGCCCTGGGCCGTTCCCCTCCGCTTTCGCACCTTGGTGCCCCCTCAGGACGCACCTCGGGCATAGAGCGCCAACAACGGTCGGCGCGCCAGGAACAGATTGGCCAGACCGAACAGCGAGAACAGTTGCGCTTCGTTCTTCGCCAGCCCACGGTAGCGGGTCTTCTTGTGCTTGAAGAGGTTCTTGATCACATGGAACGGGTGCTCGACCTTGGCCCGAATGCTCGCCTTGGCGCGCTCGAGCTGCTCAAGCAGCTTCCCCAGCCGGTTGGCTGGCAGCGCCTTGCGCTTGCTGCGCTTCAGTGCGATGTGCCAGCTCACCGGGGTGTCGCGGTTCTCTTCGCGTTTGTCGGCACCCTGGTAGCCCGCATCACCGAGCACCTCCGTCTCCTCGCCGTGCAGCAGCTTGTGTGTCTGGCTCACGTCGCTTACGTTGGCCGCCGTCGCCACGACCGCATGCACCAACCCGGACTCGGCATCGACGCCGATGTGCGCCTTCATCCCGAAGTACCACTGGTTGCCCTTCTTCGCCTGGTGCATCTCCGGGTCGTGCGCCTTGGCGCGGTTCTTGGTCGAAGGCGCTGCGGCGATGATCGTCGCGTCAACGATGGTGCCTTCGCGCATCATCAGCCCCTTGTCTGCCAGATGCGACTTGATCGCCTCGAAGATCTTCTGGGTGAGCCCGTGCGTCTCCAGCAGCCGACGGAACTTCAACAGCGTGGTCGCGTCGGGCGCCGCCTCGCGGGCCAGGTCGATGCCGACGAAGGCGCGGATCGACTGGCTGTCGTAGATGGCGTCCTCGATCCCTTCATCCGACAGACCGAAGCACTGCTGAGCAACATACATCCTCAGCATCCGTGCCACCCCGATCGGCGGACGGCCGCGACCGCCACCCTTCGGATAGAACGGTTCGATCTCTGCCTCGAGCGCCGACCACGGCGTCACCGCTTCGATCTCGGCCAGGAAACGGTCGCGCCGCGTCTGCTTCTTCTTCCCGGCGTACTCCAGCTCGGAAAAGCTCGATTGCATCGATTGAGGTCTCATCGTGGCTCAGCAGCCGCTATTGTCTCAAGAGCATGCCAACTGACGGGTGCCGCTGGGCGAATAAATCAGCGTTGCCTTAGTGTGAAACGAATGCGTGCCAGAACGATGGTATATATGTGTTCGGCTGCGGTGGTCGTGCAAGCGGGTGAGGCGAGTGCGCCGTTTAGTGCGTGGATGCGAAAAGACCCTAGAAAGGCGCTAGGTAATGCTCTCGAGGGTTTCGCGCACGACTGTGTGCCGCAGACTACCAATACGCTCGATCTCGACCTCCACAACATCACCCACCCTAAGCCAACGCGGTGGCTTAAACCCGGCCCCGACCCCACCGGGTGTTCCGGTGAGGATGACGTCACCGGGCTCGAGCGTCATGACATGCGAAAGATGCTCGATTTGATCGTAGCAGTCGAAAACCAAGTGCTTGGTATTTGAATGCTGACGCACCTCGCCATTGACCCGGCAGATGATGTCGAGCGCATGTGGGTCGCCTACCTCGTCGGATGTTACGAGCCACGGACCAAAGGGGGCGTGCGTATCAAAAGACTTTCCAAGCATGAACTGAGAAGTACTCAGCTGCCAGTCCCGGACGCTGACATCGTTTGCGGCACAGTAGCCAAAAATCACGCCCGCTGCCTCAGACCGTGAAACATGCCGACAGCGTTTGCCTATCACGAAGGCCAGCTCCGCTTCGTAGTCCAGCTGTTCGGATACTGTAGGTAGTTCGATGGATCCCATCGGCGCATTGGTCGCGGTAGGCATCTTTGCGAACCAGACCTGGTTGTCAGGCTTCGGCATCCCCGATTCGGCAACGTGATCAGCGTAGTTCAAGCCGATGCCCAAGATTTTTCCGGGGCGGGGAATTGGCGCCAGGAGCTGCACCGCCTCTAGGGTGAAGTCAGCCGGTTGCGCCGCGATGCGCTCGAGCTGCGGCCGATAGGTGTCCCATGATTCGATTATGTCGACGATGCCCAGGGTGTCGTTATGGTCAAGATGTTTCGCAACGTCGACGATCCCACCCGCAACGACCATACCCACCCGCTCTCTTCCTTCCGGGTCTCGAAATCTTGCAAGCTTCATTGCGTTTTTCTCCGGGTTGTCCCTGTTTGTAGGGCGAACGTACTATTTTCGTCAGAAATCCTCTCGGACTCTGGTCGGTCAGCGGCGATCTTGCTTTGCTGACCTTGCGGGAATATGGGAATTTTGCGGTTCTTCAATCTTCTCGCAGCTGCGCAATTAACCTTGTCTGCCTGTGCCTGGACGGCCCTTGGGTGCGATGCCCACGTTGCCAGAGGTTGATTCTCTTCATGCGGAGTCAGGGAACGCTGCCGGCATCTATCTGCATGTCGGGATGATCAATACACAGGCGACTTGAGGATACGCACCCACCGCAATTTCTGCCGTTTCCAGCAAGGGGCGCTAAGCCTCGAGGTGATCCGCAGCGTAGCCTCCGATCGACTGTCGGGGGGCGTTTGAGGTTTGAGTGTGTGCGAAGAGCATTCTGAGCAAGCTCCAACCCGATCGGTCCCTCTAAAACTGGAGAATCTTATGGCTAAAGGAACGAGCCCCGCGGATCGGGGAGAGGGAAGTGGGTCGGAAATTGTGCCGAAGAAGCTAGCTCATGTCGTGATACGTACCGCCCGATTTTCGCAAATGCTCGAGTGGTATCGAACGGTCTTCCATGCGAAAACTTCGTTCGAGAACGGCGTTATCGCTTTTCTTACCTACGACGATGAGCATCACAGAATCGCTTTGCTCAACACGTCCCAGCTTAAGGCCCCGGAACAACAGTACACGGGTGTTGATCACGTCGCCTTTACGTATGGAAGTCTCCAGGACCTACTTGCCACCTACGAGAGGTTGAAGGGTAAGGGCATCCAGCCGTTTTGGTCCATCAACCATGGGCCGACCACGTCGATGTATTACCGGGACCCCGACGGCAACGAGCTCGAACTTCAGGTGGACAATTACGACGACATTCACGAAGCTGCCAAGTACTTCTACTCTGATGCCTTTGCTGCCAATCCGATCGGTGTCGATTTCGATCCGGACCTTCTCCTGGCAAAAATGCGCTCCGGTGAACCTGTTTCCGACCTGCTGCGCCAAGGGGCGGCGCCCGTGCCCGCGGGGAGTGAGTATGTCTATTCGAAATTGGCTCCACCGCCGGGCAGTCGATAAACGACATAAAGACCCGAGTAATGGGATGAATCTTCCTGCTGCGGGTAACGAAAAATTCCACAGGGCATTCCGGATTCTGGCGCGTTCAAGAATACGCAGAAACGTGTTAGCAAACGCGTTGAGGGAGTGGCATTGCCATTGTTTGGGTTGGGTTATTCCTCAAGTATGAGCATTGCCTAACTTCGGCGCTGTTTGGTGGATGAGTCCGTTACAGGGAGGGGCAGGGCAGTCTGATACTTGACCTGCTTAAGCGCAAAACTCGATCGAATGTTTGCGACACCAGGGATTTTCGACAGTTCATCGACGATAAACCGCTCGAGAGCCTGGACATCTGGGACGACGACTCGGATCAGGTAGTCGGCATCACCCGTCATCAGGTAGCACTCCATTACCTCCGGGTAGCCCCGTATCGCCTCCTGGAACACCTCCAGGCCGCTTTCGACTTGCCGTTCGAGGCGAATCTGGATGAAAACGCTGACGCTCAGGCCGAGTTGTAGCGGGTCGAGCAAGGTTACATAGCGACTGATCAGGCCGGATTCTTCCAAGGCACGCGTTCGGGCGAGGCAGGGAGAGGGTGATAGATGGACTCGAGCAGCGAGTTCGACATTGGTCAGTCGGGCGTTCTCCTGAAGGGCGGACAAGATCCGGATATCGATTGCATCAAGACTACGAGACGGCATGATGTGCCTCATAAAGTGTAATTTGCAGCATAAAAGTCCAAATATAGCAGGGGTGATGGCTAAATGCGGAAGCACATTGCGCTGCTTCGCCGATAAGCTTCTTCCCGTCTGAAGGAGATAGAAATGGGTGACCAAGAGGAAAATATGACGAACGGACCTGCCGCTGCAACGGTGGCCGATATCGACGGGGAGGAAACCCGGGAGTGGCTGGATTCGCTGGAGGCCGTGGTGCGCGACGCTGGTCCCGAGCGCGGCGTGTTCCTGCTCCGCCGGCTGGATGAGCAGGCCCGCGAATTGGGTATCGTCGCGCAAGTACAGCCATATTCTGCATATCGAAACACGATTCCACTCGAACGACAGGGGCAGTACCCCGGCGATCTCGCCATAGAGGAGCGGATCACCTCGATCATCCGCTGGAACGCGCTGGCGATGGTGGTGCGCGCGAATCAGGCTTATGGTGAATTGGGCGGGCATATCGCCAGCTACGCTTCAGCCGCAGAAATCTTCGAGGTCGGATTCAATCATTTTTTCCGGGCGCGTGACGAAGCGTACGGAGGCGACCTCGTTTTTTACCAGCCGCACTCTGCTCCGGGTGTGTATGCGCGTGCCTTTCTTGAGGGACGGCTTAACGAAGAGCACCTCGCCAACTATCGGCAGGAGGTCGGTGGTAAGGGGCTGTGTTCGTACCCGCATCCGTGGCTAATGCCGGATTTCTGGCAGTTCCCGACGGGCTCGATGGGGCTTGGGCCGATAAGCGCGATTTATCAGGCCCGGTTCATGCGTTACCTTGACCACAGGGGCGTCGCCGACACAGCCGAGCGCCACGTTTGGGGGGTGTTCGGTGACGGTGAGATGGATGAACCGGAGTCGATCGCTGGTCTGACTCTCGCTGCACGCGAGAAGCTAGACAACCTCACCTTCGTCATCAACTGCAACCTGCAGCGCTTGGACGGACCTGTTCGCGGAAACGGCCAAATCATCCAGGAGCTCGAGTCCTTGTTCACCGGGGCGGGCTGGAACGTGATCAAAGTGATCTGGGGATCCGACTGGGATCCACTGTTTTCCCGCGACGGGAATCACGCGCTGCTGCAGCGCTTCGCACAGACGGTGGACGGACAATATCAGACCCTTGGCGCGAAAGACGGTGCCTATAACCTGTTGCACTTCTTCCAGAAGGATCCGGAGGTGCAGGCGCTGGTCTCTCACATGTCCGATGCTGAGATTGACGCGCTCAAACGTGGCGGTCACGATTTCCGAAAACTATATGCGGCCTTCGCCGCAGCGAAAGCCCACAAGGGGCGTCCGACGGTAATTCTGGCCAAGACCAAGAAAGGTTACGGCATGGGCGGGGCCGGGGAGTCGCGCATGACCGCGCACCAGGCCAAGAAACTCGACGTCGATGCGCTCAAGGCTTTCCGCGACCGCTTCGCCTTGCCGCTATCGGACGAAGACCTCGCTGAACTGCGTTTCTACCGTCCGGCCGAAGACAGCCATGAGATGCGTTACCTGCGCGAGCGCCGTGCGGCGCTGGGCGGCTACATGCCGGCACGGGTGTGCGCAGCGGAAGTCACCACCGTGCCTCCGCTCGCCGACTATGCGCGCTTTGCACTGGAGGCCGACGGCAAGGAGATGTCGACCACCATGGCAGTGGTGCGCATGTTCGGTAACTTGCTCAAGGACAAGGAGCTGGGGCCTAAGGTCGTGCCGATCGTCGCCGACGAAGCACGCACCTTCGGCATGGCCAACCTGTTCCGCCAAATCGGCATCTATTCGCCTGTTGGTCAGCTCTACGAGCCGGAGGACGCGGGCTCGATGCTCTATTACCGCGAGGCGCGCGACGGGCAGCTGTTGGAAGAGGGGATCACCGAGGCTGGTGCGCTGTCCTCCTGGGTCGCGGCGGCAACCTCTTACAGTGTGCACGGCAAGCCCATGCTGCCGTTCTACATCTACTATTCAATGTTCGGATTCCAGCGCGTGGGTGACCTGATCTGGGCGGCGGCCGATCAACGGGCGCGCGGTTTTCTTCTCGGTGCGACTGCCGGGCGCACGACGCTGGGCGGGGAAGGGCTGCAGCACCAGGACGGCACCAGCCATGTGATCGCCGCCACGGTGCCGAACTGTCGCGCCTACGATCCGGCGTTTGCGGGCGAGTTGGCAGTGATCGTCGATCACGGCATGCGCCAGATGATGGAGCGGGGGGCGGACGAGTTCTACTACATCACCGTGATGAACGAGAACTACCCCCAGCCGTCGTTGCCGGTTGGTGTGGAAGAGCAGATCGTTCGCGGGATGTACCGCTTCTCGCACACAGAGGCTGCAGGGGCACGAGGAAGGGTGCGGCTCCTGGGCTCCGGAACGATTCTGCGCGAGGTTATCGCGGCAGCCGAATTGCTTGCGGCGGACTGGCAGGTGTCCAGCGAGGTCTGGAGTGTTACCAGCTTCAGCGAACTTGCCCGCGAGGCACGTGAGGTGGAACGTTGGAACCGCTTGCACCCTAATGAGACTCAGCGGGTCAGCCACCTTGACGCTTCTTTGCCAGGCAAAGAACTGATTGTTGCCGCTTCTGATTACGTTCGTGCTTGGCCTCAGCTAATCGCTTCCTACGTCGACGGGCGCTTTGTCGCGCTGGGTACGGATGGCTTTGGCCGAAGCGATACGCGAGAAGCGCTGCGAGGATTCTTTGAGGTCAGCCGTCAGCAAGTCGTACTCGCTGCCCTCGACGGGCTGGTTCGCGACGGACTGTTGCCCCGCAGTGTGCTTGGAGAGGCCATCGACCGCTATGGCATCGATGGCGACCGGCCGGCGCCCTGGGTTGTGTAGCGGGTCGTCTCCTCCCCCGCGGGTGCGCTCCGAAAGAGCGATTTATCCGGTCCGCAGACGCGGGCCGGACCTTTCTCAGAGAAGATGACAAGCCATGAGTGAAATCAGGGAGATTTGTGTTCCCGACATTGGGGACTTCAAAGACGTGCCGGTGATTGAAGTTCTTGTCAAGCCGGGTGACAGCGTGAGGGCCGAGGAATCCATCCTGACACTGGAGTCCGACAAGGCCACATTGGATGTCCCATGTCCGTTGTCGGGCATCGTGGAGTCCTTGATGGTGAACGTAGGCGACCGGGTATCAAAGGGTAGTGCGATCCTTCGCCTGAAAACAGCCGGCGAAGTACAGTCTGGGATTCCCGTACCCAGTAAGGCTACGGTCGCAGCCTCTTTCGAGCAGCAGGCATCCGCAGCAGCAACCGCAGCAGCAACCGCAGCAGCAACCGCGCCGCGGCCAGCCCAGTCGCCCTCGGCCATGCCGTCGGCTCCCGGCCAGCTTGCCGCAAAAACGACCGTCAAGCCGCACGCCAGCCCCTCGGTTCGCCGCTACGCTCGGGAGTTAGGTGTCGACATCGGCAAAGTAGCCCCCAGCGGCAAACATGGGCGCATCCTGCACGATGATGTGCAGCGATACGTTAAGGACACGATGACCCGCCTCGAAGCAGTGGGTCAAGTTTCAGTTAGCGGCGGAGGCGGTCTAGATTTGCTCCCCTGGCCGAAGGTGGACTTCGCCAAGTTCGGCGAGATAGAGGTCAAACCGCTTTCACGCATCAAAAAGATCTCTGGTCAGAACCTCGGCCGCAACTGGGTGCTGATTCCCCACGTTACAAACTTCGACGAAGCTGACATCACCGAACTCGAAGCATTCCGCGTCAGACTCAACCAGGAAGCAGGCAAGGAAGGCTCAAAGCTCACCATGCTTGCCTTCCTGATCAAGGCGGCAGTGGCCACTCTGAAGGCGTATCCCGAGTTCAACAGCTCGCTGGGGACTGACCCGGGTGAGCCAACGCTGGTACTGAAGCGTTACTACCACATTGGTTTTGCCGCTGATACGCCCAACGGGTTGGTCGTTCCGGTGATTCGCGATGCTGACCAGAAGGGCGTTAGAGAGATTGCGGCGGAATGCGGGGAATTGGCGAGGAAAGCCCGCGAGGGGAAGCTCGGGCCAGCCGATATGAGTGGCGGCACCTTTACCATTTCCAGCCTTGGCGGGATTGGCGGCACTGGCTTTACGCCGATCATCAACGCACCAGAAGTTGCGATTCTCGGCGTCACGCGTGCCCAGATGAAGCCGGTCTGGGATGGCAACACATTCGTACCGCGCCTGGTCTTGCCGCTTTCCCTGTCTTGGGATCATCGAGTGGTCGACGGTGCTGCAGCGGCACGCTTCCTTGTGCATCTGGCTGGACTCTTGGCGGACTTCCGCCGCGTGATGCTGTAAGGAGATCGCCATGAGCCTGATAGAAGTGAAGGTTCCGGACATCGGCGATTTCGATTCCGTGCCGGTCATCGAGCTGTTCGTGAAGGTCGGCGACAGCATCAAGGTCGACGACGCGATCTGCACGCTCGAATCCGACAAGGCGACGATGGACGTGCCGTCCTCCGCCGCCGGCGTGGTCAAGGAAGTGCTGGTCGCGGTCGGCGACAAGGTCGCCGAGGGCGCGGTGCTGCTGAAGGTCGAGTCAACGACTGCCTCGGCAGCGACCTCGGCAGAGGCGCCCGTTCCGACCACAGCGCCCGCGGCTGCACCCGCCGCGGCTGCGGTCGCTGCACCCGCCGCCGCTGCGCACGGCGGTAGCGCCGATGTCGAATACGACATGGTCGTGCTCGGCGCCGGCCCCGGCGGCTACTCGGCGGCCTTCCGCGCCGCCGACCTCGGCCTCAAGACCGCGATCATCGAGCGTTATGCCAGCCTCGGCGGCGTGTGCCTGAACGTGGGATGCATCCCGTCCAAGGCACTGCTGCACGTCGCCGCGGTCATCGAGGAAGCCGAGCACATCGACACCGCCGGCATCAAGTTCGCCAAGCCCACGGTGGACATCGACGCGCTGCGCAAGCACAAGGACGGCGTCATCGGCAAGCTCACCGGCGGCCTGGCCGGCATGGCCAAGGCGCGCAAGCTCGATGTCATCCGCGGCTACGGCCACTTCCTCGACCCGCATCACCTCGAGGTCGAGGAAACCACCGGCACCAGCCAGGACAAGACCGGCGCGAAGAAGGTGGTGAAGTTCAAGCAGTGCATCATCGCCGCGGGCTCGGCCGCGGTGCATCTGCCCTTCATCCCGAAAGACCCGCGCATCGTCGATTCCACCGGCGCGCTGGAACTGCGTCAGGTGCCGGGCAAGATGCTGGTCATCGGCGGCGGCATCATCGGCCTGGAAATGGCCACGGTGTATTCGACGCTGGGCGCGCGCATCGACGTCGTCGAGATGATGGACGGCCTGATGCAGGGCCCCGACCGCGACGCGGTCAAGGTGTGGGAGAAGCAGAACGCCCACCGCTTCGACAACATCATGCTGAAGACCAAGACCGTCGCGGTCGAGGCCAAGGAAGACGGCCTGTGGGTGAAGTTCGAGGGCGACAAGGCGCCTGCCGAGCCCGTGCGCTACGACATGATCCTGCAGTCGGCCGGCCGCGCGCCCAACGGCAAGAAGATCGGCGCCGACAAGGCGGGCGTCATTGTCGGCGAGCGCGGCTTCATCCCGGTGGATGCGCAGATGCGCACCAACGTGCCGCACATCTTCGCCATCGGCGACATCGTCGGCCAGCCCATGCTCGCCCACAAGGCGGTGCATGAGGCGCACGTCGCGGCCGAAGTCGCTGCGGGCCACAAGGCGGCCTTCGACGCCACCGTGATCCCGGGCGTGGCCTACACCCACCCCGAAGTGGCCTGGGTCGGCTACACCGAGGCGCAGGCCAAGGCCGAAGGCAAGAAGGTCGAGACCGCCAAGTTCCCGTGGGCGGCCTCCGGCCGCGCCATCGCCAACGGCGCCGACTACGGCTTCACCAAGCTGATCTTCGACGCCGAAACGCACCGCGTCATCGGCGGCACCATCGTCGGCCCGTCGGCCGGCGACATGATCGGCGAGGTCTGCCTGGCCATCGAGATGGGCGCCGACGCGGTCGACATCGGCAAGACCATCCACCCGCACCCGACCCTGGGCGAGACGGTGGGCATGGCGGCCGAAGTGGCGCGCGGCAGCTGCACGGATCTGCCGCCAATGCGCAAAGCCTAGCCTCAGGCAGGCCCGTCGCTTGCGTAGTCCGGAATGGATTGCGCAAGCCTCTTTCCTTTCGTCGGGGGCTCCTCTTAGCCTCTCCTCTTCGCCTCTGACGTTTTTGCGGCTTACTGATTATTAATCGGTGAGCCGCATTTTTTTTGCCGATTTTCTAGCAGCCCGTAGTTCGAGATTTGATTGACTCGGACGTGCTAGCGACACAGCAATCGCGCAAGAAATCACCAGTTCAGCAGCCATTGCTAAGCGTTTCATCCTTATGGGAGCGAGACTCGACCGTCAGATCGACAAGCCTCACCCCCGCAGAGCCGACAGTCCCAAGGAGAAGTCGATCTGAGGAACAAGGAGAAAGGGATGAAAGATTTGCTTAGTCTCGGCTATCTGGGCCTCTATGGTGATGCCGATGAGTGGCGCCGATTTGCTGTCGACATCTACGGCATGCAGCCGGTGTATGACGGTGAAGTGCTGCGTCTGAGGGCCGACGAGCGCGCATGGCGCCTAGCCGTTGAGCCCGGAACGAGCCCCGGTGTCGCATACGTTGGCATCGAGGTGGAGTCGTCTCAGCATCTGGGCGATGTAATGGCGCGCATCAAAAAGGCCGGTCTGGACGTCACGGAAGACAAACACCTTGCGTTGGCGAGAAATGTCGTCCGATTGGCTCGTACGACGGCGCCTGACGGGACTCCGATTGAGCTGTTCACGGGGGCGATGGTTATGTCTGATCCTTTCCTTTCCCCCACGGGCGCCAAATTCGTAACTGGAAAGGCCGGTTTGGGTCATGTACTCCTCCTCGTGCCCGATCTTGCTGCAGCGCTCGAGTACTACACAAAAGTTTTGGGCTTCAGGATCTCGGATGCCGTTCGAGTTGCCGAGGGTTCAGATGCGTACTTTCTGCATGGGGGCCTACGCCACCACGTCATTGCCCTAGCGAGCATCCCAGGCGCGAACGGACTTGATCATATCTTTACCGAAGTCGACAGCATCACGACAGTAGGGCGCGCTTGGGAGCGGGTGGAGGCGGGGGCTGCACCCGTGGTACGCACGCTCGGCCAACACGCGAATGATCCGGTGACCTCCTTCTACGCTAGGTCGCCTTCGGGCTTCGCCTTCGAATATGGAGTCAATGCGACTGTGATAGACGACGAAGATACGTGGATCTTCAAACGCTATGACTCGATCTATCTTTGGGGCGGGCACATCGGTCCGGCGGGCCATCTATAGGTCAGGGCTAGCGCAGAACCTGTAATCGAAGAATTGCCAATGATGATCAAGCGAGTCGCGAAAAATGATCGCCGCTCGAACTTATGGAGACAAGAGATGATTGAAACACCCGTCCTTATCGCCGGCGGTGGTCCGGTAGGGCTTTCCCTGTCCTTGGAACTGGCGCACTTTGGGATCAACTGTATCGTTGCCGAGCGCAATGCGACTACGACGAGTCACCCGAAGATGGATTTGACCAATGGTCGGTCGATGGAGCTTTTTAGGCGTACTGGCCTAGCAGACAAGCTTCGTGCAGTCGGTGTTCCGAACAAAAGCCCCTTCAATATCAGCTGGATCACCGATCTGGCCGCGAGCGGACACGAGCTGTGCCGTTTTCCCTATCTCTCGGCCGAAGACGAAACGTGGCGGCGGCGGGTCACCAACGACGGAAGTCTAACTCTCGAGGCGCCCTTGCGCGTCAGCCAGATTCTCATCGAACCTGTACTTAAACAGACAGCCGATGAAAATGAACATGTGCAGGTGAAGTTCTCATGGCGCCTTGAATCCTTCGAGCAGGATGCCGAAGGGGTGACCTCGATCATCCGAAACACGCAGACCAATGAAACGCAGACAGTTCGTTCGCGTTTCCTGGTTGGGTGTGACGGTGGCAGCAGCACCGTCCGGACGCAGCTTGGGATCAAGAACGAAGGACAGCCGAACGTGGCTCGGCTCTACATGGTGCATTTCCGGTCGCAGGCGGTCGACATTTTGCAGCGATTCGGTATTGCCTGGCACTACCAGACCGGCAAGGGAGCCCTCGTTGCACAGGACGACAAGGAGCATTGGACGCTGCACGTGTTCCTTGCACCGGGTACGGACGAGTCGCAGATCGACCCGCGTGTGCTGGTGGAGGAGTGGGTGGGCTGCAAGTTCGAGTTCGAGGTGATCGTCGCTAATCCCTGGTCGGCACACTACTTGGTGGCTGAACAGTACAGCGCAGGGCGGGTGTTCATGGCGGGCGATGCCTGCCATCAATATATGCCGACGGGGGGCTACGGCATGAACACCGGCATCGCCGAGGTAGGCAACCTTGGATGGAAGCTTGCAGCGGCCCTGCATGGATGGGGCGGATCAACGTTGCTCGACTCGTACCACAGTGAGCGCCATCCAGTTGCCAGGCTATCGTGGGCGACGTCGCAACGACACCTTGCTGTCCGTTTTGAGCTTGCACGCCTCTATGCCGAGGCGGGCGATCTGTCGGGGGACAGTCCCGAAGCAGCGGCGCGGCGCTTGAAGCTGGGGCAGCAAATCGCTGATCTCGGCAACAAGGAGAACGAGGGCTGGGGTACAGAGCATGGCTACCGCTACGACGCTTCGCCGGTGGTCTGCGCCGAGAACGGCACCCCGCCAGTTTTCGATCCTGAGATCTACACCCCTTCGACCTGGCCGGGCAGCAGACTGCCGCACCTCTTCCTCGGCGATGGGACACCGGTGTTCGACCATCTCGGCACCTGGTTCTCCTTGCTCGTCCTGGACGGTTCAAACACTAGCGTGATTGAGCGCGCAGCCTCGGAGTTGGGAGTTCCGCTGACCGTGGTCCGCATCGACGATCGGAACGCGGAGAAGATCTATGCGCGTAAGCTGATTCTGGTGCGCCCCGACCAGCACGTCGCCTGGCGCGGCGACACACTTCCCGACGACTGCCACGAATTGCTTGCCCGAGTGACCGGCAAGCGGGTGTGACCGAGGCTTAACGCTAAGCCCTCCTTGGGCCGAAGGGCCCAGAGAAGGAGGCGTCAATTGCCATTGCGCGACAAGTCGCGCTAGAAGAGGAGTAAAGCGTGAGTTCCAAAGACGTTTGGCGACCGAGCGACGACGTGCGGCGCAACGCCCGCATTACTGCGTACATGGATTGGCTGCGGGTCGAGCGAGGGCGCAGTTTCGAGAGCTACGGCGCGCTATGGCAGTGGTCGGTCGAAGATCTGGAGGGCTTCTGGTCGTCAATCTGGGACTATTTTGACGTTTCGGCTCAAACACCCTATCGGTCGGTACTGGGTCGCCGGTCCATGCCGGACGCGAGCTGGTTTCCCGGTGCAATGTTGAACTATGTCGACCAGGTGTTTCGACACGCCACCGACAAGCGGCCAGCTGTCGTCTTCCAGAACGAAGGGGACGAACTGGTCGAACTCGGCTGGAGTGACTTGAAGCGTCAGGTGGCGTCCCTCGCTGCCTCACTCCGCGAATCGGGTGTTGGTCAGGGTGACCGGGTTACGGCATACCTGCCCAACACCCCGCACGCAGTGGTGGCCTTTCTCGCAGTCGCGAGTATCGGCGCAATCTGGTCGGTTTGCTCCCCCGACACCGGGCATGTGGCCGTGCTGGATCGATTCCGGCAGATCGAGCCGAAGGTGATGATTTCAATCGACGGTTATCGCTATGGTGGTAAGGCGATCGATCGTCGCGAGACACTGGCGGCAATTCTCACCGAACTTCCCAGCGTGGAGACCCTGATCACGGTCCCCTATCTGGATCCTCAAGGCATGGCCGATGCCAGCCAGCGTTACGGCGGTGTTAAGACGATCCGGACGTGGCACGAGGCGACCAGCAGGGATGTGCCGCTTGAGTGTCGGCCAGTTCCCTTTGATCACCCCCTCTGGATCGTGTACTCGTCGGGGACGACCGGCTTGCCCAAGCCGATTGTCCATGGCCACGGCGGGGTCGTGCTCGAACACCTCAAACTGTGGGCCCTGCACAACGACCTCGGGCCGGAGGACCGCTTTCACTGGTACTCGACTACCGGGTGGATCATGTGGAGCCTCCAGGTCGGCGGGTTGCTGGTCGGGGCGACGATCTGCCTGTTCGACGGTAACCCCGGATGGCCGGATCCAGGCGCGCTCTGGCGCTTTGTTGGCAAGGCTCGAGTGAGTTTCTTCGGTGCAGGTGCGGCGTTCTTTACATCCTGCATGAAGGCCGAGATCGAGCCGCGCGCGATTGCGGATTTGTCCGCACTGCGCGCGGTGGGTTCGACCGGCTCGCCGTTACCTCCCGAAGGCTACGAGTGGATATATGCTCATGTTGGCTCCGACGTGTTCCTGGCGCCCATCTCGGGAGGGACCGACATTGCCAGTGCCTTCATCGGCGGGGTTCCCATTCTGCCTGTCGTGTCTGGCGAAATGCAGTGTCGCTGCCTAGGAGCCAAGGTCGAAGCGTTCGACGAAGCCGGCAATGCAGTGTTGGATGCGGTGGGAGAACTTGTGTGCACTGCGCCCATGCCCTCGATGCCCTTGTTCTTCTGGGGCGATCCGGCTGGCGACCGTTACCGCGATAGTTACTTCGACATGTATCCCGGCATGTGGCGGCATGGCGACTGGATTCGGATCACCCCGCGCGGGGGCGTCGTTGTCTACGGTCGTTCGGACGCGACCATCAACCGTCACGGTATTCGGATGGGCACGAGCGAGCTCTATCGGGCCGTGGAGGATCTGCCTGAGGTTGTGGACAGCCTTGTCGTCGATCTTGAATACCTCGGGCGGGACTCTTATATGCCGTTGTTCGTCGTCCTGCGTACCGGATGTGAGCTGACGGACGAATTGAAAGCGACGATAACTGCGCGTATCCGAACAGCCCTTTCGGCGCGCCATGTGCCGAACGAAATCTTCCAGGTCCAAGAAATTCCACGAACGCTCTCTGGTAAGAAACTCGAGCTCCCGATCAAAAAACTGCTTCTCGGTCAGCCTCTGGAAAAGGTGTTGAACTTGGACGCGGTCAAGAGCAGGGAAAGCCTTGAGTACTTTGTGGCTTTCGCCAGTAGCCTAAACAAGTCAAACGGACGAGCGGCGTAAGTCCGGTGCCAAAAAAGCGTAAACCACGATGCGCTATTAGGAGCTGAAAAATGTCAAATGGAAAGAGTCTTCGCTCTTGCGAAGACGCATGTGCGAGACTGATTGCGGATTTCGCCTATTTTGTAGATTCGCGTCAGTACGATAGCTTGGTTGACCTCCTTGCTGAAGATTGCTCGTTCGAACGACGCGGCGCGGTGCTGTCCGGAAGGTCTGCGATCCTGGACTTTATGCGCGCTCGCCCTGAGCATGTTGTGACTCGACATGTATGTACCAACATCCGGATTGATCAGACTGGTCCTGGTACAGCACGGGGCGGGTGTACGCTTCTGATGTTCCACGGAGCGCTAGACCAACATGGCCAACCGACAAGCGGCCAGCCCTCAGTCACTGTCGCAGATTATCAGGACACCTTTGTTGCTACGGTGGATGGCTGGCGATTCGCTTCGAGGGTCGCTACGATCATCTTCTAGGTTCTGTTCACATATAACGATATGAGATCACCGCGCAAACGATTCGCACGAATGCCATGTAGCTGCATGCGAGCTTGTCGTAGCGTGTGGCGATCCGACGGTAATGCTTGATACGGTTGAAGAAGCGCTCGATCAGATTTCGCGCGCGGTACGCGCAGCGGTCGTAGTGCCTGGGGGCAATGCGGTTGGATCGAGGCGGGATGACTGCTTGCGCGCCGGATGCTTCGATACTCATGACCAAGGCGTTGGCATCGTATCCTTTGTCGGCAACCAAGCTGGCGCACGGCATATCGGCAATCAAATCGTGCGCACACTCGATGTCGGCGACCTGTCCTGCGCTCAGAATCATGCGCAGCGGTTTGCCCAAGGCATCGACGGCAAAGTGCAACTTGGTCGTCAGGCCTCCACGCGAGCGCCCCAGCGCCTGCGGTCCTACTTTTTTTGGGCGCCTGAGGCGTGCTGGTGGGCGCGAACGATGGTCGAATCGATGAACACCCGCCCCAGATCGCGCTCGCAGGCCAGTGCGAGGGCGACGCGATTCCAGACGCCTGCATCGCGCCAACGCGCAAAGCGTACATACGTCGAATGCCAGTTGCCGAACTCGGGCGGAAGGTCGCGCCACGGACTGCCTGTGCGTGCCAACCAAAGGACCGCCTCAACGAACAGCCGGTTGTCTTTGGCCGAACGCCCTCTATCTGTCAGGCGACACCGTAAATTGACCCCCTAGCGACACGAGGAACTGACCCCCTCGTTCGCAAGGAGGCCACTGTTGGAAACGAAGCACAGCGAGGTGAATCCTGTACGCCGTCTGGTTTGCGGAGTGCGGGAGATGTTGGAGCCGGAGGCGGTCACGACGATCGTTCGGTTGGGGCAGTCGGGGTGGGGCGCGAAGCGGATTGCCAGGACGTTGGGCATCGCGCGCAACACGGTGCGGCGCTATCTGAACGCGGGCGGGCCGGTGCCCTACCGTAAGCGCTCCACGAACCCCATCTTTCCTGGGCTCGCTACGCTGTGATCAACTGCTCAGTCTTGAGATTCCAGGGCAGGAGAGCCTCGAAGTGTTCGACGGTGGTGGCGGTGGGCAACGCCCGCAGAACGTGGCGCAGCCACAGATACGGCTCGACGTTGTTGGCCTTGGCGGTCTCGACCAGCGAGTAGATGAGCGCGCTGGCGCGCGCACCGGCCTGGGTGTCCGAGAAGAGCCACGCTTTCCTCTTATGCAAAGGTTGGCATAAGAGGAATTATGCGCGGCCCTCGATTATGCAAGGTTCGGTTGTAGATACCGTCTGCGCCTGACATAGGCTGGGCTTGTAGGGCTGTCTGGCGCATTTCGACTTGCCATAAAAGATCGTGTTCTCTGTGGTTCCCTCACACCACAGGAGCACATCATGCCCACAGATCCGTGCCTGGCGACCCTTGTTCGCAGCGACTGGCTGGACGCCGGTCCGCTCGGTCACCTCATTGACCCGTACATCGGAGCGCTGCGCGGCCAGCGCTACGGCGGTAAGCGCTCCACGAACCCCATCTTTCCTGGGCTCGCTACGCTGTGATCAACTGCTCAGCCTTGAGATTCCAGGGCAGGAGAGCCTCGAAGTGTTCGACGGTGGTGGCGGTGGGCAACGCCCGCAGAACGTGGCGCAGCCACAGATACGGCTCGACGTTGTTGGCCTTGGCGGTCTCGACCAGCGAGTAGATGAGCGCGCTGGCGCGCGCACCGGCCTGGGTGTCCGAGAAGAGCCACGCTTTCCTCTTATGCAAAGTAAGCGCTCCACGAACCCCATTCTTACGTAGCCCCGTTTGAGCCCGCATGCTTCGGCTTCCGTTTTTCAGGGAGCACGAGCATGTCGGAGCGCAGTACGTTCTGGTTGTCGCACCTGTCGGCAATCGAAGCCGAGGGCATTACCACGAAGGCTTACGCCGAGCGCGAGGGGCTATCGCCGCAGGCGCTCTATCAGTGGCGCAAGCGCCTGGTGACCGGTGGCCGTCGTAGCCGCGCCAAGCTTGGCGGATTCGTCCCGATCAAAGTCGAACCCTCGATGACGCTCCGCGCGGGCTGCACGGTGGTGATCGACGCGCAGCTGCGGCTCGAATGCGCGACGCTGCCTGGCGTCGACTGGCTGGCCGCGCTGTCGGCGGCTCTTGCCGAGCGAGGGCGCTGATGCACCCGGGGCATTCGATCGGCGCGGTGTATCTGTACCGGCCGGCGATCGACTTTCGCAAATCCATCGGCGGACTGTCGGCGCTGGTCGAGCAGGAGCTGGGACTGAACCCGTTCGGCGACGCGCTGTACCTTTTCATCAACCGTCGCCGCGACAAACTCAAGGCGCTGTACTGGCACCGCAACGGCTTCTGCCTCTGGTACAAGCGGCTCGAAGCCGAGCGCTTCGCCTGGCCGGCGGCCGAGGCAAGTCAGCCCACCTGCGTACTGACGATGAAGGAGCTCGAATGGCTGCTCGAAGGCTTCGATCTGTGGGCGGCAAGGCCGCATAAAACGCTGCAATACCAATCGGTTACGTAGCGTGATCGGGTATAATTCCAGCATGCAACCACGTACCGCCGACCCTCGTTCGAATGCCGCCGTCGGCGTGTGCGCATCCCCCCTCCCCGAACAGTTACCCGACGATCCGGCCGCGCTCAAGGCCTTGCTGCGGGAACAGCAGCACGCCTTCGAGCTTGCCTTCAAGGCGCGCGAAGCCGAACTGCAAAAGGCCTTCGAGGCACGCATCCTCGAGCTCTACGAGCAGCTTCGCCTGGCGCGCCGGCGCATGTTCGGCCCCAGCAGCGAATCGCACGCGGGCCAGGGGTGGCTCTTCGACGAGGCCGAGGCGCTGGCCGAGTCCGCAACCGAGGCGGGCGACACCGCAACCTTGCCGCCGCCGGCCACCGAGACGACGGGTGAGACGCCCGCCGACACGGGCAAGAAGAAGGCGCGTGGCAAGCGCAAGCCCTTGCCGATCGAGCTGCCGCGCATCGACGTCGTCCACGACGTCCCCGAGGCCGAACGCACCTGCGCCTGCGGCACACCCATGGTCGAGATTGGCCAGGACGTCAGCGAACAGCTCGACATCGTCCCGATGCAGGTGCGCGTGCTGCGTCACATCAGGAAGCGCTACGGCTGCCCCCAGGGCGACCAGGCGCCGGTCAGCGCCCGCGCCCCGGGGCAGGTGCTGCCCAAGAGCAACGCCAGCAACGACCTCTTGGCGATGCTGCTGGTCACCAAGTACGTCGACGGGCTGCCGCTGGCGCGTTTCGAGTACGTGCTTGCCCGCGCGGGCGCGCTCGTGCCGCGTCAGACCCTGGCGCGCTGGGTGATCGGCACCGCGCAAGCGCTGCAGCCGATCGCCAATCTGATGCGCGACGTGCTGCTCGGGCACGATGTGATTCACATGGACGAAACCCCGGTGCAGGTGCTCAAGGAGCCTGGCCGGGCAGCCACGAGCAAGAGCCAGATGTGGGTGCAGCGCGGTGGTCCGCCGGGTAAGCCGGTGATCCTCTTCGAGTACGACCCGAGCCGCGCGCAGGCGGTCCCTTTACGCCTGCTCGAAGGCTGGAAGGGGCACCTGATCGCCGATGGGCTCGAGAGCTATGGGGCGATCTCCTTCTGCGAGGGCGTGACCCGGCTCGGCTGCTGGGTCCATGCGCGGCGCCGCTTCGTCGACGCCAGCAAGGTGCTGCCCGCCGGCAAGCGCGGTCGCGCCCATGAGGCGCTGGCGCTGATCGGCAAGCTCTACGCCATCGAGAAGGAGGCGCGCGAACTGAGCAACGCCGAGCGCCTGGCGCGACGCCAGAGCAGAAGCCGCGTCGTCATCGACGAACTGCGCCGTTGGCTCGATCAGGTGCTCCCCACCGTGCCGCCCACCTCGGTGCTCGGCGGCGCGTTGGGCTACCTGCATCGGCAGTGGCCGCGACTGACGCGCTACCTCGCACGGGGCGATCTGCCGATCGACAACAACCCGGTCGAAAACGCCATCCGGCCCTTCGTCGTTGGGAGGAAAGCGTGGCTCTTCTCGGATACGCAAGCCGGGGCGCGTGCCAGCGCGCTCATCTACTCGCTGGTCGAGACCGCCAAGGCCAACAACGTCGAGCCGTACCTGTGGCTGCGCCACATACTGCGCGCCGTGCCCAATGCGACCACCGTCGAACACTTCGAGGCCCTCCTGCCCTGGAATCTCAAGGCTGAGCAGTTGATCACGGCGTAGCGAGCCCGGGGAAGATGGGGTTCGTGGAGCGCTTACTATGCAAAGGTTGGCATAAGAGGAAGAACTGGCTGTTTGCCGGAAGTCCACGTGGCGGACGGGCCGCTGCCGTGGCACTCTCGCTGATCGAGACAGCGCGGTTGAACGACATTGAGCCCTACGCCTACCTGAAGGATGTGCTCACGCGCCTGCCCGGCCACCGCATGGACCGGCTCGACGAACTGCTGCCGATGAACTGGAAGCCCGCGCCCTGATGGATCCCGCCACCCTCGAAGCCCTCAACCGTGCAAGCTCGCTCGAACTGTTCCACCTGTCGCGCGTGATCGAGCGCCTGATGTCGGATCCGTCGCGGATCGTGCAGATCCGGCTGCATCTGAACCTGGGGCAACGGGTACGCTTCGTGGACGGAAAAGCGCCGGGCGCCGCGCTGCAGCTTCGAAGCGGCACCGTGGTGGCGATGAAGGACACCCAGCTCACCGTGCAGGACGACGCCACCCGTGCGACCTGGACGCTGCCCTACGCAGCAATCGAGCTCCCCGCCGACAGCCGGGCAGAGCCCCGGTCGCCGATGCCTAGGTCCGCCCAGCGTCCCACCCGCGAGGACTTCCGCGTCGGCGATCGCGTCAGCTTCGAGGACCGCCACCTGCAGACGCGCATCGGCACCATCGTGCGCATCAACCAGAAGACGGCCAGCATCGACTGCGAAAACGAGCCCGGCTGGCGCGTGTCGTTCGCACTGCTCAGGCTCGTCGTCGATCTCTGAAGCCCCCGGCTCCGCCGGGGGACGGGGTTGCTCGGACGGTTACTTAAATCGTGCAGCTGTCGTTGCCGACACCCACTTACGCCTACGCAGTTCTGACAATCTGGACGTAGTCAGATCGGAACGTACTCTGGCGCGCCTGTAGCGCGCAGATCGTCCTCACGGTCTTGTCGGAGAGGGCGACTGCAGCAATGTTCGCGTTAGGCAAGGAGCCTGACCAAGAGCGCGGACAATGAAACTCGCGGTACGCTGCAAGACGGACATCGCGATGGTCGCGTTGCTCTCAAGACCACAAAGATGGGTTGTACGCCGCAGCATCATCGTACGGCAATGAGTCTCGTTGTAAGCCAGCCTTGGCTGGCTGTCTATCGGATTGACAGCCAGCCAAGTACTTCATCATGCCGCTAGGCGCAGCAAACTGATCCGATCACATCGGAACTTCGCTGTTCAGCCCCAGTAGTACTCTGCCATACGTTTCAGTCGCCGTATCCGAGTCTAGCAAGCCATGGACTCGTAGCATATTGATATCACGGAAGAAGCGCTGTAGTGCACAGTCATTGCGGAACGCACCGCCGCCGCCAGCCTTGATAAGAAGATTGATTCCATCAGTGCAATATTCGAGGATCAGTCCCACGCGCGCTTTCAATGCGGCACGAACCTCAGGATTCCTCAGTTTCTCGGGGGTCATGCTTTCAAGCGTATTGGTGTAATCTCGCATTAAGGTTTCCGCGAGTTCAGCGCCGGCAATCCCGCGCCCCAAGCGCAGTTGAGCCAATTGTTTGTTGGCAGCCTTGGATCCACCAAACGTGATAGATCGGTCTTTCACAAATTTTGCATAGGTGTTGGCGGCGCCTCGATAAGCGCCAACCATGACCGGTACAGTTTCCCCAAGGACGAACGGGAAGAGAGGCATTGAGTACTTGGGGTTCTCATGCACCAAAGAACCGGGTGCAGTGCCATTCAACAGATCTGATACACGTGCGGTGTGATAGCCGGGAACGAAGACATTATTCAATTCCATATCGCTGCTATCTGTCCCACGCATGCCAGCAACGTCCCAGTTGCGGATCGGTCTGCATTCCTTGGTGGGGACAAGGAAAGCTCGAAGTTCGGGCGCTTGATCGTCGTTTTTAATTACGCCGCAACACAAATAGTAGTCGCTTCGACTGCTCCCCGAATTCCATTGGCTTCTGCCGTTTGCGATAAAACCGTCTCCCTCAGGGCGAAGCGTGAAGTTCGGAGCGATAGTTCCCGGGGTCAATGGATTTGGCTTGGTAGCAAAAACCTCGTCTTGAGACTGCTTTGGGAATAGCGTGTGTATGTAGGCATGGCCAATATAAAAAGACGTCACCCAAGCAGTTGACGTGCAATATGGGGCTATTTCACTAATGATGCTCTGCATCGTCTTGTAGCCCAACTCATGGCCCCCATACATTTTAGGGACTAGAGTCTGGATAAGACCGGCATCACAAATTTGATCTAAAACCTGATCAGAGATTCTTCCGTCGATGTCGGTCTGTTGAGCAGAACGTTCTACTAGTCCTGCAATTTCGCGTGCTCGCCCCAACAGTTCATCATGCATTTGCATGTCGCCACTCCATTTTCAAACCAAACTTGCTTTTTCGAAACAATGCCGGCCGGCTCGAACTCAATGCCGGGCGAAAACGAATTGCCCTATCGTATTGGGCTGTGCGTGTGGATAATGATTTTTTGGGTCTCCTTCTTGGTGTTAATTGCTTTTTTGTTGGTCTAATTAATCCTTGCAACGAATCGATATTCTGACCCGAATCCGGTGCTGATTAGATTACGCGGCGATGGATTGATAGCGGCCGCGATGGAAGACAAGCGGCGCGTCAGCATGGCCGATCTGATAATCAAGAACGCTACTAAGCAAAATGTAATGGTCGCCACCATCGTACTTCGCAACGATTCTGCAGAAGAACGTGGTAGCAGAATCCTGAATGAAAGGAGTGCCGTCATCCGCAAACGAAATATGACTTGAGGCGGAAGGCAGGCTCGCAGAGCCAGATTTCGCGTAGTGACGTGAAAGATCCTGCTGCTCAGCAGTCAAAACGTTAATCGAATACTCGGATTGCTCTTCAAAGTGATGGCACATCCGCGACGTCTTGTTGATACACCAAAGGACCATGGGCGGAGAAAGGGAGACCGAAGTGAATGAGTTAATCGTCATGCCGTCGGGTTCGCCCTTCTCGGAAGGTACAAGAACAACGCATACTCCGGTAGCAAAGCTACCTAGCGCATTCCTAAGCTCGGATGATTCGTTCTTCATGATGCCTCCTCTTAATCAAGCTTTTCTAATCGGGTCTTGGCTCGTAGTTGCGATGCCATGACGAGTAACATAAGCTGTGCTGATCGGTCCATCAAATGGAAATGCGGATAGTAGGTATAAGAAAAAGCGATGCCTGAAGGGTCACGGCGATCTACAGCCTGATCGTCACGGCAAAGCTCAACGGCCTTGACCCCGAGGCCTAGCTCAGTCAAGCGATTGGCCGCTTCGCTAAGCGTCGGGTGAATCGGGTGGTTAAACTGCTGCCGTGGAACTTCGCAGCCGAACTGGCGCCGGCCGAGCCGAAGGCCGCAGCTGGCTGGAACATCTCTTGCTGGCTAGACGGCTAGCGCCGGACGTTTAAGATGCTTCGGCGTAAGAGGTTTCTTGTGTGCCGACGACAAGTTCCGCGCGCGTGCATGCCGTCGTTGTGACGCCCGCTAATGTCCCGGGCGGCTGCCAGGTAGCGGACCTAGTGCGGTAGGATGGTCAAGTGGTGTTCGCGATAAGAACAAGCTCAGGGGCCTGGCGGGCAAGGCGGATCCGTTGTGGAGTGTGTCGCTGAAGGGCGGCACTCAGCACCTGCTGACTGAGGCGAGCAAGCGTTTCATCCACAAGATGTTCTCGATCCTCGCGCGTGACCCTGCGCGGTTTGGCTGCACGTAAGTGCGTTATAAGGGAGCGTAAAGAACGGCGCGCAAGTGATATCACAGATCGGTTATAGCAAATTTATTTGCGAGAGACGCATTTAGTAATTGATCGAGGGGGATTTTGTTGGATTTCGGTCGTGGCGATAGGCTACAAGGAGGCGTCCATGAGCAATAGAATTCAGAAAAACCTTAGAGCTCTGGATTTAAATCTTTTGCCGATTTTGAGAGAGCTGCTTTACGCTCAAAGTGTCTCAAAAGCGGCGGAAAGGCTCAACATGTCTCAACCCGCTGTTAGCGAGGCCCTGGGTCGTTTGCGGATCCAGTTCGGAGATGAGCTCTTAGTGCGATCCGGAAGAAAAATGGTGATCACACCCTTTGCTGAGGGCTTGACCGGGTCTCTTGACAAAATACTAAGTGGTATCGAGTTGCTTACCGGATTTCAGCGTGCCGACAAGCTGGCGGACATCGAACAAAAGTTGGTCATTGCGACTGCTGATAGCGCGCTGGTGGCGATTGGTGTACGGCTGATCAACTATCTTTCCGAGTATCTTCCTCGTGTTCGTGTTCAATTTATCGACCTACAAAATTTCGATCAAAGTCAGCTGAAGTCGGGGGAGGTCGATTTCGCTATCGCTCCGAGTTTCATCATTGATGACGAAACTCTTAACAACATACCGCTCTATCGCGAGGACTTTGTATGTATCTCTCGTGCGAGACACCCGAAAATGCGGGCTGGGATGACGCTCGAGGAGTTGAATGCGATTTCAAAGGTAGGGTTTGGGTCGGACCCCAAGAAAGGATCTCTCCGCGTTCAGGGGCCTCCAGGCTGGGAGGAGCAGCTATTGATTTCGCAAATGACGTTGCTGCCTTACTTGGTAGAGAACTCCGAATCCATAGCACTGATTCAGCGTCATATTGCAACGAAATTCAAAAGCAAGATGAATATCGAGGTCCATGAAATAGAGGGGCTGAACTGGAAAGTTGACGTTCACGCGTTTTGGGGGAATATTCATGAAAACTCCTATATCCACGCATGGGTCAGGGAGCGACTCAGGGATATGCTTGATAACAATAGCGAGATCGAACTCATTCATGCTAATAAGATATAGACTTGTTTGAGTCAGGTAGTCGCTATCGCGACGATTAGTGCCGGATCGATCAGGGTGAATATGCCAGTTGTTCCGGCAGAGGCGACTCCTGACGGATTAATTCACGCCGGCGGGCAAGTGCTATTCCAACCATGGGTTCTCGGTGCTTAGGCGCAGTTCAAGCCATCTGGTCCTGCTGTCGGGCATTTGGCGCTTCCGCCAAGTCAGCTAAACAACAGGATCGGCTGGTGGACCGTCTTAGGACCTCTTGCTTTGCGGCACAAATGATTGATCTGTTTCGATGTTTGCCGTAGAAAATGCCGGATTGAAGGCTTGTTGACAGTGAACACAGCTGCAAATGCTGGGTTCTGCGGTCTAGAATCCAGTGGGGAAGCTTAGCGTCAGCGCACCGCACTTGAGGCCCGCCCCGGGCGGTTTGGGTGAAGGGCGTGTGGAAAGCAGCCAGCGTAGGGTTGTGCTGTCGATCGCGCAGTAAGTCTCCCTCGCAGCCGACCAGTTGGATGGATGCAGAGTGCTCCGTGTGCAGTGACGAAGGGGCGACCTTTTTTCGAGGTTGTTGTACCCGGATTTGACTTAGATCAAAATGGGCTTGTTTGGTCTGGCGTCGCGACATACCCCGTGCTCTGGGGGGGGGGCGACGCAGCGACTTCAATGAGGATGTTGCCGTGCGAAAAGGCTGTTCGCACGGCATCGAAAGCGGTAGCCAATAGAGCTGCCCTAGTAGAGGAGACAATAATGGCTTTTTCTGCCAGCGCAACAGCGCCTGCGCGTCGCGATCTGAATGGGTTGTGGGAGAGTATCGACCACGCTGACGAGAAGACTCCGCGGTCGATCGATATTTCACCTTCTGCGGTCCTGGATTCCCCTTGGTGTTCAGTCAGGCGCGTGTCGCTCGGAACGCAGCCTCACCGTGTCAGGTTTCGCAGCCCTTCTCACACCTTGATGGTTTTCGATCAAGGCAGTTTCGTCGATGGGGAGCGATGGATCAATGGCGTTCGCGCTGGGATGCCAGGGCCGCTTGATCGCGGGATTGACGTCGTCCCAGCGAACGTCGAACTCGTCGCACTTGCCGGTGCAGGAAGCAATATTACGGCGACACTGATCTCAATCTACGAAGAGAACACACCTGTCTCGAGAGATGTCGAGATAGATCGCCAGGCGAATCTCACGCCAGCGTTGAGTCTAGGAGGGGAGTTTCTTAATGTCCTCACCGCTCGAGTTCGCCAGGTGATGCAGGAGGGACACGATCCTCGGTACTTGGAGACAATTATTTCCCTACTTTTCCAGGAAGTGATTCGTGCTCAGAGCGACTCCGCCACGCTTCGAGAATGTCGCACGTCTGGCGGGTTGTCCCCGCGTACTCGACGACTTGTGCGAGAGTTTTTGCACCAGAACCTCGACAAAGCCGTTGATCTCGACGGGTTGGCGAGTTATGTGGGACTCAGTCGCTTTCATTTCACCCGTGAATTCAAGGCGTCCTTTGGTGTTCCTCCTCACAAGTATCTTCTCAATCTACGAATCCAGCGTGCAAGCGAATTATTACGCACGACAAAATCTCCGATAACTGACATTGCACTCGATGTTGGTTTCTCCTGTTCAAGTGATTTTTCGCGCGCCTTCAAGCAAATATTGAACTGCTCTCCTCGTGAGTTCAGGTCTTTGCATCGCTGCGGCCAAGGTGCGACAAGTGGCAGCGTGCTGACTCAATGACCCAGCTGGCAGCAGATCCTGGAGATTGAGACACCGTCCCGCAGACCGAGCACCGATCGCACTGTGGATCCCGCCGGCGAAGTGGGTCGTGCGCCTCGTGCACGCTCATTGGGGTTATTGTGCGAGCGATGCGGATGAGGCTGATGTCCGGTGGTCCGTCTTGTATCTCGCCTTAAGGCAACGCTGATTTATTCGCCCAGCGGCACCCGTCAGTTGGCATGCTCTTGAGACAATAGCGGCTGCTGAGCCACGATGAGACCTCAATCGATGCAATCGAGCTTTTCCGAGCTGGAGTACGCCGGGAAGAAGAAGCAGACGCGGCGCGACCGTTTCCTGGCCGAGATCGAAGCGGTGACGCCGTGGTCGGCGCTCGAGGCAGAGATCGAACCGTTCTATCCGAAGGGTGGCGGTCGCGGCCGTCCGCCGATCGGGGTGGCACGGATGCTGAGGATGTATGTTGCTCAGCAGTGCTTCGGTCTGTCGGATGAAGGGATCGAGGACGCCATCTACGACAGCCAGTCGATCCGCGCCTTCGTCGGCATCGACCTGGCCCGCGAGGCGGCGCCCGACGCGACCACGCTGTTGAAGTTCCGTCGGCTGCTGGAGACGCACGGGCTCACCCAGAAGATCTTCGAGGCGATCAAGTCGCATCTGGCAGACAAGGGGCTGATGATGCGCGAAGGCACCATCGTTGACGCGACGATCATCGCCGCAGCGCCTTCGACCAAGAACCGCGCCAAGGCGCACGACCCGGAGATGCACCAGGCGAAGAAGGGCAACCAGTGGTACTTCGGGATGAAGGCGCACATCGGCGTCGATGCCGAGTCCGGGTTGGTGCATGCGGTCGTGGCGACGGCGGCCAACGTAAGCGACGTGAGCCAGACACACAAGCTGCTGCACGGCGAGGAGACGGAGGTGCTCGGTGATGCGGGCTACCAGGGTGCCGACAAACGCGAAGAGAACCGCGACACCCCGGTGAGCTGGCACATCGCACTGAAGCGCAGCAAGCGCAAGGCGCTGCCAGCCAACCGGCTGGGGAAGCTGCTTGAGCAGCTCGAGCGCGCCAAGGCGAGCATTCGGGCCAAGGTCGAGCACCCGTTCCATGTGATCAAGAACCTCTTCAAGCACAAGAAGACCCGCTACCGTGGGCTGGCGAAGAACGAAGCGCAACTGTTCTCGCTGTTCGGTCTGGCCAATCTGTTCCTGGCGCGCCGACCGTTGTTGGCGCTCTATGCCCGAGGTGCGTCCTGAGGGGGCACCAAGGTGCGAAAGCGGAGGGGAACGGCCCAGGGCCGACTCGACCTGAAGCATCAAATGCCATCGAACTCGAGAGGCCGTCACGGATACGCCCTCAAAATCGGTCCGCGGGTACTTGAACATGATTTGTTCAGCACGTCCTTAAGCGAAAATTGCGCAAAAATGGCCTCATGCGGCACAAATTGCCATGTGCGCGCGACTTAGGTCCCCTAAGTTCGATTCTCAGACTGAGCAGATTTGCTCGCCCGTGATAAACCACTGAGAGGAAGGACGATGACCCGCAGAGAGGTGCTTGTTGTTGGTACGGCGCGCACAGCCATTGGAAGCTTCGGCGGCATGCTGAAGGACATCCCGCTTTCGGGGCTCGCGACCACCGCCGTCAGAGCCGCTCTTGAGCGCTCAGGTGTCGCGGCGGAGCGGGTTGGTCATGTCGTGATGGGAAATGTGATCCCAACCGAGCCGCGCGACGCCTATCTTTCGCGCGTTGCTGCCATCGATAGCGGCATCCCTAAGGAGGTTCCCGCATTTAACGTCAATCGACTGTGCGGATCGGCCATGCAGGCGATAGTCTCCGCAGCGCAGAGCATCATGCTTGGTGATGTTGATGTTGCCATTGGGGGGGGGGCTGAGTCTATGAGCCGTGGCCCCTACATCGCTCCAGCCACCCGGTGGGGCGCGCGTATGGGCGACACTGCAATGGTCGATTACATGACTGGCATCCTGCACGATCCATGGCAAAAAATTCACATGGGTGTGACTGCCGAGAATGTCGCTTCGCGTTATGGCATTAGTCGGCAAATGCAGGACGAACTTGCTGTAGAAAGTCAGCGGCGGGCATCGCGTGCGATCGCTGAGGGGCGCTTCAAGAGCCAGATCGTACCGATCGAGATTTCGTCCAGGAAGGGGGTCGTACTATTCGAAACCGACGAAAACGTGCGGGCCGATGTGACTGTTGAAGGCCTTGCGAAAATGAAGCCGGTTTTCAAGCGTGACGGCTCGGTAACTGCGGGTAATGCATCGGGTATCAATGATGGCGCGGCTGCAGTTGTGTTGGTCGAAGCAAAAGTCGCCCAACAGCAGGGCCTTAAGCCTTTAGCGCGGCTCGTCAGCTACGCGCATGCGGGGGTTGAGCCAGAGTACATGGGTATCGGCCCTGTTCCGGCAACCCGCCTGGCGCTGCAGCGTGCAGGATTGCGAGTTCAGGATTTGGATGTGATCGAATCAAATGAGGCGTTTGCTGCGCAGGCCTGTGCGGTTGCCCGCGAACTTGAATTCGATTCCGATAAAGTGAATCCGAACGGGTCGGGAATCTCGCTTGGCCATCCGGTCGGTGCTACCGGGGCGATCATCTCGATCAAGGCTATTCACGAACTTCATCGGACAGGTGGGCGTTACGCCTTGGCCACCATGTGCATTGGTGGCGGACAGGGTATTGCGGCAATCTTCGAGCGGATCTGACGGCAAGACATGTTCGACTGTGTGAGACGGCAAATCATGGTCGCCATGGCGTGTCGTCGATCACATGTGTATTGCGTCTCACAGAGGCTGAACGTGTCTTACCTGTCGTTTGGTGTTCGCCATTTTCAGTAGGCACGTGGGATCCAGAGGGGTCCCGACGCATGCCGCGAACCAATCAATAGCTTCGTAAAGGCCGTCTCTCCGATTGCGGACGTTCTCGGGAAAGATGGTTTTCGTCTCAGGCAACTCTTCTTGGTGGTCGCCCCGGCGCTTGCCGTGCCGACGGTGCGGGGCGATCCGCCCGCGGGCGGTCGGAGTTTCAAAGAGGCGAGTTGTCCTACGCTCATGGCCTGCTCCAGTCTCCAGCAATAATTCACAAGCCTAGCAGGATTCCCGCAGTTCGCGCCTATACGTGCTCCGATACTGAGCCTGTAAGACGGTGGAGCTTCTACCCGCCGCTTACGGTGCTTGGCGACACGTCGCTATTGTCACGCGAGCCCTCGTGATGGTTTGGACGTGGCCGTGGTGCGGATGCCGGAAAGCATCTGAGTTGGCCGAGTCGGTCGAAGCCGTGGTCATTCGAGGCAGGAGGACCACAAGTTACTGGAGCGCGAGCGTAAGCGCTTTCTGATGCATCGACGAATTAATGAACACCAAAAGAGGAGACGCATATGAGTAAGACGAGAGCCATCGGTGGTTGCGCAGCGTTGCGGATGAAGGGAGTCGCCCTCTCCATCGCGCTGCTTGGTTGCAGTTCGACCGCAACTGCCTTGGAGCTGACTGCTCCCGACTCGGAGCTGAAGATGCGTTGGGATAACACCGTCAAGTACTCGACGGCTTACCGACTTGACAATCCGAGCGAGCGAGTCGCGGCCGGCGATCCGGGCGGGCCTGGTACGGAGCTTGACGACGGTGATAGGAATTTCGATCGCGGGGTTATCAATAGTCGCTTTGACCTATTGTCGGAGCTCGACGTCGTGTACAAGCAAGTCGGTCTGCGGATTAGCGGTGCTGCGTGGTACGACGACGTGTATCGGCGGGGAAACGACAACCGATCTTTGTCCGTCAATTCGCGCAGTGTTCCCGCTGGAGAGTTCACGGAGAAGACGCGCGATATGATGGGGCGTAAAGCCGAGATTCTCGATGCGTTCGTATTTATGAACAGTGATCCCACTGCGGAGGTTCCCTTTACCGTCCGGGCTGGACAACATTCCGTTCTCTATGGTGAGAGCTTGTTCTTCGGCTCCAACGGAATTGCGAATGCACAAGCTCCGATTGATGTGATCAAGGCCCTGTCTGTTCCAGGCTCTCAGTTCAAGGAGATCATCCGACCCGTGGGGCAAGTTTCCACGCAGGTACAATTGACTCCGCAGATGTCTATCGGCGCTTATTACCAGTATGAGTGGGAGAAAAGTCGCCTGCCGGCCTCAGGTTCATACTTCAGCAATGCTGACTTTGTGGGCGCTGGCGCCGAAAGCCTGCTTGGCATGGCCTACGCCGGAGAAGAAAAACCGGACTCAGACCAGTTCGGGCTACAGATGCGCTTCAAGCCGGGTAACGGGGATGTCGAGTATGGAGTCTACTTTGCTCAGTACAATGACAAAACGCCACAGGTGATTATCGATCCGGTGAATGGTCGTTACGGTTTTGTTTACGCTGAGAAGATCAAGACCGTTGGCGCAAGTTTCAGTACGGTCCTCGGTGAAGCAAACGTGGCTGGCGAAGTCTCATACCGTTGGGATGCGCCGCTCGTGTCCGGCCCTCAGGTCGACATCGGGCTTTCTAGCGATGGATTGCGGAATCCCCTGTTTGCACTGGGAAAAACTGCGCACGCGCAGATTTCGACTCTCTATCTGTTCGGTGGAAATCCAGTATGGGACGGCGCCGAGCTTCTTGGTGAATTGGCGTGGAACAGAGTTCTATCGGTTGACGAGAATCCACTGGCACGCGATGCGAATACAACTCGTGATGCAATGGCATTTCGAATGCTTTTCACGCCACAGTATTTCCAAGTCCTGCCTGGCCTTGATATCTCGATTCCCATTGGGTTTGGATACAATCTGGACGGAAATTCATCGGCTGTTGGGGCTTTCAATGGCGGCGCTAGGCAGGGCGGTGATTTCAGTATCGGGTTGAAAGGCGAGTACCAAAGGAAGTGGAAGTTTGGGATAAATTACACCCGGTATTTTGGGGACGAAAACGCACTGCTTACCGCGAACACGAAGGATCCACGCAAGGGGCCGTTCATGTCCACAGCTGCCCAAAGTTTGCATGATCGAGATTTCGTCTCGCTGTCGGTTCAGACCACATTCTGAGGAGGAGAAACATGTCGAGAAGAAACCTAATCGGTGCCACGTTGGCGGCCCTCTGCGTCGTGTCGGCCCCGGTTTTGGCCGGAGTCACCGCTGAGGAGGCTGCTGAACTTGGTCGCTCTCTCACGCCCTTCGGTGCGGAGCGGGCGGCCAACAAGGATGGCAGCATTCCCGAGTGGAAAGGTGGTGTGACTGCGCCGCCTGCAGGATACGTTGCGGGCACTCCGTATCCTGACTTGTTTTCTGGGGAAAAGCCGATCCTGCAGATAAATGCGGCCAATCTTGCGCAGCACAAAGAGCTGTTGTCGGAAGGCACACAGGTGATGCTGAATAAGTATCCCAACTATCGAATCGACGTCTATCCCTCCCATAGGACGGCAGCAGCCCCGCAGTGGGTATATGACAATACGCTTGCGAACGCTACGCGAGCGACGACAAAAAACGGGGGCAATAGCGTAGAGGGAGCATACGGTGGCGTCCCGTTCCCAATTCCCAAGACTGGAGCGGAAGTGATGTGGAATCACCTTCTGCGCTGGCGAGGCGAGGCGTTCGTGGAGAAGATCGGGGTATGGGTCGTTGACTCGAACGGAAAGCCAAGCGTCGCAGTCAAGGTTGAGGAAACGCAGCAATGGCCTTATTACGAAAAAAACGGATCGCTCGAATCATTTAACGGCGACTACTGGTATCTGCGCCAAGTCCAGTTTGACCCGCCGTTTAAAGCGGGGGAATCAGTCATTATCCATGATCCGCTTGACCAGGTTGGCAAAGGTCGCAAGGCGTGGCAGTACCTGGCTGGGCAACGGCGCGTGCGTCGGGCACCGACCATTGCGTTCGATACGCCGGACTTTGTTGCATCGGGACAGAACTACTTCGACGAGGTATATAACTTCCTAGGCTCGCTTGAGCGATATGAATGGAAGTTGGTCGGTAAGAAGGAGATGTTCGTCCCTTACAACAACAACCGGTTGTTCCGCACTAAAGCGGAGGACGCGATGGCCGGGCAACATCTCGATCCCGACCAGCTCCGCTGGGAGCGTCATCGAGTCTGGGTGGTTGAGGCGAATCTCGCGCCTGGAAAGCGTCACGCCGTACCCAAGAAAACCTTCTACATCGACGAAGATACTTGGTCTGTTCTGATGATGGATGGATATGACGCAAGTGGAAATCTGTGGCGGACGCAGCATGCATTACCAATTGTTGCGCCGGACATCCCAGCGGTAATTGCAATGGGATTCGCTCTCTACAACCTGCAGGCGAATACGTGGATAGTTAGTGCCCTTCCTGCTGATGCCACGGCGAATAATCAGTTTGTGGTGATCGAGCCGCGACCGTACACGTACTTCAGTCCTGATGCTTTGGCTGGGGGTGGGATTCGGTAAGTCTGTAGAGCCGTTTGGCATGGCTTGACGAACCGATGCATGGTAGAAAAATAGGCAGCGCAGAATGCGTTTGTTCCTGTCACCGCAACGCAGGGACTGCAGTCCCAGCGTTGCGGTGTTTCTGACTCATCTATAGATAACACGACGCTTTGGTGTATTTGACCAGGGGCAGGGGAGAGTCTGCTTGTGGTGCGTATAGCCGTCGCAGAGGTTCGCGAGTGGTGAGGTTGTTGAGTCGGGAGTTCGCCAAGGCTTTTTACCTCGTCAGTTCATTCCAAGTTGCTGGGAGTTCAGCGAAGAGCGTTGAAGTCGAACTGGCGCCCAAAGAGACTGAGACCAAATTTCCGGTGTGAAAAACAGATCGGGCTCCCTTTTAGAACGATTTCTGCTCAAGGATCGATCGGTTGTACTCGTGCCGATATCGAGAAATTTTCTTCTTCATGCCAGGGTACGGATTGATTACCGTATTTCGGGATGAGGTAACGGATATGCATCATGGTCATTAGAGTTCAGGTTCGAAAGCGGATTGCTGCCGCGCTGGTGATATGTGTCGCATCGCTAAGCGCAGGTGTGGTGTGTGCATCTCGCACACAAGCGGTTCCAGATTTGGTCGAAACCCCTGCCGCAGCCGATGTCCGTGCCCAGACCTCGCCTCAACTCAGCGTCGCCATTGCGGGCGAGCGCCTGGTCGGTGTCGGTGTGCGCGGGATTGTTCTGCTGTCCGACGACGGCGGTCGGGTCTGGCGCCAGGCGAAGTCCGTACCGGTCAGTGTCGCGCTGACCGATGTGCACTTCGCGACACCGACCGAGGGCTGGGCAGTCGGTCACAGCGGCGTGATCCTGCGCACCCGCGACGGCGGCGAGACCTGGCAGTTGCTGATGGAGGGCCGCCGGGCGGCGCAACTCATCCTCGACGACGTGCAGGCGCGCACGGGTGCGGGCGATACGTCGTTGGGCCGCGCTCTGCTTGACGCTGAGCGCCTCATTGAGGAAGGCCCGGACAAGCCTTTTCTGGGCGTGCGTTTCGTCGATGCGCGGCGCGGTTTTGCCGTGGGCGCCTATGGCATTGCGCTAATGACCGAGGACGGGGGCGAAACCTGGCAGTCCCTGATGGGGCGCATTCCGAATCCGCGCGGCGTGCATCTGTACTCCATCCAGCAGCGCGACGCCGATGTCCTGATCGCGGGCGAGCAGGGCGCACTGTTCCGCTCGGAAGACGGCGGCCAGCGCTTTGTTGAGCTCGAGACGCCGTATCCGGGCACGTTCTTCGGCGTACTGATCATCGACAGCGACACGCTGCTCGCCTATGGGCTGCGGGGCAACGCGTGGCGCAGCGCCGACCGGGGCGCCAACTGGGAACAGATCGACCTGGGTCAGCCGGTGACGGTGACCAGCGGCAAGGTGCTGCTCGATCGCTCGATCCTCCTGGCCGATGAGAGCGGGCGGCTGATGCGCAGCAGCGACGCTGGACGCAGCTTCAAACCCGTCGAAGGCAGCTTTCCGACCGGACTGACCGGACTGGCGCAGGGTAGTGACAAGGCCGTGGTGCTATCTGGCGTGCGTGGACTGACACGGGTCGATCCGGCTCAACTTGTTGCGGAATCAAGATAATGGCTGTTGCACACACTCTTCCGACTGAAGCGGTCATCGCCGACATCGCAGACTTCGATCACCGCTCGGGTTCCCTTCCGGAACGCCTGCTCTTCAACAACCGGTTCATCGTCGTGGCCGTGTGCCTACTGGTCACCGTCGTGCTGGCCTACCAGGCGATGGGACTGCGGCTCAACGCCGCGTTCGAGAAGATGATCCCGACGAGCCATCCGTACATCGTCAATTATCTCGAGAACCGCAGCCAGCTCGCCGGCATGGGCAACAGCCTGCGCATCGCCGTCGAGACCAAGAGCGGCGACATCTTCAGTGCGGATTACCTGGAGACCGTGCGCCAGCTCAACGACGAGCTGTTCCTGATGCCCGAGGTCGATCGCCCCTACATGAAGTCGCTGTGGGCGCCGGCCGTGCGCTGGACGGGGGTGACCGAGGACGGCCTGGATGGCGGTCCGGTCATTCCGGACGACTACGACAAGTCGCCCGAAAGTCTGGAGCAGGTCCGTATCAACGTCGAGCGCTCGGGCGAGATCGGGCAGCTGGTTGCCGCCAACTACCAGTCGAGCATCATCTTCGTGCCCCTGCAGGACCGCATCGCCGAGACCGGCGAGCGCATCGACTACCACGCGCTGTCGAAGCGTATCGAGCAACTGCGCGTGAAGTACGAATCGGATTCGATCAAGATCCACGTCACCGGCTTTGCCAAGGTCGTCGGCGACCTGATCGAGGGCCTGCAGCAGGTCATGATGTTCTTCGCTGTGGCGATCGTGATCTGTACCGCGGTGCTGTACTGGTACACCCGCTGCCTGCGCAGCACTTTGCTGGTCGTTGCGTGCTCGGTTGTCGCGGTGGTGTGGCTGCTCGGTTTGCTGCCGACACTGGGCTACGAACTGGACCCGTACTCGGTGCTGGTCCCCTTCCTAGTGTTCGCCATCGGCATGAGCCACGGCGCGCAGAAGATGAACGGCATCATGCAGGACATCGGCCGGGGCACGCACCGCCTGGTCGCTGCGCGCTACACCTTCCGCCGCCTGTTCCTCGCTGGTCTCACCGCACTGCTGGCCGATGCGGTGGGCTTTGCGGTGCTGATGGTGATCGACATCCAGGTCATCCAGGAACTGGCGGTGACCGCCAGTATCGGCGTTGCCGTGCTGATCTTCACCAACCTCGTGCTGCTGCCGATCCTGCTCTCCTACACCGGCGTCAGCCCGGTCGCGGCAACGCGCAGCCTGAAGGCCGAGCTGATGGAGGCCAACGACGCTCAGCACGGCAAGCATCCGTTCTGGGCCTTCCTCGACCTCTTCACCCAGCGTAAGTGGGCGTCGATCGCGGTCGCGGCCGGTCTGGTGATGGGCGCGGTCGGGCTGGCGGTGAGCTTCCAGCTCAAGATCGGCGATACCGACCCCGGTGCGCCCGAGCTGCGCCCCGACTCGCGCTACAACCGCGACAACGCCTTCATGACCGCCAACTACGCGGCGAGCAGCGACGTCTACATCGTCATGGTGAAGACGCCTCAGTATGCCTGCGGCCAGTACGACACACTGATGGCGGTCGATGCGCTCGAGCGCGCGCTGCTGCAGCTGCCGGGGGTGGAGGCGACGAGTTCGCTGGCCGGGCTGGCCAAGGTGGCCAACGCCGGCATGAACGAGGGCAGCCTGAAGTGGCTCGAGATTCCGCGTTCGCAGGACATGCTCAACGCCATCATCACCCGCGCGCCGCGGGAGATGTTCAATCAGAACTGCGACCTGCTGACGGTGTATGCCTACCTCAAGGATCACAAGGCCGACACCCTGGCCAGCGTGGTGAAGGTCACCGAGGACTTTGCGGCCCAGTATGGTTCGGATCAGATCCGTTTCCTCAACGCGGCCGGCAACGCCGGCATCGAGGCGGCGACCAATATCGTCGTGCGCAAGGCCAACGTGCAGATGCTGTTCCTGGTGTACGCGGCGGTGATCGTGCTCGCCTTCATCACCTTCCGCTCCTGGCAGGCGGTGGTCTGCGCGGTCGTGCCGCTAATGATCACCTCGGTGCTGTGCGAGGCCCTGATGGTGTGGCTCAACATCGGCGTCAAGGTGGCAACGCTGCCGGTCATCGCGCTCGGCGTCGGCATCGGGGTCGATTACGCGCTCTATGTCATGACCGTGACGCTGGCGCGGCTGAAGGAAGGCATGAGTCTCTCGGAGGCCTACTACAAGGCGCTGATCTTCACCGGCAAGGTGGTGGTGCTGACCGGCATCACGCTCGGCCTTGCGGTCGCCACCTGGGTGTGGTCGCCGATCAAGTTCCAGGCCGACATGGGCATCCTGCTGGCGTTCATGTTTGTGTGGAACATGCTGGGCGCCCTGATCCTGCTGCCCGCGCTGGGCCATTTCCTGCTCAAGCCGAAGAAAGTGATTGCCGTCTGAAGGCGAAGGAGACAGCACATGTATCAGCATCTTTTGGTACCGATCGACGGTTCCGACTTGGGCGCCCGGCTGGTGACGCAAGCGGTGCGCTTCGCCGCCTCACTGGGCGCGCGCATCACCTTCTTCACCATGCGTGAGGACTACGGCTCGACCGGGGAAGGCGCGCTATCGCGCACGCTGTCGCCTGAGGCGTTTGCCGAAGCGGCGCTGGGCGAGGCTAATGCCCTGCTGGCGAAGGCGATCGCCGCGGCGGGCGAGGCGGGTGTCGCGTGTGACGGCCTGGCACGAACCGGCGCGCGCGCCTACGAGCAGATCCTCGAGGCGGCGGCCGAGCGCCAGTGCGATCTGATCTTCATGGCCTCGCACGGGCGCCGCGGGCTGAAGGCATTGGTGCTCGGCTCGCAGACGCAGAAGGTGCTCGCGCATGCCACGCTGCCGGTGCTGGTGGCGACGGTCGAGGCCAATGTGCGCTGTTCGGCGGCGGAAGCCGCGGTCACGATCATCAAGGACGAGCATCGGGCGATCGCGGCAATCTGCAGCGGGCTGCGCGAACAGGCCGCCCGGGCCCGCCGGGGCGAGTCGGTCGATTACGGTTTCATCGTGTCGATGCTGCATTACCTGCGCGCCTTCCCCGAGCGGCTGCACCACCCCAAGGAAGAGGAATTCCTCTTTGCTTGTCTCCGGGAGCGCCATCCGGCGGCGGGGGAGACCATCGACGCGCTCGAGCAGGAGCACGAAGAGGGCGGCCGTCTGCTGGCCGAGCTTGAGGCTGAGGCGGCGAGGCTGCGTGAAGGCGGGACTGCGAGCGCGACGGGCGTGTCACTGGCCGAGGCCATCGACCGGTTCGTCGACGGGCAGTGGAACCACCTGAACGCCGAAGAGAAGATGATTATCCCGCTCGCGCTTGAGCATCTGAGCGATGAGGACTGGGTCGGAATAGAACGCGCGTTTCGCGAGAATGCGCAGCTCGGTCGTCAGTCGGAGGAGGATGAAGCCTTCCGCGGACTCTTCTCGCGTCTGATGAATATGCGTGTCCGAGCATCCAAGTAGCTGTGGTGGCCGATTGTAAGACCAAGCGTGTCCTTGACATGGAGGGCGAGTTAACGGTCGCCTGGGAAGGCGTGCTCTGTACTCACGGCCCCGTTTTCGGATCAGCCCATTCCTTGCGGATCACCGGTTGATCATCTATCGAGGACTTCGAGCACAAGGCATCAGGAGAAGACGCCGTTTTCGATGCGGCCAAGGGTGTCAAGCACGCAGCCCACACCTATCTGTGTCCTCAGACAATACAGGGGAGTTGTGCCGCCGAGCGCTGAGTTGAACGAACGGAGCCAGCACATGGCAGCGTCAGCGCTTTCAAAAACCATCACCGCCCGTTCAACGACATGCGCAAACCGCAAGAGCCTTGCCGACTCGTTAGCAGCGTGATGCAAAAGCCGGCGGTATCGCGCCAGCACTGAGGTTCAGGTCGAGTTTCGTCGTGACATCGTTTTCCGGAATCGCCTTCGCACCGCGTTTGAATTGTCTTCGTGGCCGCAACGGCGACCACGAAGGTCTGTTTGCGCGCCTGTGCTCATGCCTTCACCTCCGAAACGCTCAATTTCGCGATTCGGAGCAGGTTGTATGCAGCACCGGAAATGACGGCCGCCATCTGGGTCTTCGCCTGGCCGATGAAACGGGTCTTTCGCAATCCGCCGACCGTTTTCAACCAACCGAAGATCTCCTCGACGCGCTTTCGCTTTCGCTGGCTGACCCGGTAGCCCTCGGTTCGGGTGGTTCGACCATCCAGGCCGGGCGTCTTCCGATCCTTGATGCGCGCGATGTGCGGTCGCACCGCGTGCTCGCGCAGGTGCCCGACAAATTCCTTCACGTGATAGCCCTTGTCGGCGCCGAGCGTCCTGGGGTGAATGTGCCGTCGTCGTGCGCGAGTGAGCAGCTGCCGCGCGGCACGGTGCTCGGCCTGGGTCGATTCGGTGATGAGGATGTCGACGCACAGCCCATTGCGGTTCTCCATGAGCACATGCCCGCCATAGCTGAGCTTGGCCGGCTGGCCGTTGCCCTTGCGCATGAGTCGAGACTCGGGATCGGTCGTGCTTTGATGCGTGGCGTTCGAGCGCTTCTCGCCCTTGAAGTCGACCATCCCGGTGCCGTCATCACCGTCCTTGGGCGGGGTGCCATCCTTGGGCTTAAAACTCTTGAACGAAGCCCAGGCATCGATCAGCGTGCCGTCGACCGTGAAGTGGTCCGAGGACAGCAGCTTCTGCTTGCGGGCCAGATTGACGACCTCATCGAAGAAGCGTCGGGCCACGTCGGTGGCGACAAGGCGTTCGCGCAGGCGGCTGAAGTTCGACTGGTCCAGCGTCGGGCTCTCAAGATCCATGTCGAGAAACCAGCGGAACAGGATGTTGTAGTCGAGTTGTTCGCAGAACTGCCGGTCCGAGCGAACCGAATACAGCGCAATCAGCAATTGCGCTTTGAGCAGTCGCTCTGGCGGAATCGATGGGCGACCGACCGAGGAGTACAGCGCGTCCAACTCCCCAGAAATTGCGCCCAGGGCACGGTCGGCCAAACGCTTCACCCGTCGCTGCGGATGATCCGCCGGCACACGCGAGTCCGTCGAGAAGTAGTGGAACATCGAGGACTGGGGGTCAAGTTGGCCGCGCATCGTTGCAGGACAAGGAGTCTGGAGACTCATCTATGACAAGCAGCTTCTCGGATCGTTCACACCCTTTTGCATCACACTGCTAGCCGAGCAAGGCATCTCTTGTGGGGGCAACTCGACACCCAAACACCTGGGGGCTATGGCGGTTATTTGTTTAAGAATACTCCGCGCGGCAGATTTTCGATATAAGCACCTATGGTGAAATCTCGAGTTATTTTATGGCATACGAAAAAGGCTCGCTTGGATTGTACAATCCAGATGCTCTCATGAAACCGCATGCTTTGTCGTTGAGTGTGCGTCTGAGCTATTTTTTAAAAATCCAAATCGTCGTCAATTAGCTCAACATGCTCAACAATTTTAATTTTGTTGAACTTCGCATCGACAGTTTCTAAAACGTGAATCTTGCATGGGCGCTGAGTGCTCTGGGCTATGTGCAGAATATTTAAGAACCTTCGAGTGTCGATGTTAAGTGTCATTCTACTCGGCCCCTCCTTGGTTTGTATCTGAATGGTTCGGGTCCAAGTGGAAGGCGCGTCGACGTTGGCGATAATCACATATCTGCTTTCGTTGAACTGCTCGATTTTTTGTGAAGGCTTTTTGATTCGCCCTGCTATTTCAAGCTCCTGGCGGTCAAGGCAGATTCTTAGAGGAGCACGGAGTACTTTCCCTCCCATCGTGGCCTGTGTTTGTGTGACCAGCTCGTTGATTATACAGAGCAGTGATTCAGAAATGCAGGCATCGCGAAGAAGGTCCGGTTCTGGCTCGTGACCCTGCACAAGGCTTAAAAAGGTATGGAACGTTTCAAGTATGTTCTCTTTTTGTTGATTGGTTACTTCAATTCTTTTTGCGGGCTGCCATTCAGTGCCATGGATTTCGACGAAGGACTCCCATGGCGTTGAGGGTTCGATTGCGCCGATCTCCAGAAGCAGCTGGCGCACTGGCTCACAAAACATGATGATTTCCAATGGGGCCAAATCCCATGGGAAGTTTGCCCCATTGGTCGTGAATTGAGTTTTGAATGAAACGGGGCTCTTGATAGTCACATAGCGGTGATCGGTTTGCATCCTGTGATCCTTAAGGCAAGGTACGTAGGATCATCCTGCCTGAGAATCTGATCAGAGGATGCCGCGTAAAACAGCCAAAATCGGGTGTTATATGACTTGCTGGTCCCCGGAGTGCGCTGCAACCGCAGAGGTTGGTCCAAGTGTTGACCGGAGAACGCGAGCGTCAGACAAGGTGGAGGCTTAGCCTGCTGCCCACGCGGCGAACAGGACGGCTAGTCCGATCCTATTGCGTATCATAAAGTTCGAGTTCTCATGGAACAGCAGCGCGGCGCGTTGTGGAACTCGACTGAATCCGCCGTCGAGGGTGAGTACGTCGATCTGAATCGTGCCTGAGGGCTGTAGAGTGGCTCGTTCAGCGAGTTCGAAGCCGCTATGCAGGGCATATTGCTGAAGCTGGGTGTGATGCGGGTCGGTGGCGATGACGACGTATCGATCAGGAGGAATGCAGAACGCGTCCAGAAATGAGCGCACCCACTGAAAGTGTTCGAGCTTCGCCATCAGAATCTGGCGTTTTCGTCCGATCAGCGGTGCAATTTCTTCCACGTTAGCAGGGCGGATTTTTACGTCTCCGTTGATAGGCTGTTGCATGGCCTGCACGGCGCATTTCAGTAGGCCGTCCCATTGCCCCTCAGTGAGTGCCCGTAGGAGCCGTATTGCGCTGCCTGGGCGGGTGTTCCCCCCAGGGCCACCTGCGATTCGGTCGAGTGCCCTGACGAGTGCCTCGCAGGGATCAATCTCCAGACCAAGGTGCTCGGCTGCAAGGGGAGCTGCACGTCCGCGAGCGACTAGGCGAAGCAGGTGGAGGGCATCAAGGCAGGACGGATTGCGCGGCGCTGGTGGGGGGGCGATAGTCGTTGCTTGTCTGCGCCTTGGCAGTGCATCGAGGTTGAGGCACGGCAACTGAGCCGATCGAATCCGGCGCTGTGTCTCAGGGGTTGTCGCAAGCGTAGCCCAGCGGTCCAACAGGTGCACATAAGAGGTGAGACTAGTGGATGGGTGGGCGTGGCCCAGTACTCGACAGAGCGCCCAGAGACTGCGCCGGGTTGGACAATCACGACCCAGCAGCGTTGCCGCGATGGTCTCGGGAGACCGGTCGGGTAGCGTCGCGGCAAGTTCGGGTGCGAGCGCAACGAATACTCGCATCGCGAATGTGTGTCGTGTGTGATGGAGTGTTACGCGGGGATTGGCACATTCGTTGCGCAGAGCGCCGATGACTTGGGCGTGCACCTGACGCCGCCGAGCAGGATCGGACCATGCCTGTCCATGCAGTGGTGCGGCGAGGTCAATACCCAATCTTGCCTCGTACGCGTCGATCATTGCTTCGAGGGCTGTGCGCTCGTCCGCGCACAGCGGAAAAAGGAGGGGAACTACGCGACGTGAGGCGGGACGTTTTATTTTCCGGTGCGGATGGTTTTGGACCAAAACGCAGGTTTGTTCGCCGTCTTCAATCCAATCGCCACGGCACAGACCAAACGCTTCCCCTGCCCGCAGGCCGAACCGGTAGCAGAGCACGAGAATTGCGCGTGCGGTGATACGGTCCCCCGGTTCCAGCGTTGAGCGCGAGAGCGAACGAAGCGCCCGTAGATAATCAGCCTCCCGGATATACCCCGGCGCCACGAGATCGGCGCGTGGTGGAATTGGCAATTCGTCCCACAGTGGGTTGGCGATGCCGTAGGTCCGGTGAGCAAATCCATGCAATCGGTGCAACAAGTCGCCGACGTAGCTGAGATCCCGCGTGGGGCGTGCATCCAGTAAGCGCTGATAGTGCTCAGTCAGATCCTCCTCGTCAGCGCCAACCAAGTCGGTGTCGTACCAGACGTCCTCTGCTGCGCCCGATAGCGCGCTTAGGTACCGTCGAACACTGGAGAGCTTGTTGACCGTCTGGGCGAGCTCACAGATCCAGTGTGCGGTGATGTCGATGGCGGTACTGACCCGGCCCTCATATTCTTGCCTGATGCGGTGCAGGTTACGCACCAGATCCCGGCGAGTATTGGTTCGGCGACCGGTTTCGGGAGCCATCAGCGCTTCGCGCAGGTCGCGAAAGAGCCTCCTAGCCTGTTGATTGGCGTCGTCGTGGCCATCATCACGCTCGGGTTGCTTGTTGTCACTATTGTCCGGTGCAGTTGTGGATTCGGTAGGCTCCATGCAACTTGTATCAAGGACCTTGCCGGTGTCGAGTGCGATGAGGTCAGTCCATCCTAGGCTGTAGGATGACACCCGTCCGCTGAGGTACCCGGCGAGTACACCGGGCAGTTCGATGGCGTTCGTCTGGTCGATTACCTGTGTGAGCGCTGCAATGAGTGCCCGATTGTCGAGGGGGGTGTTCGGGATATCGAGTGCCTGCGTTATTTCCGGAGCAAGTTGCGATTGCCGTGCCCGCTGCCTCGTTTGTTGGGCCCGGACGAGATACGCCGCACCCGAGCGGGAGATCGGCAGGCGGACAACGGGCTCTGAGTCGGACCACGTTGACTCGGTGTCGACCTCTGGCTCGTCTTCAGTTGGATTAGGCGCAGGCCGGAACTCAATCCAGTAGCGGTGCAGATGGAATACGAGCCGAACGCGCGCTGAGTTGCGCAGATTCAGCAGCAGTTCGGGATGTGCGAGCCGGCATTCGAGCAGCAGATGTAGGCAGCACAACAACTCAGCATCGACTGCGCGTGCTTTGGCGGGTGGGAGGGCGCGCTGGAAGTGTCGGAGTCGCTGGTTGAGCACGTTCCGTATCGCTTGGGCACGCACAGCCAACTCACTATGGAAGGGCGGCTCTTCCTGTAGCGGAACAAACACCCGTCGCCTCCTTGTTACGCGATGCCGGCGATCGTGGCGCTCGGTCGCGCGCAGATAAAACCGGTAACGTATGCCGGCAAGCGGGTGAGGGAGTCCTAGCGGTGTAAATAATAGAGCGCGCTCGAGCCCCTCAAGCTCGTCCGCAGTGAGCTGGTGTAGTTGGCGACCCGCGAGTGTGGACTCGACGAGGGTGCGTGCTTGCTGGCGGGCCGCATGGTGGCGCTCGCGTTGCGCACGCGCACGGCGCTCGAGACCGAACGGGCGGGCATCGCAGGGCGGAACGGGCTGGAGTTCAGCAGCGGCGATGTGCGGTGGCTGAGGTTCGGGCATCCTCAACGCCAAGAACTTGTGCTCGATGGCGGCGCGCACATCTTCCATGTCGTCCTGCCAAACTCGCATCGATTGATCGCCGTGCGTCACCGATCCGCCGTAGGCATGCCCAAGGAGTGCATCGATCAATTCAGCATCGACGCCACGGCGTCTCAGGCCTTGCGACAGCCGGTGACGGAAGCAGTTGAGCGGCAGCGGGAAGGACTCTTCGAGGGCTGCCTGGAGAGTGGATTCCGAAACTGACTGCCAGTCTGAGAGATCCTCTGCGAGGAAGAAAAATAGTGGCATCCTCGGTTTTGGGGCCGTTATCGAATCGAGCAGTGCCGACAGACTGGTGCGTGGCCCCCGGAGTGCCTCGGTGAGCGCAGCCAGATAGGGCAAGTAATGCTCCCGCAGATGGGTACTTGCGCACTGCACCAAGGGAATCAGCCGCCCACGGCGGCTAGATTGAATGACCTTATCCGCGATGAATACACGGTTCTGGATGAGATCGAAGTGCGCGACGGCCTCGAACGGGTCCGTCACCGGGCGAGCGCCCGTTGCTGCGAGTAGCATCAGAACCACCTGCGCGGTGTAACTGTTGTGGCGTATTGCCAGCGAGGCGCTCTGCTGCTGCCGTTTCAGAGTTGCCATGACGCTCACCAGCGCTTCCTTAAGCGCTGCATCCAGCGGGTTTAGTTCACTGCCCAACGCATTGGCCTGATCGGGGGCGTTTCCCCGGAGGGCAAGACCAGCGGTCGAGTAATGGTCGGTCAGTTGTCCGATAGACCATGCTGGATAGGCAGTGGCGCCGGGTAGGCCACTGTTTGGGCGTGCCGTTGCACTGATGGCGAGTAGAGGGTCGCTACTCTGTCTGAACAGAGCGCTCGGCAACCAACGTCCGAGCATGTGCGGTTGCACACGCCCGAAGCCGTGTCTCATTGCGGTCTTGCGGAACAAGGTATTGACTGAGGGCCATTCGGCTCTCCAGGCCATCCCGATGGGTGCCGTACCAGGGACTAAGTGGCCGGCCAGGGTTTCGACCAGCCAGGAGGGCACTTGGAGCATATGAACCGACGCGCGCTCCGCGAGCAAATCCAATTGATGTGTTTGTGGCCGCCAGCCGCGTTTTGGGCGGGGAGCTTGTCGGTGCAGAAGTGTCCCATTGGCGCAGAAGGTCCAGTCAGCAGTGGACGTCTCACTGACTGGTAGGTCACAGGCCAGCTCGAGCGAGCGGTGGGTGGCTATGGCCAGCCACACGGCAGCAGCCAGCAGGCGCTCGGCCTCGTCAGATGGTGCTCGTATGACACCTTCCAGCCACTGTTGGGTCTTGCGCTCCTCGGCGGCTGACAACTGCTCCCAGGACCACGGTAGAAACTGCGCTTGCTCTCTTCCAAGTAGAAGAACTGAATGCGCTGTGATTCGTTGCCGAGTGAGACTGTCGTCGGGCGTGACGGTGACGCCGACAAGAGGGGCGGTTTCGAGGGTTTCGACGTCCTCGGGGAAATCGATGACTTCTACTGCGGTGCTGGATTCGTCATCGAGTTGCCAACTCAGGAGTTCCGGTGGCGTGATCCGCGGTTCTGCGAGGCGACTCAGGATCGTTGAGGCCTCAAATTCGTCGGCATGGCCAGGGATCGAAGACGGTGAAAACTCGAAGTTTGCGACCTTCGCCAGCGCTACCAAACAGTTGCGCTCTGTCCGTGCGTCGCGGTACTTGGCGGTGAGGTGCCGGACCCGGCGGCCAACGTGATGATTGATCGCGGTGAACCCTGGGGGGAGGGGCGCGATCAGGGATCTGACAAACGCAAGCCAGCGTGGGTTTTCCTGTGAGGCCTGACGCAAGGTGCGGGCGATGCTCTCGATCTCGGTGTCGAGCGGGGTTCCCACCTCTGCATGACGAATGGCCGAGTGAGCGAGCAGCCAAAGTTGCATAGTTTCGAACCAGCGCTGGCTTTGGATGTTCTCTTCTGACGTGCTGCCGGGACTGGGCGGGGCCGGAGGGGCAGTCAGCAGTGCGGTCAGGTACCCCCAGGAGAGGTCACCATGAAACTGCTGGTTGGTTCTGACATTGGCGGGAAGCGCAGGGTACGCTCGCAGGAGACTGCCTGCGGATGGCTGCGCGAGCCTTTCAGCAAGTCGCCACAACTCTTCTAGCGCAGGGCGCTCATCGCTCCAGAGTCGCAGCTGATGTCGGGCGTACGGCGGAACTATGGTGTGCAGGACAGTCCCCACCCAGTGCGCGTTCTCCCCTCGAATTACACAGGTCGATAACACGAGGCGCAGGGCGGACTCGCAGTCGTTGGCCTGAGCCCAGGCCAGAACATCGTGGAGTGCGGCCGGGAGGGCAGGGGTCGTCTGCGAGGTGCCGTGTGGAACTTGCTCTGCGTGGCGTAAAGCGATCATAGGCGACATAAACCGGGGAAAGGGCTTTGAGCATTATGCTTGCCAACCAGGAAAAGTGGTTTATTGACGCCTATTTATAACCAGTGAACCGTTTTTGAAACTAACTACGTCCTATAAGTGGCCAGCCCTCCGAAGGCAGGGGTCGGACGTTCGAATCGTCTCGGGCGCGCCAAAGAATACAGTGGGCCAGGTCTTTGCGGACCTGGCCCATTTTTTCTTTCCCGCCTCTCGTCGTAACCGATTACCACCCTCCATGCTGCCGGTGCGCGCACAGTCGTCGCGGCGGCAGGTTTGGCCTGGCATGGGCCGGCGCTCCGCCGCCAGCTTCCAAAATCAGGAGGAGACGATGGGTAAGAAGATTCTGATGATCTGCGGCGATTTCTGCGAAGACTACGAGACGATGGTGCCCTTCCAGGCGCTGCAGGCGGTGGGGCATACGGTGCATGCGGTGTGCCCTGACAAGAAGGCGGGCGACGTCATCGCCACCGCGATCCACGACTTCGAGGGGCATCAGACCTACAGCGAGAAGCGGGGCCACAACTTCGCGCTCAACGCCAGCTTCGCCGATGTGCGTGCCGCGGACTACGATGCGCTCGTGATCCCCGGCGGTCGCGGCCCGGAATACCTGCGCATGAACGACGCGGTCGTCGCCATGGTCCGGCACTTTTTCGACACCGACAAACCCGTGGCCGCGATCTGCCATGGGGCGCAGTTGCTGGCCGGTGCCCGTGTGCTGGAGGGGCGTCTATGTTCCGCCTATCCTGCTTGCCGTGCCGAGGTCGAACTGGCTGGCGGGCGTTACGCCGACATCGCGATCGACGCCGCGGTCACTGACCGGAATCTCGTCTCGGCGCCGGCGTGGCCCGCACATCCTGCCTGGATCGCGCAGTTCCTGGCCGTTCTTGGCACTCGGATCACGCACTGACCCTCTTTCGCCCGCGACGGCCCAAGCCGAATCCCGCTAGGATTCCATCACCCGACCCGTCGCGGAGCGAGCCATGTGTCAGATATTCACCACCGCCGACCCCGTGCTTTACGCTTGTCGCTCACGCTCGATCCGCCTGCGCGGTGTCGCCACCAGCGTCCGGCTTGAGAACATCTACTGGAACACGCTCGAAGAGATCGGCGCGCGCGATGGTTTGACCGTGCCTCAACTCGTCAGTCGCCTGCATGATGAACTCGACCACGCGGGTGCCCTCGGTGATCGTGCCAACTTCACGTCCTTCTTGCGCGTTACCTGCACGCGCTACCTGCAGCTTCAGCTCGCAGGCTTGATTCCCACAGATCGCTCGATTGCCATCCGTTCGCTCGACGCCGGCAAGGTCCTCGCCGACGAGTGCTCCAGATTCCTTTCGTCTGTTGCTTGACGCCGCCGTTTTGTCGCCTATAATGCGCACCTCTTTCAGCGCTGACGCGGTTTCTTCTGAAGCGGCGGCGGGCTGGAGGGGTGAGGCGGGCGGTTCGCCGGGGCTTTGGGTTGTTCGATGATTCGGGCGACGCGGTTAAAAAAGTTTCGGTGGATGCTTGACAGGTTGT
>NZ_AMXC01000016.1:0-77708 GCF_000310165.2 Thauera sp. 63
ATTTCGCGCAGTATATCGGTGCCGGCGCGGCGGCGAGCACCCGCCCCGCGGCAACCAACGGCAGTGCCGCCGCGCAGGCGAGGCCGAGCGCGGCGCACACGGTCCGCCGCGCGGGGACGGCGGGCCTCATTCGAGGTAATGGCCCACGCCGAGCACGTAGTCGCCGATCTTGCGCACGTAGCTCGCCTTGGGCTCGACCTTGTTCGTGGTCCGGTTCAGCCATACGTAGCGCACCGTGGCTTCGGGCGCCTTGCGCGTGGCGTCGATCATCTCGCGGAACAGCGGCGTGCCGGCGGCGTCGGTGGTGTCGAGCACCTTCAGGCCGACCAGGGCCTCGGGCGCCGCGCCGCTGGCGTGGTAGACGCCCTGGTCGTCGATCACGAACACGTACAGGTCCTTGCGGACGAACTGGCCTTTCTGGTTGTTGAAGGCGGCGAAGGCGCGTTCGGCGCCGTTGGCCTCCATGTACTGCACGGCCTGGTCGAACATGGCGCGGGCTTCGGCCGGCGTGCCGCGGTCAGCGGCCAGCGCGCTGCCGGCGACCGTTACAGCGAGCACTGCGGCGAGTGCGCCGTTGAGGATGCGGGTCTTCATTGGGGGACTCCTTCGTGGAAGAAATGGCGCCGGGCCGCGCGGCGGGCGCGGCCCGGCCGGCAGGCTCAGGACTTGTGCAGCTTGAACACCCAGACGGAGCCCCCCTGCTCGAGCATGTTCACCCGCTTGGCCACGTCGCCGCCCCACAGCGGCACGGCGCCGCCCCAGCCCGAGACGACGGCGACGTACTGCTCGCCGTCCTGCTCCCAGGTCACCGGCGGCGCGATCACGCCCGAACCGGTCTGGAACTGCCACAGCTCCTTGCCGTTGCGGGCGTCGATCGCCTTCAGGTAGCCCTCGGGCGTGCCATAGAACACCAGGTCGCCACCGGTGGTCATCACGCCACCCCACAGCGGCGCGTTGTTCTTCACCTCCCACACGATCTTGCCGCTCACCGGGTCCACCGCACGCATCGCGCCGATGAAGTCCTCGTGCAGCGGCTTGATGGTGAAGCCCGCGCCGAGGTAGGCCGCGCCGCGCTTGTACGAGATGGGCTCGTTCCAGATGTCCATGCCCCATTCGTTGGCGGGCACGTAGAAGTAGCCGGTCTTCGGGCTGAAGGCCATCGGCATCTGGTTCTTGCCGCCGAGGAAGGAGGGCGCGTTGAACACCACCTTGCCCTTCTTGTCCTCGCCCACGCCTTCGACGAAGGGATTGCCGGGCCGCTTCTCCTCGTCGTAGATCGGACGCCCGGTCTTGAGGTCGATGCCCTTGGCCCAGTCGATGCGGTTCACGAAGGGGAAGGCGTTGAGCAGCTTGCCGTCGGTGCGGTCATTGACGAAGAAGAAGCCGTTGCGGTCGGCCTTGCCGCCGGCCTTCACCAGCTTGCCGGTGGCGGGGTCGTTGTACTCGAAGGAGATGAATTCGTTGACGCCGTCGAAGTCCCAGCCGTCGTGCGGCGTGCTCTGGTAGTGCCACACGATCCTGCCGGTGTCGGGGTCGATCGCGATCGTGGATGACGAGTACAGGTTGTCGCCCGGGCGCAGCCAGCTGTTCCACGGCGCAGGGTTGCCGGTGCCGATGTAGATCAGGTCGACGTCGGGGTCGTAGTAGGCGGCCTGCCAGGGCGCCGCGCCGCCGGTCTTCCACAGGTCGCCGGGCCAGGTGGCGTTGGTGGTGCCGGAGATGCCGTTGTCCACCGGCTTGCCTTCGGCATCGTAGGTGTAGCCCATGTGGCCTTCGACGGTCGGGCGGCTCCAGATCAGCTTGCCGGTCTTCGCGTCGCGCGCATCGACGCGGCCGACGATGCCGAACTCGCCGCCCGAGTTGCCGGTGATGACCATGCCCTTGACGATCTGCGGCGCGGCGGTGAAGGAGTAGCCCGCCTTGTAGTCCTCGATCTTCTGCCGCCACACGACCTTGCCGGTGTCCTTGTTCAGCGCGACGAGCTGGGCGTCGAGCGTGCCGAAGATCACCAGGTCGTCGTACAGCGCGGCGCCGCGGTTGATCACGTCGCAGCAGGGCATGATGCCGTCGGGCAGGCGGTGCTCGTACTTCCACAGCTTCTGCCCGGTCGTGGCGTCGAGCGCGAAGATGCGGCTGTAGGACGCGGTGACGTACATCTTGCCGTCGTGGATCAGCGGCTGCGACTGCTGGCCGCGCTGCTTCTCGCCGCCGAAGGAAAAGGACCAGACGGGCACGAGGTTCTTCACCGTCTCGGTGTTGACCTGGTCGAGCGGGCTGTAGCGCTGCCCCTTGGTGCCGAGACCGTGGGTGACGACCTGGGTGGTGATGGTGGCGTCGTTGACGATATCGTCGTCGGTCACGCCTTTGGCCTGGGCGTTGAGCGCGGCGAGGGCGAAGGCGGTGGCGGCGAAGCTGGCGAGCAGCCGCGGACGGCGTGCGCTGCGCAGTGGGGTGTGCATGGTGGTCTCCTCTTGTGATGTGGCGCGGTTGCCAGTCGGGAGCCCGGTTGCGATGCGCGCGTCCGGGCCTGGGAGCACTCAGCGCAAGCACCATGCCATCGGCCCGCAGGCCCGCAATCGCGCGCGGACGCTGCTACATGGGCTGCTCCACATGCTCCAGCGTGCGATGCCTACGCTGGAGCGGAGCGCTCCGTAGAGCAGGCGGGCGGCGACGCGGAGCGGCGGCCGAGGGGAAAGCGGGCGAGGAGGAGAGCGGGCGAGGGCCCGCCACAGGGACGGGCGGGGCGGTCAGCCGTAGCGGCGCGCGGCTTCCACCGCGAGGCCGGCGCCGATGCTGCCGTAGAGGTCGCCTTCCACGCAGCGGGCCGCAGGCAGTTCGGCGGCGATGCGCGCGCGCAGCTGGGCGACGCCGCTGGCGCCGCCGGTGAAGTACACGGTGTCGACCTGGTCGCGGCGCAGGCCGGCGTCCCGCAGCAGCTGGCCCACGCATTCGCCGACGCGCTCGACCAGCGTGGCGGTGGCGGCGACGAAGTCGGCCGTGGTGATGGTGTGCTGCAGGCCGTCTTCCAGCCGGTCGAGGTCCATGCGGGCTGCCGGCGCGGTCGACAGGTCGATCTTGGCCTGCTCCACCTGCAGCGCCAGCCAGTGGCCTTCGCGCTGGCTCACGAGGCGTGCCAGGCGGTCGAGCTCGGTGCGGGCGGCAGCGTCGCGGTAGATGTTCTGCAGGTCGGCCCAGGCCTGGCGGCTGTAGGCGAAGTTGATGGTGTGCCAGGTGGCGAGCTGGAAGTAGAGGCTGGCCGGGATGTGGGCGCCGTTCTTCATCAGGCCGCGGTAGCCCAGCAGCGGCATCACGCAGTCCAGGCTCAGCGCGCGGTCGAAGTCGGTGCCGCCGATGTGCACGCCGGCGTTGCCGAGCAGGTCGTCGGCACGGTCGTCGCGCCGTGCGCGCTCGGGCGACAGGCGCACCAGCGAGAAGTCCGCCGTGCCGCCGCCGATGTCGGCGATCAGCACAACTTCCTCGGCGGCCAGCGAGCGCTCGTAGTGCAGCGCGGCGCCGATCGGCTCGAACTGGAAGCTCACCTCGCGGAAGCCGACCTGGCGGGCAATCGCTTCGAGCGTGTCCTGCGCCTTGCCGTCCGCGGCAGCGTCGTCGTCGACGAAGTGCACCGGGCGGCCGAACACCGCCTGGTCGAAGGCGCGGCCGGCTTGCCGCTCTGCGCGGCGCTTGAGCTCGCCGATGAAGCTCGCCAGCAGGTCGCGGAAGCGCAGCGCCCGCCCGCCGACCTCGGTCTGGCCGTCGATGAGGCTGGAGCCGAGCAGGCTCTTCAGCGCGCGCATCAGCCGGCCTTCATAGCCCTCGAGGTACTGCGCCAGCGCGTCGCGGCCGAAATGGGTGCTGTCCTCGTCGGCGTTGAAGAACACCGCGGACGGCAGGGTCGGCTTGTCGTCCTCGAGCATGAGCAGGGTGCTCGCATCGGGGCGCAGCCAGCCAACGGTGGAGTTGGAGGTGCCGAAGTCGATGCCGCAGGCGCGGGCGGGAGCGTGCATGGGGGCGGGCGGCGGCGGGCCGCGGGGCGGGAAGGGCCGCGCATGCTAACCGAGGGCGGCCCGCGCGTCCAAGGGGCAGCCCGCGCCGCTCAGCCTGCAGCGTGACCGGAGACGACGTCGAGCCGTTGCAGGCCGCGCAGCGCTGCATTGGTGTTCCAGCGCGGCTGCGTATCGCACAGGCGCAGCGTGGGCCAGCGCTGCGACACCTTGCGCAGCGTGATCGTCGCTTCCAGCAGCGAGAGTCCGGCGCCGATGCAGACATGCGGGCCGCTGCCGAAGGCGAGGTGGCTGCCTTCACGGCGGCTGATGTCGAAGCGGTCGGGCTCCGCGTAGCGCGCGGGATCGCGGTTGGCCGCGCCGATCAGCGCGATGACGAGATCGCCCCGGCGCAGCCGGTGGCCATGCCAGTCGAGGTCGGCGGCGACGCGTCGGCCGGTATATTGCACCGGGCTGTCGAAGCGCAGTACCTCCCGCACCGCGCCGGGCAGGGCGTCCGGGTCGGCCTGGATCGCGGCCCATTGCGCGGGATGGCGCAGCAGTGTGTACAGGCCGTTGCCGAGCAGGTTGCGGGTGGTCTCGTGGCCGGCGAACAGCAACATGGCGCATTGCGCCAGTACCTCGCCGTCGGCGCGTATCAGGCCCTCGGCCTCCGCCCGCAGCAGCAGGCTGACGAGGTCGTCGGCGGGCGCGCCGCGGCGCTGCGCCAGCACGGCCTCGAAGTAGCGCACGAGTTCGAGCAGGCTGCGTTGTGCCCGGCGCAACTGCGCCTCGTTCGGGCGCAGGGCACCGATGAAGGCGGCGAGGTCATCCGTCCACGCGGCAAAGCGCGCCTCGTCGGCCCGGTCAACGCCCAGCATCAGGCCGATCACGCGCGAGGGCAGCGGGCGCGCCACCGTCTCGATGAAGTCGAAGCCGGCGGCGGCGCCGGGTCCGTCGAGCCCGTCGAGCAGCTCATCGACCAGGTCTTCGATCCGGGGGGCCAGGCCGCGGACCAGCGACGGATGGAAGCCCGCACCCATCACGCGGCGCAGGCGAGTGTGGTCCGGGGCGTCGAGGAAGACCATCGCGCGCGCGAACAGATGCTGGAAGCGGTCCAGCCCCGCGTGGGCGCGGCGCCCGGCGTAGCCGGCATCCACGCCCTCGATGCGCTTGACCCAGCCGCCGGTGCGTTGCGACGAGAAGCGCGGGTCGCGCAGCACGCGCTCGACGTCCTCGTGCCGGCTGAGCACCCAGGCGCCCTGGAAGAAACCGTCGTTCCAGTGCAGCGGCCCCGCCTCCCGCCACTGGCGATAGACGGGGTAGGGGTTCTGCAGGAACGCATCGTCGAGCGCTACGTCGGGCCCCGGGGCGGGCACGCCCGGCGCCCGCGCGATGGCTTCGGCCAGCATCAGTCGGCCTGGCCCTGGATGCGCATGTCGAGGCGCTCGAGCAGGCTGCGGTCGCGCCCGGTACGGGGGTTGGAGGTCGTCAGCAGGTGGTCGCCGTAGAAGATCGAATTGGCGCCCGCCATCAGGCACAGCGCCTGCAGCGCATCGTCCATCTGCTCGCGCCCGGCCGACAGGCGCACGTAGGTGCGCGGCATGGTGATGCGGGCGACGGCGATGGTGCGCACGAACTCGAAGGGGTCGATGGGCTCGACGTCGGCCAGCGGCGTGCCCGGGATGGGGACGAGGTTGTTGATGGGCACCGACTCGGGGTAGGGCTCGAGGTTGGCGAGCTGCGCGATGAGGCCGGCGCGGTGTGCGCGCGTCTCGCCCATGCCGACGATGCCGCCGCTGCACACGTTGATGCCGGCCGCGCGCACGTTGTCGAGGGTGTCGAGGCGGTCCTGGTAGGTCCGCGTGCCGATGACCTTGCCGTAGTACTCGGGCGCGGTGTCGAGGTTGTGGTTGTAGTAGTCGAGGCCGGCGTCCTTCAGCGTGCTGGCCTGGTCGGCGTCGAGCATGCCCAGCGTCATGCAGGTCTCGAGGCCGAGCGCCTTCACCTCGCGCACCATCGTCGTCACGCGTTCCATGTCGCGCGCCTTGGGCGAGCGCCAGGCTGCCCCCATGCAGAAGCGGCTGGCGCCCTGCGCCTTGGCGGCACGGGCGGCCTCCAGCACCTCATCGACCGGCATCAGCTTCTCGGCCTTCAGGCCGGTGTCGAAGTGCGCGGACTGCGAGCAGTAGCCGCAGTCCTCGGCGCAGCCGCCGGTCTTGATCGACAGCAGGGTGGAGAGCTGGATCTCACTCGGGTCGAAGTGTTCGCGATGGACCTGCTGGGCGCGGAACACGAGGTCCATGAAGGGCAGGGCGAACAGCGCCTCGACGTCCTCGACGCGCCAGCGCCCGGGGCGGCTGGTGGCGGGCGTCGCGGTGCGGCGAAGGCCTTCGGGGGATAGGCTGGCGAGCGTGGTCATGCTGTCTCCGTCGATAGTGAGTTGGATCTGAAAAGGGCGTGGATCGCCGGAACGTTGAGGTAGGGCGCGATGGCCGTGGGGCTCGCGACCGGCAGGCGCGGCACGAGGCCGAGGCAGGGCGCGGACCCGAGGCCGCGGGCCAGGGCGTCGAGGTTGCCGTCGAGATGGGGCATCTGCGGATCGACGACGTTGGCGACCCAGCCGCACAGGTGCAGGCCGCGGGCGCGCACGGCTTCGGCGGTCAGCAGCGCGTGGTTGATGCAGCCCAGGCGCAGGCCGACGACGAGGATGACCGGCAGGCCGAGGTCGACCGCGAGGTCGGCGCTGCTCCAGCGGCCGTCGTCGTCGAAGGGCACGTTGAAGCCGCCGACGCCCTCGACGACGAGGCGGTCGCAACGTGCGGCGGCCGCATGCACGGCGGCGAGCACGACGTCACGGTCGATGGTCCGGCCTTCCAGCCGCGCGGCGATGTGTGGCGCGCAGGCGGCGTCGAGCTGGCAGGGGCAGATCTCCGGTACGTCGAGCGTGACCGAACTGGCCGCGCGCAGGGCGTGCACGTCCTCGTTGATGCGTTCGCCGTCGATCAATGCGGTGCCGGCGGCGATGGGCTTGAGGCCGGCGACACGTAGGCCCGTGCGGGCGAGCAGGCCGACCAGGGCGGCGCTGATCGCGGTCTTGCCGATCTCGGTGTCGGTGCCGGTCACGAACACGCCGTCAAGCGCGGAAGCGGGCCGGGTGGCGGGGAAGGCATTCATGGCTGGAGCGGTTCCTCGGAAAGCTGTTCGAGCGCATCGCACAGTCGGGCGACGTCGGTCGCCGCATGGGCGGCGCTCAGCGTGATGCGCAGGCGTGCGGTGTGCGCCGGCACGGTGGGCGGGCGGATGGCCGGCACCCACAGGCCGCGCGTCTCGAGCGCGGCCGACAGGGCGAGCGCAGTCGTATTGTCGCCGACGATCAGCGGCTGGATGGCAGTTTGCGAGTCCGCCAGCCGCCAGCCGCAAGCGGGGCGGCGTGCGATCAGCGCGTGCAGGCGCGTGCGCAGGTCGGCCACCAGGGCCTCGAGGTGCTGCCGCCGGCGTCGGCCTTCGTCGCTGGCAATCAGCCGCAGGCTGGCCGCCAGCGCATGCGCCTGGGCTGGCGGCATTGCAGTGGTGTAGATGTAGCTGCGTCCGCCCTGGACGAGCGCATCGATGATCGCCGGGTGCGCTGCGACGAAGGCGCCGCCCACCCCGGCGGCCTTGCCGAGCGTGCCCATGTTGATCAGGCGCTCGCTGCGCAGGCCGAAGTGCGACAGAGCGCCGCGGCCCTCCGCGCCCAGCACGCCGAACCCGTGCGCGTCGTCGACAATGAGCCAGGCGTCGTGGCGCTCGGCCAGCGCCAGCAGCGCGGGCAGCGGCGCGAGGTCGCCATCCATGCTGAACACCGCGTCGGTGACGATGAGCTTGATCGCTGCCCTGCAGTTGCACAGCATGGCGTCGAGCAGGTCGAGGCGGCCATGCGGATAGCGCCGCATCTGCGCCTCGGCCAAGAGGCCGCCGTCGATCAGCGAGGCGTGGTTGAGCTTGTCGGCGAAGATCGCGGCCTCGCCGTCGCCGAGCGTGGTCAGCAGCGCGAGGTTGGCCATGTAGCCGCTGCAGAAGAGCAGCGCCTCGGCACCCGGGATGCAGGGCGCGAGCAGGGCGGCGAGCGCGGCCTCGAGCTCGGCGTGCGCGCGGCTGTGGCCGCTTACCAGGTGCGAGGCCCCGCTGCCCGCGCCCCAGCGTGCCGCGCCCTCCGCCAGCGCGGCGACCAGTTCGGGGTGATGCGCCAGCCCGAGGTAGTCGTTGCTGCAGAAGCCCAGCAATTCGCGCGTCGTGCCATCGGCTGCCTGCAGTCGTTGTCGGGGGCCGCAGGGGGTTTCGGCAATCCGCCGGCGGCGACCCAGCGCCGCGGCCTCGCGCTCAAGCCGTCGCTGGTTCAGGTGAGCGATCAGCATCGGGGCGCGAATTCCGCGGGCGGTTGGCGAGCGTCTGCTCGAGCGTTGTCAGGGTCTGCGTGGCGAGCCACTGCGCAAGCTCTGCGTCGAGCAGGTAGGGCGGCATCAGGTAGACGGTGCGACCGATCGGACGAATCAGCAGGCCGTTGTCGCGGCCGGCGAGATGGAAGCGTTCGGCGAAGCGCTCGCCTGCCACGTCGGCGCGTACGTCGAAGGCCCAGATCATGCCCGTGTGGCGCAGGTGCTCGATGCGCGCGTCGTCGCCAAGCGGCGCCAGCGCGGCACTCAGCAGCGGGGCGGTGGCACGGTTGCGCGCCAGCACGTCGTCCTCTGCAAAGCGGTCGAGCACGGCGAGCGCGGCGCGGCAGGCGAGCGCGTTGCCGGTGTAGGAGTGCGAGTGCAGGAAGCCGCGTGCCACGTCGTCGTCGAGGAAGACCTCGTAGATCGCATCGCGCGTCAGCACCAGCGACAGGGGCAGATAGCCGCCGCTGATACCCTTCGACAGGCAGACGAAGTCGGGCCACAGCGGCGCCTCGCCGGGTAGCGCCGCCTGCTCGAAGGCGAAGAAGCTGCCGGTGCGGCCGCAGCCCACGGCAATCTCGTCGGCGATCAGGTGGACGTCGAACGCGTCGCACAGGGCGCGCAGACCGCGCAGGTAGGCGGCGTCGTGCAGGGCCATGCCGGCCGCGCACTGCACCAGCGGCTCGACGATGACGGCGGCGATGTGTTCGTGCCGCGCCTCGAACAGTGCCCGCACGTCGGCGAGCGCACGGGCGGCCACGTCCGCAGCCGACTCGCCGGGCAGGGCCTGGCGCGCGTCGGGCGACATCACGAGATGGGCCCGCATCAGCAGCGGATCGTAGGCGTCGCGGAACACGGCGACGTCGGTGACGGCCAGGGCTCCGAGCGTTTCACCGTGATAACCTTGGCGCAGGCAGACGAACTCGCGCTTGTCGCTGCGCCCCAGGTTACGCCAGGCGTGGAAGCTCATCTTGAGCGCGATCTCCACCGCCGAGGCCCCGTCGCTGGCATAGAAGACATGGCCGAGCACGCCGCCGGTCATGGCGCGCAGGCGCTCGGCCAGCTCGACGGCGGATGCATGCGTGCAGCCCGCCAGCATCACGTGCGGCAGGGTCTCCAACTGCTCGCGCAGTGCCGCGTTGATGCGCGCGTCCGCGTGGCCGAACAGATTCACCCACCACGAGCTGTTGGCATCGAAGTAGCGAGTTCCGGCGTAGTCATGCAGCCACACGCCTTCGCCGCGCGCGATCGGCAGCGGCGGCACGGTGCCCAGGCGCTGCATCTGGGTGCAGGGGTGCCACACGTTGTCGATGCTGCGGCGCTGCCACGCAGCCTGCGCGTCCGTGCTGCCCAGCACCTGTGACGTGGGGTTGATCAGCATTTCGTGATTTTGAATTCATAATTACGAGGCCTGCGATTGTGTCAGCAGCGACGCAAAATGTGAATACGCGACCGAAGCCTCTCGCGATGTTCCGCTGTCGGGGCGCGCTATCCGGTGCCCGAGCCCAGGCTTTCTGCCGTGATGCCTCAGGTGGCGTCCCGCGCCTGCTGCGGGAAGGTGTGGCGCAGCACCGCCTGATGTCTGATAGTTGATCTTGCTGTTCATAGAAATATTTTAATAGTTTCACTCAATATCTCTCATTGCTGTGGCGATCAACGCGCTTTGCTACATTGAATTCGTGCGCAGCAGATGACGAAGACCACGGAATGCGTGCGGACGGGAACGATCGTGCCTGGCCCGGGGACATATCGGGGCGATCGTGTTACTCGCGGACTTCAGCCAACGACGTGACGACAGGAGAACGAAATGAGTGAGAACAGCATGAACACGGCGGGCAAGTGCCCGGTGATGCACGGCGGTAACACCGCCGCGGCCAATTCGGTCATGGCATGGTGGCCGAAGGCGCTTAACCTCGACATCCTCCACCAGCACGACACCAAGACCAATCCGCTGGGTGCGGACTTCAACTACCGCGAGGAGCTGAAGAAGCTCGACGTCGACGCGCTGAAGAACGACCTCAAGGCCCTGATGACCGACAGCCAGGAATGGTGGCCGGCCGACTGGGGCCACTACGGCGGCCTGATGATCCGCATGGCCTGGCATGCCGCGGGCACCTACCGCATCGCCGACGGCCGCGGTGGCGGCGGCACCGGCAACCAGCGCTTCGCCCCGCTCAACTCCTGGCCGGACAACGGCAACCTCGACAAGGCGCGCCGCCTGCTGTGGCCGATCAAGAAGAAGTACGGCAACAAGATCAGCTGGGCCGACCTGATCATCCTCGCGGGCAACATGGCCTACGAATCGATGGGATTCAAGACCTTCGGCTTCGCCTTCGGTCGCGAGGACATCTGGCACCCCGAGAAGGACATCTACTGGGGTTCGGAGCGGGAATGGCTTGCGCCCAGCGGCAGCGAGGGCTCGCGCTACTCCGGTCAGCGCGACCTCGAGAACCCGCTCGCCGCGGTGATGATGGGCCTGATCTACGTGAATCCGGAAGGCGTCGATGGCAAGCCCGACCCGATCAAGACCGCGCACGACATGCGCGTGACCTTCGCCCGCATGGCGATGAACGACGAGGAAACCGTGGCGCTGACCGCCGGTGGCCACACCGTCGGCAAGACGCACGGCAACGGCAGCGCGGCCAACCTCGGCCCGGCGCCCGAAGGGGCGGATCTCGAGGAGCAGGGCTTCGGCTGGATGAACCATACCACCCGCGGCATCGGACGCAACGCCGTGACCAGCGGCATCGAAGGTGCGTGGACCACGCATCCGACGAAGTGGGACAACGGCTACTTCGACATGCTGTTCAAGCACGACTGGTGGCTGCAGAAGTCGCCGGCCGGGGCCTGGCAGTGGGAGCCGGTCAACATCAAGGAAGAGGACATGCCGGTGGACGTGGAAGACCCGTCGATCCGCCGCAAGCCGATCATGACCGATGCCGACATGGCGCTGCGTTTCGACTCCGAGTACCGCAAGATCGCCGAGCGTTTCCGCAACGACCAGGCCTACTTCGAGGAGGTCTTCGCCCGGGCGTGGTTCAAGCTGACGCACCGCGACATGGGGCCGAAGTCGCGCTACATCGGCCCGGACGTACCTGCCGAGGACCTGATCTGGCAGGACCCCGTGCCTGCCGGCAACAGGGGCTATGACGTGGCCGCGGTGAAAGCGAAGATCGCCGCGGCCAGCCTGTCGGTGAGCGAGATGGTCGCCACCGCGTGGGACAGCGCGCGCACCTTCCGCGGCTCGGACTACCGGGGGGGCGCCAATGGTGCGCGCATCCGCCTGGCCCCGCAGAAGGACTGGGAGGGCAACGAGCCGGCGCGCCTGGCCAAGGTGCTGGCAGCGTACGAGAAGATCGCCGCCGAGACCGGTGCCAGCGTGGCGGACGTGATCGTGCTGGGCGGCAACGTCGGTCTGGAGCAGGCGATCAAGGCCGCGGGCTTCAGTGTCGAGGTGCCGTTCGCCCCGGGCCGCGGCGACGCGACACAAGCGCAGACCGACGTCGAATCCTTCGAGGTGCTCGAGCCGCTGCATGACGGCTTCCGCAACTGGCAGAAGAAGGACTACGTGGTCCAGCCCGAGGAGATGCTGCTCGACCGCGCCCAGTTGCTCGGCCTGACCGCGCCGGAGATGACGGTGCTGATCGGTGGCATGCGCGTGCTCGGCGCCAACCACGGCGGCAGCCAGCACGGCGTCTTCACCGATCGCGTCGGTGCGCTGACGAACGACTTCTTCGTCAATCTCACCGACATGCGCTACAGCTGGAAGCCCACCGGGCGCAACAGCTACGCCATCGTCGATCGCAAGAGCGGCGCCACCAAGTGGACCGCGACCCGGGTCGATCTGGTTTTCGGTTCGAACTCGATCCTGCGCGCCTACGCCGAGGTGTATGCCCAGGACGACAGCAAGGAAAAGTTCGTGAAGGACTTCGTCGCGGCCTGGACGAAGGTCATGAACGCCGACCGTTTCGACCTGAAGTGATCGCGGTGCGCCTGCGCCGGTCGGGGCGGCCATCCGGGTCGCGCTGACTGGCGCACGGCGGGTGAACGCCGGCATGGGGCACCTTCGGGTGCCCCGTTTTCGTTCCGGGCGCGCATCCAGCGCCGCCCGCAGCGGGTTTCCTCCGCGGGCGGACCGGGCGCGGACTTTGGCGTATACTCCGGCCTACTCGTTTTCGCATCACTTCCCATCTGCCATGCCGCTTTCCGCTGCCACCCCGTTCTCGCACGCGTTCGACGCCGCGGGACAGCGCGTGGGCGGCCGGCTGAGCGCCGCATCGTGCCGCGACACCCTCAGGTTGGCGCAGGCATTCAAGGTCACAGGGTCCCCGGCCGTGCTTTTCTCGGCCGTGCGGGGCCGGAACCGGGACTGATCCCAGGCCACCCCGCACGGCACCTTGCCAGGACACATGTCGTTCGTGTCCTGATCAACGTGCAGCCAGCGCGGGAACCTGAAGCTTTCCTCGATACCTCAAGGCCTTGACCGGCCAGTTCCCTGACCCACTCAGGGATGAGACCCTCTTCAGGCGGAACCCTTTCCTCGCCCGGGCTGCAACCGAATCGCCGCGCTGCATGCGCGGCGGCGATCTGCACTTGGGTGATGTCTCATGGTTCTCACACGTAGTTTCGTCAGGGCGAAGCGTCCCTGCACCGACGGATTCCGCTGGTTCGTGCGCCAGTTCGACGAAGGCGGAAATTATCAGGAGTTGCTCGACACGATGGTGGCCGCCGGCCGCGTCGGCGATGCGTGCTGGCTGCTCGAACAGTTCGGGCCGACCGGCGAGGTGCGCGTGGTCGATGCAATCGAGGCGGATGCCGTCGTGTTTGCCGGCACGCTGCAGGTACGCGGCAATGTCGACGTCGAAGGCAAGCTGCATGTCGGCGGCGGGCTGCAGGTCGATGGCGGCGTGCGCGTCGGCGGCGACCTGATCGTCGGTGGCGACCTGCGCGTCGAGGGCAATGTCCGGGGCGAGGGCCGCGTCACCATCGATGGCGATCTGCGTGCCGGCTGGGGTGTGGACTCGGCTGGCGACCTGCACTGCGGTGGCGAGGCGCGCATCGGCTGGGACTTGCGTTGCGGCGGCCGCTTGCGGATCGACGGTAATGCCTTCATCGGGCTCGAGCTGCACAGCGAAGGCGAGTTGCGCTGTGGCAAGGGGCTGCAGGTCGGCGGTGACATCCGCGCCGAAGCCAATGTCCGCGTCGGTCAGGGCATTGCCGCCGGCGGCTCGGTCCATGGCGCCATGCACCTGGAGGCGGGCTGGGGCATCAAGGCCGGCGGACTGATTAGCGCCGAAGCGGCGATCCGTGCGGGCGAAAGCCTGCAAGCGGGGGAGGGCATCCGCGCGGGCAAGGGCTACGGCGTATTCGCCGGCCTGGATGTGCAGGTCGAGTCGTGGGAAAGCAGTGCGCGCGTCAGCGCCCCCGAGAAGCCCGCAGGCTTGATGAGTGGCTGGTGGGCCGGCCCGGCATTGTGCTGAGGGAGGGGTCGGAGGTGAACGCACTGGCCATTTCCCCGCGGGCGTCGGGTGCTTTCCCGCAGCCGCAGCCCCTGCGCTACGTCGCGATCCTCGACAAGCGCCTGCACGACCTCGGCAGCGAGGCCGATCCCCGCCTGCGCGAGGACCTGAACACGCGCATGATCCTGTTCGGCGCGGGCTGGAGCCCGAGCCGCCTGCAGGCAAGCGGTGTGCTGCGCCCGGCGGAAAACTCGGCGCCAGGGTGCGTGTCAGAGGGCACATGAATGCCCTTGTCGCCACCACGCTCCTCCTTGCCAGCCTCCTCGCCGCCGCCCCCGTGCTGGCGGCGGATGCCTTGTGGGCCGCGCTGCGCGGCGGCGGACATGTCGCGCTGATGCGCCATGCCACCGCGCCGGGGGTGGGTGACCCGGACGGGTTCAAGGTCGAGGACTGCGCTACCCAGCGCAACCTGTCGGCGGTGGGCCGTGACGAGGCGCGGCGCATCGGCGAGCGTTTTCGGGCGCAGGGTATCGCCGCCGCGCGCGTCTACGCCAGCCAGTGGTGCCGCTGCCTCGATACCGCGCGCTTGCTGGACCTGGGCGAGATCACGCCATTCGCCGGGCTGAATTCCTTCTTCCGCGACGGGGCGCGCGAAGCCGTGCAGACGGCCGAAGTGCGTGCGCTGATCGCGCGCGAGCTGGCGTCGGGCGCGCCCGCGCAGGGGCCGCTGGTGCTCGTCACGCATCAGGTCAACATCACCGCGCTCAGCGGCATCGTTCCGGCGTCGGGCGAGATCGTAGTGTTGCGTGCCGACGGCGATGCGCTGACGGTGGTCGGGCGGATGCGCGCGGACGACTGAAAACGCGCCGGCGCAAAAGCCCGCTCAGGCCGGCGGACCGATGCACGGTCCGCCGGCGGATGCTCAGAACACCTTCAGCAGGCGCAGGTTGAGCCGGCTGTCTTCCTTGGCGCCGTTGTCCACCGAGATGTCGCGACCGACGTTGGCGATCAGCTGCAGGCTGGGTTCGACGAACCAGGCCGTACCGATCGTGAACTTCGAGCGATTCGTTTCATCGTCCTGCGACACGCCGCCCAGTTTCGTCTCGCCGCCCCAGTAGCGCGACACGCTGGCGCGCAGGTCGAGCGTGTCCGACACGTGGTAGCGCAGCCAGGCCTGGGCTTGCCAGGTCGTGTCCTGCTCCAGCGTGTCGCCGGCGGCGTTGGCCTTCTTGTTGTCGCCGTGAATCGTGGCGTCCAGCACCAGGTCCATCGTCCACTTCGGGCTCAGGCGCTTGATGTAGCCGGCCTGCAGGATGTGGCTGTAGCGGTCGGCGCCGATGTTGAGGGCGTCGTGGCGGTCGTAGTCGCCGGTGGGCACCGACAGGAAATAGGTGAGGCCGAAGTAGTCGCCCGCCTTCGGGTCGTTGTGCAGCCACAGCGTGGCGCCGAGCAGGGTGTCGCCGAAGCCGCTCGGGCTGTTGACACCGGCATCGGCCAGCGCGCCCTTGGCGTCGATGCCGACGTAGGGGACGATGATCTGCGGGTCGATGATGTAGTCGCCGATGCGGGTGAAGTAGACGTAGCGGAACAAGGCCGCATCGGTGCTGAGCTTGCCCGGCCCCTTGCGACCGTCGGCGTAGAGATGGTCGATCTCGGCATGCTGGTAGTACACCAGCGCGAGCTGCGTGCCTTCGGGCAGCGCGGTGTAGTCGCCGGCATCGACGTCGAGGGCCGAGGCGGCCCCGGACGCGGCCAGCGCACAGCCGGCGAGGGCGCTGCGGGCGAGGGCGGTGCGCAGGCGCTTGGATGGATTCATCGTGTTGTCTCCTCTTTGTGTTGTCGTTTTGCTGCGGGTGGAAAAGGTTCTCGAGCTCAGGGCGTGTTGAGGCTCAGGCCGTGTTCGGCATAGAGCCGGGCAAGCGCGCCGGAGCGCTGCAACTCGGCGAGCGCGCCCGCCAGCGCATCGGCCAGCGGTCCGGCATCGGCCTTCACCGCCATGCCGATCGGCCACTGGCTGGCGCGCATCTCGGGCAGCGTTAGGCGGTCGAGGGCGAAGTTGCCCTCGCCACCCAGCGCGCCCTGCAGTTCGGTGTGCGTGCCCATTACGGCGGCGACCTCCCCGCGCCGCATCGCCTCGACGGCTTCGGCGAGCGAACGGAAGTGCCGTACCTGCTCGCGCAGGCGGCCGTTGAGCACGTGCAGCAGGAAGTCGCTGGCGTGCGTGTCCACCTCGGCGCCGATCGCTTCGCGGGTGAAGACCTCCAGCCCCACCGCGGCCGATCCGGCGACCGGCGGCACACGTGCCGGGTTGCGGGCGATGGCCATGGTCTCGAGGTGGTAGGGGCCGAAAATCTTCACCTTGTCGTGCTGTGCGGCGAAGCGCGCATCGACGGGCACGTGCAGCATCAAGTCGCCCGGACGCGTGCCGAGATAGTGGCCGCGCCACACCATGTTGCGCAGGTCGTCGCCCATGTCTTCGCCGGGGGGGAACTCGACGAATTCGGCGCGCAGTCCGAGCTTCTCGGCCAGCGCCTTGCCGAGCGCCACATCCACGCCCTTGCCGCGCGCCGAGTAGGGCGGGAATTCGGCATACACCGCGATGCGCAGTGCGCCGGGCTGCTGCGTTTCGACCGTGGTGTCCGCGGCGAGCGCACGGGCGGCACCGGGCAGGGCGGCCTGGGCGAGCACGGCACCGGCGGCCAGCAGGAGGCGGCGGCGGTCATTCTTCATGGACGGTCTCCAGCCAGGCGCGGATCGCCCACATCGCTTCCTGCGTCAGCGTGCCTTCGAAGGGCGGCATGTAGACCGCGCCGTTGCGGGTCACGCCGTTGCGGATGCGCTGGATGAAGTACTCGTCGCCTTCGTCGCCGAGCGGCAGCATGCGCAGGTCCGGCGCGATGCCGCCGGAAACCGCGCCCAGCCCGTGGCAGCGGGCGCAGTTCTGGTTGTAGGCGGAATCGCCGATGCGGATGGCGTCGGGGTTCTTGCGGTAGGGGTTCTGTTCCAGCCAGTCGCCGCCGATCTGCTTCAGCGCCGAAGTGTCGACCGCCTGCGGCGTGACGTCGCCGTGCGCATGGGCAAGGGCAGCGCAGGCCGACAGCGTGGCCGCGAGGATGGTCGTTCGCAGGCTGCGGCAGCCGTTGAGGGAATGGGTCATGTCTTCCTCCGTTGTTGTACTGGTCGATCTGGAGCAGCCGCGGGAGCGAAGCCTCGACCCCGCAGCGGCCGGCCTGCCGCAGGGGTGCAATGGCTGTGCCACTCGGATGGCGCAAGCGAAGGCCGGGACCGGACGTTCGCGCTGCAAGCCTTGCGCTGGCGCGGGTTGCAGCGCGTGGTGCGCTTGCGGATGGCCGATGTACGGCAGCCGGCATTGGCAGGCGCGCTCTGCTCCATGCGTTCCGAACACGTCCGGAGCACCTGCTACCGCAGGGCGGGATGGAGCATCGTGGAGCAGGCGCGCCATTGCTCCAGCGACGCCGGCCTTCTGGAGCAGATGCTCAGGACTGACATGCTCCAAATGCCTGTGACGCGGCGAAGGAACGCTGGATTGTTTCTAAGTGCTTGATTTGTAGAGGGGCGAGGCGGCTGGCACGAGCCATGCTGAATGCTGCCCGTGGCGATCGACGCCCGATGACACATCACACGAGGAGACTGATCATGCTGTACGCAATGCCCGGCCAGGCTGGTGCCAAGGTTCAATACAAGTCCCGCTACGACAACTTCATCGGTGGCAAGTGGGTGGCCCCGGTCAAGGGCCAGTACTTCGACGTGGTCACGCCGATCTCCGGCCAGAAGTACACCCAGGCCGCACGGTCCACGGCCGAGGACATCGAGCTCGCCCTCGATGCCGCACACGCCGCCTTCCCGAAGTGGGGCAAGACCGACGCCGCCACCCGTTCGAACGTCCTGCTCAAGATCGCCGACCGCCTCGAGCAGAACCTGGAACTGCTTGCCTACGCTGAAACCGTCGATAACGGCAAGCCGATCCGTGAGACGCTCAATGCCGACATCCCGCTCGCCGTCGACCACTTCCGTTACTTCGCGGGCTGCCTGCGTTCGCAGGAAGGCGGTATCTCGGAGATCGACGAGAACACCATGGCCTATCACATCCACGAGCCGCTGGGCGTGGTCGGCCAGATCATTCCTTGGAACTTCCCGATCCTGATGGCGGCGTGGAAGCTCGCGCCTGCGCTGGGGGCGGGCAACTGCGTGGTGCTCAAGCCCGCCGAATCGACCCCGGTGTCGATCCTGGTGCTGATGGAGCTGATCGCCGACCTGCTGCCGCCGGGCGTGCTCAACATCGTCAATGGCTATGGTCGTGAGGCCGGCATGCCGCTCGCCACCAGCAAGCGCATCGCCAAGATCGCCTTCACCGGCTCGACCTCCACCGGCCGCGTCATCGCCCAGGCCGCCGCCAACAACCTGATCCCGGCCACGCTGGAACTGGGTGGCAAGTCGCCCAACATCTTCTTCGCGGACGTGATGGACAAGGACGACGCCTTCCTCGACAAGGCGATCGAGGGCCTGGTGCTGTTCGCCTTCAACCAGGGCGAGGTATGCACCTGCCCGAGCCGCGCGCTGATCCAGGAATCGATCTACGACCGCTTCATGGAGCGCGCGCTCAAGCGCGTCGCCGCCATCAAGCAGGGCAGCCCGCTCGACACCGACACCATGATGGGCGCGCAGGCCTCGGCCGAGCAGATGAGCAAGATCCAGTCGTACCTGCAGCTCGGCAAGGAAGAGGGCGCCCAGGTGCTGATCGGCGGCGCGCGCGCCCAGCTTGACGGCGAGCTGGCCGACGGCTTCTACATCCAGCCGACGCTGTTCAAGGGCCACAACAAGATGCGTATCTTCCAGGAGGAGATCTTCGGGCCGGTGCTCGCGGTGACCACCTTCAAGGACGAGGCCGAGGCGCTGTCGATCGCCAACGACACCCTGTACGGCCTGGGCGCCGGCGTGTGGAGCCGCAACGGCAACGTCGCCTACCGCATGGGTCGCGCCATCCAGGCAGGGCGCGTGTGGACCAATTGCTACCACGCCTACCCGGCGCACGCGGCCTTCGGCGGCTACAAGGAATCGGGCATCGGCCGCGAGACGCATAAGGTCATGCTCGACCACTACCAGCAGACCAAGAACCTGCTGGTGAGCTACAGCGAGAACAAGCTCGGCTTCTTCTGAGCGACCGTCCTCTCTCCCCATGCCCTGTCCGGGGCATCTCCTCGGGGGCGGGCGACCGCCCCCTTTTTTGCATTGCGGAGGACGAAGCCATGGTCGAACGTGTCATTGCCACGCCTGCGGCGCTGGAGCTGATCGCGCAGCTCAAGGCCGAGTATGGCCCCGAGCTGATGTTCCACCAGTCCGGCGGCTGTTGCGACAACAGCGCGGCGAACTGCTACCTGCCCACCGACCTCACGATCGGCCCCCACGACGTGCATCTGGGCGCCATCGGCGGCGTGCCCTTCTACATCAGTGCCTCGCAGTATGAATACTGGAAGCACACGCAACTGATCATCGACGTCGTCGACGGCCACGGCGGGACCTTCTCGCTGGAAGGCAATACCGGCAAGGCCTTTCATACCCGGTCGCGGCTGTTCGACGATGCCGAGATGGCGGCGATCGAGGACGAGGACCGGTTGCGGGGCCGTTGACCGGCCCCGGTCCGCAGCCGTATCGACAGCCAGCGCCTGCAGACCTCGCGCAGTGTCAGATGGCGCAACTGGAGCACATGGAGCAGGTCGCCAACTGCTCCATGTGCTCCATTGCGCGCCCAAAATGCAAGCGTTAACCGGTGGCAAAGGTCTTGCATTACTCTCCTATAAAGAATCGGAAGCATCCAATGTGAAGCGATCCGGTCCGAACAATGTCCAAAAGACAGGTGGCAATGCCGGCGATTGCGCACGGTACGGCGGCCGATGGTGGAGACAAGAACATGGGTCAGACCCTCACGCGCGCAGCGCAGGCTGCGACGCTGGAGTCCTTGCGGCGGCAGTTCTTCGAGCTCGGACGGGTGCCGGAGGCCGGCCTGCCGGCGCCGGTGATGCGTTCGTGGCAGCGTTGCCGCAAGAACGGACTCGACGAGCGTGACATGCGGCGTGTCGACAACGCGACGCGGAGCGAATTCTCGATGGCACGCGAACGCAACGGTCGCCTGCTGAGCCACGCGAGCGGCGTCATGGAGCATCTGTACGAGCAGATCCGCTCGTCCGGCAGCCTGGTGGTGCTGTCCGACGCCCAAGGCATGATCCTGCACGCGATCGGCGACCCCGGCTTCGTCGACAGCGCGAGCCGCGTCGCGCTGCAGCCGGGCGCCGACTGGAGCGAGGAGCACCGCGGCACCAATGCCGTCGGGTCGGCACTGATCGAGCGCAGTCCGGTCGAGATCTTCGGCGGCGAGCACTATCTGCAGCGCAACAGCATCCTCACCTGCAGTGCAGCCCCCATCTTCGACCCATGCGGACAGATGCTGGGGGTGCTGGACATTTCCGGCGACCATCGCGCTTACCAGCCGCATACGCTCGGGCTCGCACGGGTCGGCGCGGGATTGCTCGAGCGCCGACTGTTCGAAGCCGATCACGCGCGTCACATCCTGATTGCCTTCCATGACCGGCCAGAAGGCGTGGGCGGCCTGCAGGAGGGCCTGCTGGCCGTGTCGGGCGAGGGCGAGATCATGGGCGCCGACCGTCTCGCGCGGGCGCTGCTGGGCATCGACGAACGCCCCTGCACCAGCCTTGGCGGCTTCGCCAACCTGTTCCGCACCGCGCTGGGGACGATGCTCGATCGGGCGGCGCGCTCGCCCGAGGCCTTGCTGGAGCTCGAGTTGCGTAACGGGGCCGTGGTGTTTGCCCGCGCACGGGCAAGCATGGCGTTTCACCTGTCGCGTTCGCCGCTGTCCTCGCCCGCGCGGGGCACCGCGTCGCGGGCCGCCACGCGTGCCCGCAGTGCCGCCGTTGCGGCGGAGGGACGCATCACGCTCGAGCACCTCGCCACCGGCGATGCCGCGCTGCAACTGGCCCTCGACCGCGCCGGCAAGGTCATCGGACGCAACATCCCGCTGCTGATCCAGGGGGAGTCGGGCGTGGGCAAGGAGTTGCTGGCCCAGGCCTGCCACAACAGCGGGCCGCGTGCGAGCGGTCCCTTCGTGGCGCTGAACTGTGCGGCCATCCCGGAAAACCTGATCGAGTCCGAGCTGTTCGGCTACGTCGGCGGCGCCTTCACCGGTGCCCGGCGTGAAGGCGCGGTCGGCCGCATCCAGCAGGCGCATGGCGGCACGCTGTTCCTCGACGAGATCGGCGACATGCCGCTGTCGATGCAGGCGCGACTGCTGCGCGTGCTGCAGGAGCGACGGGTGGTGCCGATCGGCGCGAGCGAGGCGATTCCCGTGGATATCGCCCTGGTCTGTGCCACGCACCGGGTGCTGAGCGAGTCGGTCAAGGCCGGCAGCTTCCGCGAGGATCTGTATTACCGCGTCAATGGCCTCACGGTCTATCTGCCGCCGCTGCGCGAGCGCAGTGACATCCGTTGCATCGTCGAGCGCCTGATCGACGAGGATCTCGATGGCCGCGCGCCGGGCAGCGTCACGGTGAGCGAGGAGGTCATGCACTTCTTCGAGCGCTATGCCTGGCCCGGCAACATCCGCCAACTGCATAACGTGCTGCGGGTGGCGCTCGCGCTGCTGGACGACCACGAGGACGTGATCCTCTCGCGCCATCTGCCCGAGGAAATCTTCAGTTCGGAGGCCGGTGCGACCGAAGGGCTGCCCGCGCCCGTCCGTGCCCCGGTGGTGATCGCAGCGCACGCGGCCAGGACGCGCGGTCGCCGGCTGAAGGACGTGCAGGAGGACACGATCCTGCGCGTGCTGGCCGAGTACGACGGCAACGTGTCGGCCGCCGCACGTGCGCTGGGCATCGCGCGCAATACGCTGTACCGCAAGCTCGGTCGCGATTTCTGATTCCTTTTACGTAAAAGGGGGTATTCCCGGGTTGACCTTTGATGGACGCAACATATGCTCTGAGTTTCATAGGCAGTTCGATCTCTGAACTGCCTGTGTGCGGATCGAACGGCGCAGACCGGTTTGTCCGGCAGCGGCGTCCGCATGCGAAAAGCGGCTGCAAACCAAGGAAAGAACGAGGAGACGATCGATGTGGAAAGCACTGCACATTGATCCCGCGAAGTGCACCGGCTGTCTGCAATGCGAGATGGCCTGTTCCTACGAGCACACCGGGGTCATCAATCCGAGCAAGTCGCGCATCAAGGTGTTCAACTTCGAACACGAGGGCCGCAAGGTTCCCTACACCTGTACGCAGTGCACCGAGGCCTGGTGCCTGAATTCCTGTCCGGTGGATGCGATCCGCATCGACCTGTCGACCGGCGCCAAGATGGTGTTCGAGGACACCTGTGTGGGCTGCAAGGTGTGCACGATCGCCTGTCCGTTCGGCACCATCAATTACAACCAGGATACCGGTAAGGTGCAGAAGTGCGACTTGTGCGAGGGCAACCCCGCCTGCGCCAGCGCCTGTCCGACCGGCGCCATCACGTATGTCGATGCCGACTGGACCGGCATCGACAGGATGCGCGCCTGGGCCGCCAAGGCCAACACTCCGGCTTCGGCCGCTGCCTGAGGAGGACGGATCATGGGATGGAATCGCAAGATCCTGCGGGTGAACCTCACGGCCGGCACCTGTACGGAAGAACCGCTGAACATGCAGTGGGCCGACGACTACCTCGGCTCGCGTGGCCTGGCCACCAAGTACCTGGTGTCCGAGATCGACCCCAAGGTCGATCCGCTGTCGCCCGACAACAAGATGATCATGGCCACCGGACCGCTCACCGGCACCATGGCCTCGACCGGAGGCCGCTACACCGTCGTCACCAAGGGGCCGCTGACGGGCGCCATCGCCTGTTCGAACTCCGGCGGCTTCTTCGGCGCCGAAATGAAGTTCGCCGGCTGGGACATGGTGATCTTCGAGGGCAAGTCGGCGAAACCGGTGTGGCTCTACATCGAGAACGACAAGGCCGAACTGCGCGACGCCGCCGGGCTGTGGGGCAAGAGCTGCTGGGAGACCGAGGAGCAGATCAAGGACGAGCTGCAGGACCCGCTCGTGCGCATCTCGTCGATCGGCAAGGCGGGCGAGAACCAGGTGCTGTATGCCTGTGTGGTCAATGACCTGCATCGCGCGGCTGGCCGTTCCGGCGTGGGCGCGGTGATGGGCTCGAAGAACCTGAAGGCGGTGGCCATCCGCGGCACCAAGGGCGTGTCGGGCATCAAGGACTTCGGCGCCTTCCTCAAGGCGACTAACGACGCCAAGAAGGTGCTCGCCGACAACGCCGTGACCGGCCAGGGGCTGCCCAAGTACGGCACCCAGGTGCTGATGAACGTGATCAACGAGATCGGCGCGCTGCCCACCCGCAACCACCGCGACGTGCAGTTCGAGGATGCCTCGAAGATTTCCGCCGAGGCGATGCACGAGAAGCGCGAGTCCGATGGCAAGACCCACCTCGTCACCAATGCCGCCTGCTTCGGCTGCACCATCGCCTGCGGTCGCATCTCGGAAATCGACAAGGGGCACTTCACCGTCAAGAACAGCCCGAAGTACTGGGGGGCCTCGGGCGGCCTGGAGTACGAGGCCGCGTGGGCGCTCGGTGCGGCCAATGGCGTGGGCGACCTCGAGGCGCTGCAGTACGCCAACCTGATCTGCAACGAGCAGGGCATGGACCCGATCTCCTTCGGCGCCACCGTCGGCGCGGCGATGGAGCTCTACGAGCTGGGCATCCTCAACGACGAGAAGATCGGCATTCCGGCGCCTTTCGGTTCGGCCGAGGCGCTGGCGAAGATGGTCGAGATGACCGCGGTGGGCGAGGGTTTCGGCAAGGAGCTCGGCATGGGCAGCAAGCGCCTGTGCGAGAAGTACGGCCGTCCCGAGCTGTCGATGAGCGTGAAGGGCCAGGAATTCCCCGCCTACGACTCGCGCGGCATCCAGGGCATGGGGCTGGCCTACGCCACCTCCAACCGCGGCGCCTGCCACCTGCGCGGCTACACCGTGGCGTCCGAAGTGCTCGGCATCCCGGTCAAGACCGATCCGCTCACCACCGACGGCAAGCCCGAGCTGGTGAAGGCCTTCCAGGATGCCACCGCGGTGTTCGATTCGGCCGGCATCTGCGTGTTCACCAGCTTCGCGTGGACCCTGGCCGACGTGCAGCCGCAGGTGGCTGCCGCCTGCGAGGGCGACTGGAGCATGGAGAAGCTGAACGCGGTCGGCGAGCGCATCTGGAACATGGAGCGCATGTTCAACAACGCTGCCGGCTTCACCGCCAGGGACGACAACCTGCCGCCGCGCCTGACGCAGGAACCGGCCAAGACGGGCCCCGCCAAGGGGCTGGTCAACGGCCTGGCGAAGATGCTGCCCGAGTACTACCAGGTGCGTGGCTGGACGCCCGAGGGCCAGCCGACCGCCGAGACGCGGGCGCGTCTGGGGCTGTGAGCGTGTGAGCGCGCGCGGGCGCCCCCGGGGTGTCCGCGCTGCGGGTTCGAATCGCGCGGGCGCGCAGGCCAGCGGGTCTGCGCGCCACACCCGGCCCTGTGCCGCGGGGCGCGTCTGGCTTGAGGATGCTCCAATGAAACACCTGATTCTCGGCAACGGCCCGGCGGGCGTCGTGGCCGCCGAAACCCTGCGCAAGGCCGCGCCGCAGGACGAGATCGTCATGGTCGGTCACGAGGATGCACCGCCATATTCGCGCATGGCCATTCCCTACCTGCTCGAAGGCAACATCGACGAGGCGGGCACGTATCTGCGCAAGGGCGCCGACCATTTCGAGCGCCTGCGCATCCGCCAGATGCGTGGCCGCGCGGTGGCGCTCAACACCGACAAGCGTACCGTGCTGTTCGATGACGGTCATTTCGAAAGCTACGACCGTCTGCTGATCGCCACCGGTTCGCATCCGGTGCGCCCGCCGATTCCCGGCGTGGACCTGCCCGAGGTGCAGACCTGCTGGACGCTGGCCGATGCGCGCGCGATCGCCGCCCATGCCAGGCCGGGCGCGCGCGTGCTGCAGCTCGGCGCGGGCTTCATCGGCTGCATCATCATGGAGGCGCTGGCCAAACGCGGTGTGCAGCTCACCGTGGTGGAAATGGGCGACCGCATGGTGCCGCGCATGATGACGCCCAAGGCCGGCGGCATGATCAAGCGCTGGGTCGAGGACAAGGGCATCCGGGTCGTTACCTCGGCGGGCGTGCAGCGTATCGACCGCGGCAGGGAAGTGGGTGTCGACGCACCGCTGGCGGTGACCCTGTCTACCGGCGACCGCCTGGACTGCGATCTGGTCATCGTCGCCGCGGGTGTCGCGCCCAATGTCGGCTTCCTGGAGGAGACGCCGGTGCATGTGGCCAAGGGCGTGCTCGTCGATGACCGCATGGAGACCTCCGTGCCCGGCATCTTCGCCGCCGGTGACGTAGCCGAGGCGCCGGATCTCTTCACCGGCGCGCACCTCGTCGCCGCCATCCAGCCCAACGCCGCCGACCAGGCGCGCATCGCGGCGATGAACATGGCGCGCGGCGCCGTCGCCAGGGACACGAAGCTCAACGGCGTGCTGGCGATCAACGTGCTCGACACGCTGGGCCTGATCTCCTCGTCCTTCGGCCAGTGGTGGGGTGAGAAGCCCGATGCCGGCGGCAGCGGTGTCGAGCTGGTCGACGAGGCGCGCTACCGCTACCTGAGCCTGCAGTTCAAGGACGACGTGCTGGTCGGCGCCACCGCCATCGGCCTGACCCAGCACGTGGGCGCGTTGCGCGGCCTGATCCACGGCCAGGTGAAGCTCGGCGACTGGAAGGACCGTCTGCTCGCCAACCCGCTGGCCTTTGTCGACGCCTATGTCGCGCGCAGCCAGCAGCCGATGGCGCTGGCGCGCTGAGGCGGCGCATGGAGACCCGTGTGACGATCCGCATCGCCTTCAAGCTCTTTGCCTCGCTGTCGGACTATCTGCCCGAGGGCCACCGCGGCAACCGGCTGGAACTGGACGTGGGCGAGGGCACGACCGTGGCGGACATGATCCACCGTTACCGCGTGCCCGAGCGCAGCGCCCACCTGGTGCTGATCAACGGCCACTTCGTGCCGCCGGCCGAGCGCGCGAAGCGCCGCCTGCAGGACGGCGACGAGCTCGCCATCTGGCCGCCGATCGCCGGCGGCTGAGGCATGGCCTTCATCCACGGCCCGGTGCCCGAGTCCTTCGAGCGCCAGGTTACCGCCACCGCGCGCGAATTCGAACGCGACCTGCGCCAGGCCTGGCCCGCGGTGCAGAGCAGCGCGGAAACTCGGCGCCTGAGCGTGCAGGACGGGGCGCAGACGCTCGTCATCGAGCTGGAGCCGGCCGGCGTGCGTCGCCTGGGGCTGTTCGAGCTGCCGCAGTTGATCGTACGCTACCGCTTCGGGCCCGGTGAAGAAGCCGCGCGCCGCGCGCTGCTGGCCCGTCTCGACCGGGCGATGCAGAAGGGTGGGGGCTGACCGCGCGTCTGCCCGATCAACGCTCGGCGCGTTCCGGCGGGCAGGGGGTTTCGGGTATGCTCCCCGCCGATGTCCGCCTTCGCTGCCACCTTCTCCGATGCCTTGGCCTTGCTCGCCACCTTCGACCACACCGTGGCCGAGATCGTGGTGCTGTCGCTGCAGGTCAGCGGCGGCGCGGTGCTGCTGGGTACGCTGATCGGGCTGCCGCTGGGTGCCTGCATCGCGGTCGGACGCTTCCCGGGCAAGAGCACGCTGTCGGTCCTCATCAACGGCATGATGGGGCTGCCTTCGGTGGTCGTCGGCGTGGTGGTCTACCTGCTGCTGTCGCGATCGGGGCCGTTCGGCAGTTTCGGGGTCTTGTACACGCCGCTGGCGATGGTCGTCGCGCAAACCTTGCTCGTCGTGCCCCTGATTGCGGCGATTACGCGCCAGGTGGTGGAGGACGTGTGGCAGCGCTACGCGGAAGAACTGCAACTGATGCGCTTCTCATGGTGGGACAGCGTCACCACGCTGCTGTACGACTGCCGCCACTCGCTGCTGGTGGCCGTGCTCGCCGGCCTGGGGCGGGCGATGAGCGAGGTCGGGGCGGTGATGATCGTCGGCGGCAACATCGACCGCGCGACGCGCGTGATGACCACCGCAATCGCGCTCGAGACCAGCAAGGGCGACCTCGCGCTGGCGATCGCGCTCGGCATCGTGCTCATCGTCATCATCCTCGTGCTCAACGCGCTGGCCTTCGTGCTGCGCTACTGGGCGATGCGGCGCTACGGCTGAGACGGACGATGGCGATCTTCCCCCTGCGCATCCGCGACCTGCGTTACCAGCCCAACGGCCGCGAGGTGCTGGCCGGTATCGATCTCGATCTGGGCGACGAGGGCATTACCCTGGTGCTGGGCCCCAACGGGGCGGGCAAGAGCGTGCTGCTGCGCACGATCTGCGGCCTGATCGAACCGGATGCCGGCAGCATGACCTGGGGCGACGAGGGCATCCGCCGGCCCGAGCAGGGCGTGATGATGGTGTTTCAGCGGCCGATGATGCTGCGCGCCTCGGTGAGGCACAACGTGGCGCTGGGCCTGAAGCCGCTCGGTGTGTCCGCGGCCGAGCGCAGGCGGCGGGCGCTGGCGATGCTCGAGCGTGTCGGTCTGGCCGACCGTGCCGAGGACAGCGCGCGCCAACTCTCCGGCGGCGAACAACAGCGCCTCGCACTGGCCCGTGCATGGCTGACGAAGCCGCGCCTGCTGCTGCTCGACGAGCCCACCGCCAGCCTCGACCCCTCGGCCAGCGGCGAGGTCGAGCGCATCATCCGCGAGATCCGTACCGACGGCACCCGCATCCTGATGGTCACCCACAACCTCGGCCAGGCCACCCGCCTGGGCGACGACATCGTCTTCATGTCCGGCGGACGGGTGCGCGAGCATACGCCGGTACAGCGCTTTTTCGCCCGGCCGCAGTCCGACGAGGCGCGGTTGTTCATCCAGGGCGAGTTGCCATGGCGGATGCGCTTTCACGGTGCATGACCGTGCCTGACGACACCTCTGAGAATCTTTAGACCATGCAGAACGCTTCCCCGCGGCGGATGCCGCTTTCCGCGCTGATGCTGTTCGTGCTGGCTGTACTGTGCGCGCTGGCCGCCGTCGTCTGCTTTGCCGGCGAGGGTGCGCGCTTGCATCCGGCGCTGGCCGACCCGATGGCCGGCCTGGCCTTCCTGGTGTCGGCCGTGGCGCTGGCCGGTGCGGGCGCTTTTCCGCTGGTGATGGTGCGGCTGGCGGCTCGGGACGATGACGTGGGCTGATCTGTCGGTATGCGGTCGGCGTAATTGCCCCGTGCGTGAAGACCTTGGCAAGAAGGGCGCTGCGGGCCTGACCTTCGCGAGCCAACGAATGTCGGCCCACGAAGGTCATGGCGGTTGGCTGTCGAGCCGTCAGAACGATATCCGCACACCAACGTTTCCGCCGTAGCTTCGCTTGCCGGAACGCGCTTCCCCATTGACGCCGATGAAGGCGTAGGTGTCGGACGACATGCGTATCGTGGCAGAGCCTCCGAGTTCGGCGAAGGCCCGACCTGCATCGGGTGCATGGATCGTGTGCCGCGAATCCGCAAGGGAGGACTGCAGGGACGGTTGGAGAGCCTCGCCGTTGTCGACGCCGACACCGAAGCCCGCCTGATACGTGTGGTCGGCCTGCAGCGGATCGCGTTCCGGCGAAGCCAGGTTGGCACCGAGGACGACGCGGGCTCCGTCGGCCGAATGGCGTGACAGGCTCAGCGCAGCTTGCGATTCACCACTCTCCCTGCCGGCTTCGCGCGTACTGTGCTGCAGCAGGATGCGAACCTTGGGCTCGAGGATGAAGCTGCCGTAATCGATCGACCGGCGGAGGGTGGCACCAGCCAAGACGTTACGACCATCCAGGTCCGAACGCAGTGAGCCGGCGACGCCAAGCGGATCGCTGCGGCGGCTCTTGTAGTCGTTGATGCCGTAGCCCAGGACACCGTCGATCGAATAGTCGCCGACGCGGTACTGTCCATAGACGAAGATCATGTTCTCCTCGACGGTGCCGCTGCCGCCTTTCGCCGAGACATCGGACTTTGCGTTGGACAGACCGACACCGACTCGTCCGATGGGCCCGGCATGAAGATCGCTACCCAAGGCGAGCATGCGGCGGTTGAGCGAGAATCCGGAGGCCATCGCGTCCGCATCCCAGGTGGCATGGTCTCCGCCGACATCCACCCACAGCGCGTTGCGTCCGGCGATCTCCTTGTTGTCGGCGGCGCTCTGGCCGCCACTGCGCAACTGGCGTCCAACCGCGCCCTGGACCCACTGGCCCGGCAGCGGGGCCGCCGCGGCAAGCGCACCATGGACTTCTCCAGCCAGTGCCGTAAACATGCCCTTAAGGCTGCCAGCGTCGAGCATGGCGAGGCGGTACGCGAGTTCGCTCTGAGTTCTCGTGGCGCTCCCGAGTTGATCGGCGTCCACAATGCGGTCGACAGCCCCGCCGGCAGAGCGTGCATTGGAGTTCGCGTTACTCAGGAACGCTGCGTGAATCGCCCCGGGTTTCCTAGACACCCTTTTGCCTCACAATGAGGCGTTACGGAGGTGTCGATGGAAACGAAGAAGGCGCAGCAGCGCTTCACCGAAGAGTTCAAGATCGAAGCGGTCAAGCAGGTGACCGACCGGGGACATCCGGTCGCTGAGGTGGCCGTGCGGCTTGGCGTCAGCGCCCACAGTCTCTACACCTGGATCAAGCGTTACGGCGTTCCGGCGGAGCAGCGTGCCGAGCGCGACAGCCAGGCGGACGAGATTCGGCGCCTGAAGGCGGAGTTGCGGCGCGTGACCGAGGAGCGCGACATCCTAAAAAAGGCCGCCGCGTACTTTGCCAAGCAGTCCGGGTGAGGTACGCCTTCATCGACGCCCACGTGGTGCAGTATCCGGTGCGTCGCCTGTGTTCGACGCTGGCGGTCCATCCGAGCGGTTATTACGCGTGGAAGCAGCAACCCGTTTCCGAGCGCTCGGCTAATGACCAGCGCATCGGAGCGCTGATTACGCAATGCTGGGAGGCCAGCGGGCGTATCTATGGCTATCGCAAGATCCGTAACGATCTGCACGACATGGGCGAAGCGTGTGGCAAGCATCGCGTGGCGCGGCTGATGCGCTTGGCGGGCCTGCGCTCGCACACCGGCTATGGACGCCGCCCCGGTCGCTACGGTGGGCGGCCGGCGGTGGTTGCGCCGAATCTGCTCGAGCGCCAGTTTGCCCCGACAGCGCCGAACAAGAGCTGGGTGACCGATATCACTTACATCCGAACCCACGAGGGGTGGCTGTACCTGTGCGCGGTGCTCGATCTGTTCTCCCGTCAGGTCGTCGGTTGGTCGATGGGCGAACGGATGACCAAGGAACTGGCGTTGAACGCCTTGCTGATGGCGGTGTGGCGGCGCAAACCGACTGAGCAGGTGCTGGTGCATTCAGATCAGGGTAGCCAGTTCAGCAGCCACGACTGGCAAGACTTCCTGAAGTCGCACCGACTGGTGCCGAGCATGAGCCGGCGTGGCAACTGCCACGATAACGCGGTAGCGGAAAGCTTCTTCCAGCTGCTCAAGCGCGAGCGGATCAAGCGAAAGATCTACACGGATCGGGCGCAGGCTCGCTCCGATGTTTTCGATTACATCGAGCTCTTCTACAACCCACGGCGACGCCACGGTTTCACCAACCAGCTCTCGCCGGTAGAGTTCGAGCGGCAGTATTTTTTGAAGAACGGGACCGTCTAGGAAACCCGGGGCGATTCAGCTGTTCAGCGCATGCGCGTCAGCGATGAATGGGTGCTCCTCCCGGGTGATGAGAACGTTGGGGTCGAGGAAGATCGGGGCTGTGAAGCGCAGCCACTGCTCCCGCGAGTCGGTCCGGTTGAGGAAGCTCAGGATCTGGCAACGGCCCGCCTTCGACGCTTCGAGGCTTTCGTCCCAGGACGAAACCGGGATGAGCTGGAGCTCGAGGCCGACCCGCTGCGCAACCAGCCGCAACAGATCGGCCGCAATGCCTTCGTGCTCACCAGCCGCGTTGATGCGTTCGAAGGGCTCCCAGTCCGGGTCGACGCACATCGTGATGCGTTGGGTGAGCGCGACGTAGAGCCGTTCGCTCTCCGACAGTTCGACGCGCTTCAGTGGATCGGGAGGAACCGGTACGGTGGCCTGCAGCGCAAGGGGCGACAGGCTGGCCGCGAGCGCGAGAACCAGCCGCAGCATGTGCCGCCCGAAACCGGGGCGGCGCGTTGCCCGTGCCGCAGAGAGAAGCGGTTTCATGCCGCAGCGTCAGGCTGCGGTCCAGTGCCCCGACTTGCCGCCGAGCTTTTCCAGCAACTGGATGCCGTCCATGCGCATGCCGCGATCGACCGCCTTGCACATGTCGTAGATGGTGAGCAGGCCGACGTTGACGGCGGTCAGCGCCTCCATCTCGACGCCGGTGCGGCCGACGGTTTCCGCCGTGACGGTGCAGCGGATGGCGTGCTCGGCGTCGTCGAGTTCGAATTCGACGGCCACGCGGGTGAGCGGGATCGGGTGGCACAGCGGGATCAGCTCGCTGGTGCGCTTGGACGCCTGGATGGCGGCGATGCGGGCGATGCCGAGCACGTCGCCCTTCTTCGCCGAGCCCGAGCGGACCATGGCGAAGGTGTCGGGCAACATCAGGATGCGGCCGGTGGCGACAGCGACGCGGCGCGTCTCGGACTTGCCGCCGACGTCCACCATGTGGGCCTGGCCGTCGGCATCGAAATGGGTCAGCGGATTGGGGGAGGATGCGGTCATGGGGCGTCGGCGTTCGCTGGGAGGCGCTGGGGGAGGGCGGTGCCCGGCGCCCGCTACAGGCGGATACATGCGCGCGGGAACGCTTTGGAAACGGCGGGTATCATAGCACCCGATGATGCGCCGACCTCTTGCCCTGCTGCTCAGCCTTACGCTGGCCTTTCCCGTCAACGCCTACGATCTGCCCGACCTGGGCGACGTGGCGGCGTCCGAGCTTTCGCCGGCGACCGAGCGTCGCATCGGCGAGCAGATCATCAGCCAGATCCGCTGGCGCGACGCAGCCTACCTCGATGATCCCGAGATCGAGGACTACATCAACCGCATCGGCCACAAGCTGGCGGCGGTGAGCAGCAATCCGGGGCTGGATTTCGATTTCTTCGTCGTCAATGATCCGACGCTCAACGCCTTCGCGCTGCCCGGTGGCTTCATCGGCGTGCATACCGGCCTGCTGCTGGCGGCGCAGACCGAGTCCGAGTTTGCCTCGGTGCTGGGCCACGAGATCGCGCACGTCACCCAGCGCCACATCGCGCAGATCGTCGGCAAGCAGAGCCAGTCGGCGATGCTGATGCTGGCGTCGCTGCTGGTGGCGGTGCTGGCGGCGCGCAGCAATTCGGATGTCAGCCAGGCGGCGATCGCGGCCGGCCAGGCGGGAGCGATCCAGTCGCAGCTGGGCTACACCCGGGCCTTCGAGCGCGAGGCCGACCGTGCCGGGCTGGAGACGCTGGAGAACGCGGGCTTCGACGTGCGCGGCATGCCCGGCTTCTTCGAGCGCCTGCAGCGTGCGACGCGCATGTACGAGAACAATGCCCCGGCCTACCTGCGCACCCACCCGCTGACGACCGAGCGCATCGCCGACATGGAGAACCGTGCGGCATCGATGCGCTACCGCCAGGTGGTCGATTCGCCGGACTTCGGTTATGCGCGCGCAAAGCTGCGCGCCAACGCCGGCCAGCCAGCGGATGCGGTGAAGGACATGGAAAACCAGGTCGCGCAGGCACCGGGTGATGCGGCGGCAGGCTACGGGCTGGCACGCGCGCTGTTCCGCGCCGGGCGTCTGGATGAAGCGGCGAAGCGTCTCGACGCGGTGCGCGCGAAGACGCCGCCCTCGCCATGGCTGGTCACGCTGGAGGCGGAAATCCGTCTGGCGCGCAAGGACGGTGCCGGTGCCATCCGCACGCTGGAGGGCGCGGTGCGCGACTTCCCGTCGAACCGCAGCCTGGTCTATTCCCTCGCCGATGCGCGCATCCTGGGCGGCCAGCCCGGTGCGGCAGTCGAGGGTGTGCGCCGCACGCTGGACAACCGCCAGGGCGATTCGCGGCTGTGGGCCTTGCTGTCGCGGGGCTATGCGGCGCTGGGCAAGCGCACCGCGCAGCATCGCGCGCAGGCCGAGGTGTATCTGTTGCGCGGCAGCCTGCCGGCGGCGATCGAGCAGCTGGAGATCGCGCGCAAGGCGGGCGACGGGGATTTCTACGAGTTGTCGGCGGTCGATGCGCGGTTGCGCGAACTGAAGCAGCGTCTGTTGGACGAGCGCAAGGACCGTGAGGGCTGATCCCCGGCGTGGGGCGTTGGCGGCGGTTGCGGCTTTCGGCTGCGGGGGGCATCCATTAGAATGCCGGCTTTTCCCAGATACCGATAACGGAGATAGCAAGGGATGAATTTCGAGAAGGAAGTGGACGCGCGTGGCCTGAATTGCCCGCTGCCGATCCTGCGTGCGAAGAAGGCGCTGGCAGAGATGCAGGCGGGTCAGGTGCTGCGCGTCGTGGCGACCGATCCGGGTTCGGTGAAGGATTTTCAGGCGTTCGCCAAGCAGACCGGCAATGAATTGCTGAAGCAGGGCGAGACCACGGACAAGGCGTTCGAGTTCTTCCTGAAGCGGAAGTAAGACCTTCGCGCTTTCTGCGTTGGATGTGAAACGGGCTGCCACGTTAAGTCGGGCAGCCCGTTTTTGTTTTGTTTACGGCGATCTCGGGTCAATCGCAGGCGGCGACAGGGGTATTCGTTCTGCAGTCTGCGGAACTCGCCCTCCGGGCTCAGACAGTCCTCGCCTGCGCCACGAATACCCCTGCCGCCGCCTGCTTGCCTCAGCGCACGCCGAAAGCAAGCAGGCGTTGCCTTATCCGCCCAGCTTCGCCAGCTGCGGCTTCAGCTTCTCGACCGTGGCCTTGAAGCCGGCCAGGCGGTCCCGCTCCTGCTGGACCACCGCGGCCGGTGCACGGTCGACGAAGCTGGCGTTGCCGAGCTTGCCTTCGGCCTTGGTGATCTCGCCTTCGAGGCGGGCGATCTCCTTGCCCAGGCGCTCGCGCTCGGCAGCGACGTCGATTTCCACCTTCAGCATCAGGCGGGTTTCGCCGGCGACGGCGACCGGGGCGAGCTCGTCGGCACCGATCTCAGCGACGACCTGCACGTCCGACAGCTTGGCCAGGCCGGCGAGGTAGGGCGCATACACGGCCAGCGCCGCCTTGTCGCCCGCGGCCACCAGCGGCAGGCGCTGGGCCGGGGAGATGTTCATCTCGCCGCGCAGGTTGCGGCAGGCGTAGATCATGGCCTTGAGTTCGGCGACCTTGGCCTCGGCAGCTTCGTCGATGCGGCTCAGGTCGGCCTGCGGGTAGCGCACGCGCATGATGCTGTCGCCGTCCTTGCGCCCGGCGAGCGGCGCCACGGTCTGCCACAGCTCCTCGGTGATGAAGGGGAGCAGCGGGTGGGCGAGGCGCAGCACGGTCTCGAGTACGCGCAGCAGGGTGCGGCGGGTGGCGCGCTGCTGGGCGGGCGTGCCGGTCTGGATCTGTACCTTGGCGAGTTCCAGGTACCAGTCGCAGTATTCGTCCCACACGAACTCATACACCGCACGGGCGACGAGGTCGAAGCGGTAGGCCTCGAACTGCTCGGCGACCTCGGCTTCGGTGCGCTGCAGGCGCGACACGATCCAGCGGTCGGCGAAGGAAAAGTCGAGCACCTCGGTGGAGCAGGCGACGTTGTCGCCGACGCCGCAGTCCTGCCCTTCGCAGTTCATCAGCACGAAGCGGGTGGCGTTCCACAGCTTGTTGCAGAAGTTGCGATAACCCTCGCAGCGCGCGAGGTCGAACTTGATGTCGCGGCCCGGGCTGGCGAGCGAGGCGAAGGTGAAACGCAGCGCGTCGGTGCCGAAGGCGGGGATGCCTTCGGGGAATTCCTTGCGTGTCTTCTTCTCGATGCTCTGTGCCTGCTTCGGGTTCATCAGGCCGAAGGTGCGCTTCTTGACCAGCTCGTCGAGCGAGATGCCATCGATGAGGTCGATCGGGTCGAGTACGTTGCCCTTGGACTTGCTCATCTTCTGGCCTTCCGCGTCGCGGATCAGGCCGTGCACATAGACGTGCTTGAAGGGGATCCTGCCGGTGATGTGCTTGGTCATCATCACCATGCGCGCCACCCAGAAGAAGATGATGTCGAAGCCGGTGACGAGCACGGTCGAGGGCAGGTAGAGGTCGAGCGCGTCGTTGCTCTTGCCCGGCCACTCCGGTGTCCAGTCCAGCGTCGAGAACGGCCACAGCGCGGAGGAGTACCAGGTGTCGAGCACGTCCTCTTCCTGGCGCAGCCTGCCTTCCTCGTAGCGCGCGTGCAGCGTCGACAGGCGCTCGGCCAGTTCGGGATACTGCTCGGCAGTCTGGCCCTGGCTCTGGCGCGCGGCGACCTCGGCCTGCAGCGTGCCGATCTCGGCTTCGAGGTCGGCCTTCCAGGCGGTGATGGCGGCTTCCTCGCAGGGGGCGACGTAGATGCGGCCTTCGTCGTCATACCAGGCGGGGATGCGGTGGCCCCACCACAGCTGGCGCGAGATGCACCAGTCCTGGATGTTGTTGAGCCACTGGTTGTAGGTGTTCACCCAGTTCTCGGGGTAGAACCTGATCTCGCCCGAGGCGACGACGTCGAGCGCCTTCTGCGTGATGCTCTTGCCATCCGCGCCGGCCTTGGACATGGCGACGAACCACTGGTCGGTGAGCATCGGCTCGATCACGACGCCGGTGCGGTCGCCGCGCGGCACCTGCAGCTTGTGCGCCTTGATCTCCAGCATCAGGCCGAGCGTCTCGAGTTCGGCGACGACCTGGTCGCGCGCAGGGAAACGGTCGAGGCCGGCGACGCTGCCGGGCATCGGCACGCCTTCGAGCGCCTGGCCGTCGGTGGTGTAGCGCTCGGCCACGGCCGGCACGCTGCCGTCGAGCTTGAGCACCACGATCATGTCGAGCTTGTGGCGCTGGCCGACGGCGTAGTCGTTGAAGTCGTGCGCCGGCGTGACCTTGACGCAGCCGGTGCCGAACTCGCGGTCGACATAGTCGTCGGCGATGATCGGGACGTGGCGACCGGTGAGCGGCAGGGCGACGGTCTTGCCGATCAGGTGGGCGTAGCGTTCGTCTTCCGGATGCACCATCACCGCGACGTCGCCGAGCAGGGTCTCGGGGCGGGTGGTGGCGACGGTCAGCCCCTTCAGATCACCGATGGGGCCTTCGGAGAAGGGGTAGAGGATGTGGTAGAGCTTGCCGTCTTCTTCCTCGGACACCACTTCCAGGTCGGACACCGCGGTGCCGAGCTTCGGGTCCCAGTTCACCAGGCGCTTGCCGCGGTAGATGAGGCCTTCGTTGTACAGGCGCACGAAGGTCTCGGTGACGGTCTTCGACAGGCCCTCGTCCATCGTGAAGCGCTCGCGCTTCCAGTCGGGACTGGTGCCGAGGCGACGCATCTGGCGGGTGATGGTGCCGCCGGAGTACTCCTTCCACTCCCACACCTTCTCGAGGAACTTCTCGCGGCCGAGGTCGTGGCGCGAGATGCCCTGGGCGTCGAGCTGGCGTTCGACGACGATCTGCGTGGCGATGCCGGCGTGGTCGGTACCCGGCTGCCACAGCGTGTTGTCGCCGCGCATGCGGTGGTAGCGCGTGAGCGCGTCCATGATCGTCTGGTTGAAGCCGTGCCCCATGTGCAGCGTGCCGGTGACGTTGGGCGGCGGCAGCAGGATGCAGAAGGCGTTGGGGTTCGACTTGTCGAGTCCGGCGTCGAAATAGCCGCGGGATTCCCATTCCGGGTACCAGCGACGTTCGATGTCGGCGGGCTCGAAGCTCTTGGCCAGTTCCATGGTGTTCTACGCGCTTTAAGGCAAAGCGCGGATTATAGCGGATGCGCCCGCTCGCCCCGGTGTGTGCGTGGGGCGGTCGTGTGCCGGCGCCGGAACACGTTGCGGAGCGGTCAGGAGCGCTTCAGGGGCGACTGGATGTCTTCGAGCACCTCGCTGATCCGGCCCGAGAGGCTCGGCAGCAGCGTGGCGCGAAGGTGGGCCTGCAGCTCGGTGTGCAGGCGCTCGGCCAGGCGGTCGAGCTCGCGTCCCATGACCTGCGGAAACTCGTTGGCCATCCAGTTGCTGACCTCGCGTGCAATGCGGGTGTCGAGGTCGATGAGCTGTTCGGCGAACGCGTGCGAGAGTTGTTCGTGCAGCTGCTCGCGCACCCGGGCGGCAGAGATGTCCGGCACCGTTGCGCTGGCGTCGGGCAAGGGGGCGCTGGGCACGGCATGCAAGCCGGCGGCCTCCTGCGCCCCGGCCGTGGCAGCCGGTGGCAGCGGCGATGCGGGGGCGACCGGGCCGAAATCCAGCGGCATGGCGTTGATCGGCGGATGCCAGTCGTCCGCGATCTCGAGGTCTTCGACCACCTCGGTCAGGATCGGCAGGTCGTCGTCGTCGAGGTCGAGGTGCTCGAGATCGACTTCGGGCGCCGGATTCCGCCCCGCATCGTGGAGCGGGCCGCTCGGCGTGAAGTCGATCGTGCTGCGATGGCGCCTGAGCAATGCATCGGCCTGGTCGAGCAGGTCGTCCGCGCGCTCCAGGTCCTCGTCGTGCGGCAGGGGCTTCCAATCCTTCATAGGGCCACCCTGCGTTCGGCGTCGAAGGCCTTGGTTTCCAGGCCGCGCTGCCGATAGGCGCTCCAGCGGGCGCGTGCAGGGACCTTCTCGGCTTCGGACTGGCCCACGATCTCGATCACGAGACGGAAGCGGTCGAAGGCGGGCGGCAGGTCCGGCGCAAGGTTGAAGAGGGTGTCGCCATGCGGCCAGTCTGCATCGGCGTCGGCGGTGCCGAGTACCACCGGGGTTTCGGCAGCGAGCGGGGAATCGAGCATCACGTGCGGGACGAACGAGAGCGGTTCGCTCGTCCATAGCAGGCGATCGAGCTGCTGGGCGCTGGTGGTGTCGGGCAGGCGCACCGCGACCTTGCGCCCCTTGCCGTGGGCACGCGCGACCAGTTCGCAGGCCAGCGCGAGCCGGTCTGGCGTGTTGTGGTAGAACTGGACGCGGGTGTCCATCGTCGTGGCGCGGCTCAGTCGGCGCGGGCGCGGCCGATGAGGAACTCGGACAGCAGCGGCACCGGTCGGCCGGTGGCGCCCTTGGCGTCGCCCGACACCCAGGCAGTGCCAGCGATGTCCAGGTGCGCCCACTTGTAGGCCTTGGTGAAGCGCGACAGGAAGCAGGCCGCGGTGATGGTGCCGGCGTAGCGACCGCCGATGTTGCCCATGTCGGCGAAGTTGCTCTTGAGCAGTTCCTGGTATTCGTCCCACAGCGGCAGCTGCCAGGCGCGATCGCCCGAGTCCGTGCCGCGCCGCAGAATCTCGGCGGCGAGTTCGTCGTCGTTGGCGAGCAGGCCGCTCGGGATCTTGCCCAGCGCAACCACGCAGGCACCCGTCAGCGTGGCGACGTCGATCACGCACTCCGGTTTGAAGCGCTCGGCGTAGGTCAGCGCGTCGCACAGGATCAGCCGGCCCTCGGCGTCGGTGTTGAGCACCTCGATGGTCTGGCCCGACATCGAGGTCACGACGTCACCAGGCTTGGTGGCACCGCCGCCGGGCATGTTCTCGGTGGTCGGGATCAGGCCGACGACGTTGAGCGGCAGGCCCATCTGCGCGATCGCCTTGAAGGTACCGAGCACGCTGGCCGCGCCGCACATGTCGTACTTCATCTCGTCCATTTCGGCGGCGGGCTTCAGCGAGATGCCGCCGGTGTCGAAGGTGATGCCCTTGCCCACCAGCACGATGGGCTTCGCCTTGGCCTTGCCACCCTTGTAGCTCATGACGATGAACTTGGGCGGCTGATGCGAGCCGCGTGCCACCGAGAGGAAGGAGCCCATGCCGAGCTTCTCCATGTCCGCGCGCTCGAGCACCTCGACGTCGAACTTGTACTGCTTGCCGAGCGCCTCGGCGGTCTCGGCCAGATGCGTAGGCGTGCAGATGTTGCCCGGCAGGTTGCCGAGGTCCTTCGCCAGTGCCATGCCGGTCGCGATGGCCTGGCCCTGGCGCACGGCGGTGTCGAGCTCGGCAGTCAGCTCGGCCTCGACCTGCAGGGCCAGCTTCCTGACGCCGCGCTCCTTCTTCTCTTTCTTGTCCTTGCCCGACTTGAGGGCGTCGAAGCGGTAGGCGCCATCGGCGAGGATGCGGGCGGCCTGCTGCAGGCGCCACGCGAGCGGGCGCTTGTCCAGCTCCACATCGGCGAGGGCGACCACCGCATCCTTCGCCGGCGTGGTGGCGAGCGCCTTGGCCGCGGCGCCGAGCGCATCGCGGTAGGCCTTGTCACCGAACTCGTCCTGCTTGCCGAGGCTTACCAGCAGCACGCGGTCTGCGGCGGTGCCGGCAAGCTCGGGCAGCAACAGCGTGGCGCCGGCCTTGTCCTCCAGGTCGCCGCGCTTGAGCAGATGGGCGATGCGGCCCTGGGCGGCTGCATCGACGGCGGCCGTGGCGGCGGGGAGAACGCCGTCGGCAAAGGCCCCAAGCACGAGGATGCCGGCCTTCGACTTCGCCGGCGAACCGGTCTTTATGGTAAATTCCATCAGCTTTTTCCTTGGAATGACGCGTCTTGCGGACTGCCGCCGATTATGGCGCCTTCGTGACGAGCCCGTCAAAAACCCTTCCCAACGCCATAAGGCTCACTTCTATCGCGCGATGATCTTCCGCCGCGCCCTTCAGCGGGAATTTACCCAAACCGCCGCAGCGGTCTTCGTTGCACTGTTCGCGATCCTGATCTCGACCGTGCTGATCCGTCTGCTCGGCCAGGCAGCCGGCGGTCGTGTGCCGCCCGAGGCCGTGCTGGCGTTGATCGGCTTCGGTGCGCTGGCCCAGCTTCCGACCGTCCTGACGCTGACGCTCTTCATCGCCGTGCTGGTGTCGCTGTCGCGCAGCTATCGGGATTCCGAGATGGTGGTGTGGTTTGCGGCGGGCGTGCCGCTGACGGCGTGGATCCGGCCGGTGCTGATGTTCGCCGTGCCACTCGTGGTGGTGGTCGGCGCCGGGGCCCTTTACCTCACGCCCTGGTCGCAGGCCAAGAGTGCTGAATACCGCGGGCGCCTCGACAGCCGCGATGATACCCATCGTGTGGCGCCGGGCGTGTTTCGCGAATCCTCCGGCGCGCGCCGGGTGTTCTTCGTCGAAGTGGGCGCCGGTGAGGATGGGCGCGTACGCAACGTCTTCGTCAGTGAGGAAACCGAGGCGGGCAAGCTCGTCGTGATCGCTTCGGCAGAAGGCTTCATGCGCACGGACGAGGAGGGGCGTCGCTTCGTCGTGCTCGAGAAGGGGCGCCGCTACGACGGACAGCCGGGAACGCCCGAGTATCGCGTCATGGAATTCGAGCGTTACGAGGTGCAGGTGGAACAGAAGCCGGCAGTGACCCAGCCCTCGCGCGTGCGGGCGCTGCCGACGGCGGTCCTGCTCGCCCAGGGCGACGCGCGCAGCATGGGTGAGCTGCTCGGACGTATTGGCGTGCCGCTCTCGGCCCTCCTGCTGGCCCTGCTTGCGATTCCGCTCTCCTTCGTCAATCCGCGCGCGGGGCGCGGGAACAACCTGCTGATCGCCCTGCTGACCTACCTGCTGTACAGCAACGCGGTGTCGGTGTTCCAGAGCTGGGTTGCGCAGGGTAAGTTCGGGTTCGCGGTGGGGCTGTTGCTGCCTCATGTGATCGTGCTGTGCTTGCTGGCCGTGCTGTTCTACAAGCGCCTGGCGGTGTCGCCGTTCTGGCGGACGAGGGCATGATGCGCATCCTGTTCCGCTATCTTGCCCGTGAGATCTATGCGGCCTCGGCGCTGGTGCTGGTCGCCTTCCTGGGGCTGTTTGCCTTCTTCGATTTCATCAACGAGCTCGAGGACGTGGGCAAGAGCGGCTATCGGCTGTTCGATGCCGCGGTGTACGTCGCGCTGACCTTGCCGGGTCGTATCTACGAGTTGTTCCCGGTCGCCGTGCTGATCGGTACGCTCTATGCGCTCGCGACACTTGCACGACACTCCGAGATTACGGTCATGCGCGCATCGGGCATGTCGAATGCGATGCTGATGCGCATGCTCGGGCTGATCGGCAGCGTGCTGGTCGTGCTCACTTTCCTGATTGGCGAGTACGTCGCGCCGCCGGCCGAGAATGCCGCCCAGCAGTGGAAGCTGACCGCGACCCAGGCCACGGTGTCGCAGCAGTTGCGCTCGGGGCTGTGGGTCAAGGATGGGGCGCTGGTGATCAATGTGCGCACGATGCTTCCGGACCGCACGATGCGTGACGCGCGGGTGTACGAGTTCGATGCCGATTACGCGCTGGTGTCGATCAGCGACGCGAAGCGCGGCGTACATGACGGTGACGGTAATTGGCGTCTGCTGGAGGTTTCGCGCACCCGCTTTCTCGACGGGCGGACCGAGGTCGAACGCCTGCCCGAGATCGGCTGGCGCTCCGAACTCTCGCCCGAGGTGCTCAGTGTGCTGATGGTCGGGCCGGAGCACATGCCGCTGGCGAAGCTGTGGACCTACATCCAGCACTTGCGCGACAACCAGCAGAGTGCAGACCGCTTCGAGATCGCGTTGTGGAAAAAGCTCATCTACCCCTTCGCGGTGCTGGTGATGATGGCGCTGGCCTTGCCGTTCGGCTTCATCCATGACCGCATGGGCGGCGCGAGCGCGCGGATCTTCCTCGGCGTGATGCTGGGTGTGGGCTTCCACCTGCTCAACGGGTTGTTCTCAAACCTCGGCATGATCAACGCCTGGCCGCCCATCCTCGCCGCGCTGACGCCGAGTCTGATCTTCCTTGCGGCAGCGGCGGGCATGCTGCACTACGTCGAACGGCGCTGAGTAGCGCGCTCTCCAGTCCCGGCCGATCCGCTGCGTTTCGTGGCGCTGCGAGACGGATGCCGGGGCCAAAGAAAAACGGGCCCGAGGGCCCGTTCTTCATTTGCGTCACCGCGGCGGCGATCAAGCCTGCTGCTGGGCAGCCTTCTTGGCGGCGGCAGCCTTGTAGTCCAGCTTTTCCTTGATACGTGCGGACTTGCCCGAACGCTGGCGCAGGTAGTACAGCTTGGCGCGACGGACGTCACCGCGGCGCTTCACTTCGATGCCGGCCACCAGCGGCGAGTAGGTCTGGAACGTACGCTCCACGCCTTCGCCCGACGAAATCTTGCGGACGATGAAGGCCGAGTTCAGACCGCGGTTGCGCTTCGCGATCACCACGCCTTCGTACGCCTGCAGACGCTCGCGGTTGCCTTCCTTAACCTTGACCTGGACGATCACGGTGTCGCCGGGGGCGAATTCCGGGATGGTCTTGCCCTGGGTCAGGCGGGCGATTTCTTCCTGTTCGAGTTGCTGAATCAGGTTCATTGCGGACACTCCATCAATGTTGTCGGCCTCTGTCATTGCATCGGCCTGGCCGCAGAGCAGGTCGCCACCTGATGCGCGCCGTTTATGAAAGGGCTGTCAGGCGATGCTGCCGCCTTCGGCCCCGGCTTGCTCCTGCCTGAATTCCTCAAGCAGTTTCAATTCGGTCTTGCTCAGTTGCCGCGCGGCCAGCAGGTCGGGCCGGCGCAACCAGGTGCGGCCGAGGGACTGCTTCAGCCGCCAGCGGCGGATCGCCGCGTGGTTGCCCGATAACAGCACGTCGGGCACCCGTTCGTCTTCATACATCTCTGGCCGCGTGTAATGCGGACAGTCCAGCAGACCGTCGGCGAAGGAGTCTTCCAGCGCCGAATCCGCCGTGTTCAATGCGCCGGGCAGTTGCCGCACGATCGCATCGAGCAGCACCATGGCGGGCAGTTCGCCGCCGGACAACACGAAGTCGCCGAGCGACACTTCTTCATCTACCGCGCGGTCGATGACGCGCTGGTCGATACCTTCGTAGCGTCCACACAACAGGACCAGGCCCGGCTGTGCGGCCAGTTCGAGCACTGCCGCCTGGTCAAGCCTGCGACCCTGCGGCGACAGGTAGATCACCCTGCCTGTCGATCCCGTCGCAGCCTGCTGCGCGGCGCGTGCCGCGGCTATCGACTGCATCAGCGGCTCCGCCAGCATCACCATGCCAGGGCCGCCGCCATAGGGGCGGTCGTCCACCGTGCGGTGCGGATCGTGGGTAAAGTCGCGCGGGTTGTGGAAACCCAGCGCATACAGCCCGCGATCCATCGCCCTGCGTGTGATGCCGCTACCCGTCAGGGCTGCGAACATCTCCGGAAAGAGCGTGATCACGTCGTAGCGGCGGAGGCCGCCGGGTACTGCGATCGTCGTGTCTTTCCGTTCGGCGCCGGTTTCAGCCTGGGCCTTCACCGTCGCCCTTACCAGTCCTTGCCCCAGGCGACGCGGATGCGTCGTGCGGCAAGATCGACGTCGAGCACGTAGGCCGCGACGAAAGGGATCAGGCGCTCGGTTTCGCCCTCGCTGACCTGCAGCACATCGTGCGCGCCGGTCGAGAGCAGGCCCTTGACTGATCCCAGGGGCTCTCCGGCCTCGTTGACAACGTCAAGACCGACGAGGTCGCCCCAGTAGAACTCATCCTCGGCGGTCGTCGGCAAGGCTTCGCGCGGTGCGCCGATGTACCAGCCGTCGACGGCCTCGGCCCCGTTGCGGTCCTGCACCTCGCCAAGGGCGGCGACCAGTCCCTTGCCGTGCGCCCTGCACGCCTTGAGCGTGTAGGGTTTCCACTGTTCGACAGGGGCGTTGTCGTCGGCGCACAGCCACCATTGGGGCATCTTGCGCCACGACGTCGGGTCATCGCCGAAGGGGTGGATCTTGAGCCAGCCCTGAACGCCAAAAGGGGCGACAATGCGCCCCAATACGATCATTCGCAGATCCGCCGCAGCAGACCGACGCTGATCAGGCAGCCGCCTTGGCGGCCTGCTTGGCCAGACGGGCAACGGTCGGCGACAGCTGGGCGCCGTTCTGCTGCCAGTAGGCCAGACGCTCGGCGTTCACGACCAGACCCTTCTCGGCGCCGGAAGCGACCGGGTTGTAGTAGCCAACGCGCTCGATGAAGCGGCCGTCGCGACGATTACGCGAGTCGGCGGCAACGATGTTGAAGAACGGGCGCTTTTTGGCGCCACCACGGGCAAGGCGAATGACGACCATCTGTAATGTTCCTGATCGGTAGATGCGAAAAGCCGTGGATTTTAAGGGAAGTCTTCCGGCAGGGCAAGATTTATTGTCGATGGCAAGGCAGGCCGACGTAAGGCGCCTCTTCATCGGTTCTTGAGTCGCTGAGAATCGGCGGGGCGCATGCCGGGGCGCCCGAGATTGACTAGAATACGACCTCCCCAAACTGATGCGCCTGTCCATGATCGAGTCTGCACCTGCCGATACTGCCGAGGGAGCCGACCGGATTCTGGAGTGGCTCGCCTGTGAACCGGCCGACGATCCCCTTGCGGATCTCGGCGTGCTGGCGGCGCTCGTCGCCTGGCTGCCCGTTGCGCGCGCGGAGGCCCGGGATGAGGACATGGTCCTGGCCTTCGTCGAGCGAGCGCTCGACATCAGTGGCCGGATCCGGGCGCGCTTGCTCGCTGCAGGGCTGCCGTTGCCGCGGATCCTGCATGTGGCTTCGACGCAGTTCTGCGGTGCGCTGCTGCAGCTGGCGGATCGGCTCGGCGAGCGGGCGGCCGCAGGTATTGAGGGCGCTGGCGAGGGAAGCGCGCCGGCAGCGCTTGCCTTGACCGCACTGCGCGAGGCGTATCTGGTTTCAGCGATGTCCGCAACGGAGCCGCCCGCAGGGCTGTGGAAGCTTGCGCATCGCCTGTCGGCACTCAGGCCCGCGCATGGGGCGTATCGCAGCATGCTCGCAATTGCGGCGGCGCAGCCCGAACGACTGACCGCGCGGGAGCTCGTCTGGGCGGCGGACTACCTCGAAGGGGAACTGGCGGGCGTCGAGATGTCGCCCGATGCGCCGCCCCAAGGCAGTTCGACCTGGTGGATCGATCCGGATGCGGATGGCGGACCGCTGCCGTCGGCGCGCAAGCCTCCGCCGCTGGATCGGGCCGGATTGAGGTTCCTGAATCCGCGGCCGCTCGCGCGCGCGGTGGATGAGCGTATCGAACGTCTGGAAGCGTGGATGTCAGCGGCCGAGGCCGAAGGACATCTGGCGGAGGTCGATACGCTCGAGGCCGGCGGCGAGACCTTGCCGCCGGGGCTGACGCCATCGGAGATTCTCGCCTTGTTGCGGGGGATGCGCGAACACTGGGTCGCACCCCAGCTTCGTCTCGGGGTGAGGCGCGAGCAGCACTACGAGGTGCAGGTGTGCGCGGGCTTGCGTGCCATGTGGGAGCTGGGACGCGGGCGACGTGAGTCGGGCCGGGTGGTTGGCTGGCAGGTGCGCAACGAGAGCCCGGGCGGTTACGCAATCATGAACGTGTCTGGTGTGCAGGGCGAGGTCGCGCCGGGCATCGTCCTGGGGCTGCGCACGAGTGCTACGGAGCCATGGACCGTCTGCATCGTGCGCTGGGTCAGGAGCGAGTCGCCTGAGCAGGTCGAGATCGGGTTGCAGACCATCGCGCAGTCATACTACTCGGTGCAGTTGGGGTTTCGCAGCGGGTCGGTCAATGGCGTGGCGCCTGCGCTGGCCTTGCCGGCGATGGAACCTGAGCGCCGCCACCCGGCGTTCGTCGCGCCCGCGGGCACCTATGTGTCGCGGCGCTTCGTGTTCGTGCGCGATGGGCCGCCGCTGTACGTTGCCCAGGGGCGTGCGTTGGGTCTGGACATGCAGACTGCCAGCGTCGAGCTGTTCCAGTACGAGATCGACCCCTATCCGATCTGAGCGTCGGCCGGGCGGTCGGCCAGCTGCAGCAGCTCTGCGAGGCTCAGGTCGCCCGCGTCGAGCGAGCGATCGAGGCGGCGCGCGAACGCATGGGCGTGTGTCGTCGGCGCAGCCTGGCGCCAGTCATTCAGGTCGAGCGCGAAGCGGGTCACGACGTCCCGCATCCTGATCGAGTCCGGCGCCTTACGCAGCACCCAGCCTTCCTCTTCGGTACGCGTGACCCAGCCGGCCTCCTGCAGGCGCTCGAGGATGCCGTCGGTACGATGGGGCGGCAGTGCGCTGCACTCCACAAGCGCTTGCGCATCCACGCACTGTCCGTGCCGCTGTGCGCGTGCAAGCCGGCATAGGATCTCGGTGGCGGCCCAGGCTTCGTCGCCGGCAAAGGGGGCGGCGAGCCGGCGGCGCTCGAGGTAGGCGGGCAAGGTGGCGGTGATCAGTGCGCCGAGCAGGATCACGGACCACGACAGGTAGAGCCACACGAGGAAGATCGGCAGCGCGGCGAAGGTGCCGAAGATCAGCGTGTAGGAGGGGAAGTGCGCGATGAACAGGCCGAAGGCGCGCTGCATCAGGAAAAACACCAGTGCTGCGACCAGGGCGCCGACGATGGCATGCGGGATTCGCACCGGATGGTTGGGCACCGCGTAGTACAGGAAGCCGAACAGTGCGCACAGCAGCAAGGGCGGCAGCAGGCGTGCGGTGAATTCGCCGATCCAGGGCAGGTGGTTCGACCAGGTCATCGAGGTGCTGATGACGTAGCCGGTGCCGATGACCGAGGCGCCGAAGAGGATCGGGCCGAGCGTCAGCACGAACCAGCCGACCGTGATGCGCGTCAGCATGCGCCGCGGACGGCGGACGCCCCAGATGTGGTTGAAGGCCTGCTCGATGGTGCCGAGCAGCATCAGCGAGGTCAGCACCAGCAGGCCGATGCCGATCAGGGTCAGGCGTCCGGCCTGCTCTGAAAACTGCAGGGCATAGGTGGCGATGATTTGGCCTGCGCGGTCAGGCAGCAGGTTCTGCAGCAGGAAGCTGCGGACCGAGTCGCCGATCTGGTCCATGCCGGGCAGGTTGCCGAAAACGGTGAGGGTGACGGTGATCAGCGGTACCAGCGCGAGCAGGGTGGTGAATGCCAGGCTGCCTGCGACCTGGGGGCCGCGGGTGGAAGCGAAGCGTTCGGCCAGCAGCAGGAAGAAATCGCGCAGGGCGTGCAGGTTCATGAGGCGACGCCGGGCAGGGGCGGCGCGGACGGTATAATTCCCGCATTCTAGCGATTACGGTCCGTCATGCAGGAAATCCTCGTCCTTTACTACAGCCATCGCGGTTCGGTTCGCGCACTGGCCGAACAGATTGCCGTCGGTATACATCAGGTGCCCGGTGCGGCGGCGCGGGTACGGACCGTGCCGCGGGTATCGACGGTGTGCGAGGCGGTGGAGGACGAGATTCCGGCCGACGGCCCGCCCTACGTCGAGGTGCGCGATCTCGAGGAGTGCGCCGGGCTGGCGCTGGGGAGTCCGACCCGCTTCGGCAACATGGCGGCGCCAATGAAGTATTTCCTCGATGGCCTGGCCGGTGCCTGGGTCAATGGCACGCTGGCGGGCAAGCCGGCGAGCGTGTTCTCGTCTTCCGCCAGTCTGCACGGCGGCCAGGAAAGCACCCTGCTGACGATGATGGTGCCGCTGCTGCACCACGGCATGCTGCTGCTCGGCATTCCCTATTCGGAGCCGGCGCTCAACGCTACGCGCAGTGGCGGCACGCCCTATGGTGCGACCCATGTCGCCGGGGCGGATGGGGCGCCCGCGCTGACCGCAGAGGAAGTCGAGCTGGCGCGCGCCCAGGGGCGTCGCCTGGCTGAAACGGCCTTGCGCCTCGCGGGAGCGCGCTGATGAGCCCGCGCCTGCTGTATTTCGTCGCCTGCGCCAGCCTGCTGGCGCTGATCGGCCTGTGCGTGCTGTGGGAAGCCTGGCTGGCGCCGTTGCGGCCCGGTGGCTCGTGGATGATGCTGAAAGCGGTGCCGCTGCTGCCCGCGGTGTTCGGTGTGCTGCGCGGCAAGCGTTACACCTATCAGTGGCTCTCGATGCTGTCCCTGCTGTACCTGACTGAAGGCGCGCTGCGCGTCAGCGACCCCGGCCTGACGGCCACGCTGGCCGGCATCGAGATCCTGCTGTCGGTGCTGCTTTTCTTCAGCACCATGCTTTATGCGCGCAACACGGCGCCGTCGCGCCAGCAAAAGGTCGTGGACTAGGCGGCTGCGGAGTAGGGCAGCCCGGTGGTTGTCGCCCGGCGCTGGCGAACGCCCATGAACAACGCCCCGCGGCCGGTCTGGCACGCGGGGCGTTGTTGTGTGGGGCGCCCGTTCAGACTTGCGGATTCAGGCGCTGGGCGCTGCTCTGCAGCTTGTTCAGGGCGTTGAGGTAGGCCTTGGCCGATGCGACGATGATGTCGGTGTCGGCGCCCTGGCCATCCATCACGCGCCCGTTCTTGGACAGGCGCACGGTGACCTCGCCCTGGGCGTCGGTGCCGGTGGTGATCGCGTTGACCGAATACAGCAGCAATTCGCTGCCGCTGCTCGCGACGGTCTCGATCGCCTTGAAGGCGGCGTCGACCGGACCCGAGCCTTCGGCCTGGGCGCGATGCTCGGCGCCGCCGATGACCAGCGTCAGTTCGGCGCGCGGCGTTTCCCCGGTTTCGGAATGGAAGCGGCTGGAGACTAGGCGGAAGTGCTCGGTTTCCGGCGTGACCGTTTCGTCGCGCATCAGCGCGTGCAGATCCTCGTCGAAAATCTCGTGCTTCTTGTCGGCGAGCTCCTTGAAGCGCGAGAAGGCGTGGTTCAGGTGCTCCTCTCCCTCGATCTCGATGCCCAGGTCCTGCAGGCGGGCACGGAAGGCGTTGCGGCCCGAATGCTTGCCCAGCACCAGCTTGTTGGCGCCCCAGCCCACGTCCTCGGCACGCATGATCTCGTAGGTTTCGCGGTGCTTGAGCACGCCGTCCTGGTGGATGCCTGACTCGTGGGCGAAGGCGTTGGCGCCGACGATGGCCTTGTTCGGCTGCACCGGGTAGCCGGTGACCTGCGACACCAGCTTGGACGCCGGGACGATCTGGGTGGTGTCGATCCGCGTCTCGACCGGGAAGACGTCGGCGCGGGTGCGCACGGCCATCACGATCTCCTCGAGCGAAGCGTTGCCCGCGCGTTCGCCCAGGCCGTTGATGGTGCATTCGACCTGGCGGGCGCCGGCGCGCACCGCGGCGAGCGAGTTCGCGACGGCGAGGCCGAGGTCGTTGTGGCAATGCACGGACCAGACCACCTTGTCCGAATTCGGTACGCGCTCGATCAGTGTGCGCAGCGTTGCGGCGTACTGCTCCGGCACGTTGTAGCCGACGGTGTCGGGCACGTTGATGGTCTTCGCGCCGGCCTGGATCACCGCGTCGAAGATGCGCACCAGGAAATCGATCTCCGAGCGCCCTGCGTCCTCGGCCGAGAACTCGACGTCATCGGTGTACTCGCGCGCCCAGCCGATCGCCTTGACCGCCTGCTCGACGACCTGGTCGGGCGTCATGCGCAGCTTCTTCTCCATGTGGATCGGGCTGGTGGCGATGAAGGTGTGGATACGGCCGCGCGCGGCGGGGCGGATGGCTTCGCCCGCGCGCCGGATGTCGTTCTCGTTGGCGCGGGCGAGGCCACAGACGGTGGATTCCTTGATCGCCTCGGCGATCGAGCGGACCGCGTCGAAGTCGCCGGGTGAGGCTGCGGGGAAACCCGCTTCGATGACGTCGACGCGCATGCGCTCGAGCTGGCGGGCGATGCGCAGCTTCTCCTCGCGCGTCATCGAGGCGCCGGGGCTCTGTTCGCCGTCGCGCAGGGTGGTATCGAAGATGATCAGGGCGTCTTTCATGGTCAGCTCCTCTGCGGGGGCTCGGCATCGTCGCCGGCTGCGGGCGGTGCCGTGTTGTCGGGTTGCGGGGCGGTGCCCGTCTCGTTCCGGTCGTGCTTGCGTTTCCAGCGCAGCAGCCACATCACGTAGCCGGAGGCGGCGTAAATCAGGAACAGGCCGAACAGGATGCCCGGCGGATAGCTGGAGACCAGCGCGAAGACCAGCACCAGCGCGATGACGACGATGAAGGGCACGCTCTTGCGCAGGTTGATGCTCTTGCCGCTCCAGAACAGCACGTTGCTGACCATGGATACGCCGGCGAAGATCGTCAGCGCGCAGGCGTAGCCGCGCAGCTCGTTACCGCTGAAGCCGTTGTCGATGCCGACCCACACCATGCCCGCGATCAGCGCGGCGGCAGCGGGGCTGGGGAGGCCCTGGAAATAGCGCTTGTCGACCACGTCGATGTTGGTGTTGAAGCGCGCCAGCCGCAAAGCCGCGCCGGCGCAGTAGATGAAGGCCGCGATCCAGCCGAGCTTGCCGAGATCCTGCAGCGCCCATTCGTACATGACCAGCGCAGGGGCGGCGCCGAAGGAAACCATGTCGGACAGCGAGTCGTACTCGGCGCCGAATTCGCTCTGGGTGTGGGTGAGACGGGCGATCCGTCCATCGAGTCCGTCGAGCACCATGGCGACGAAGATCGCGACCGCGGCGACCTCGAAGCGCTGGTTCATGGCCTGCACGATGGCGTAGAAGCCGGCGAACAGCGCCGCCGTGGTGAACAGGTTCGGCAGGATGTAGATGCCGCGGCGTCGCTTTTCCAGCGGCAGCAGGGGCGTACGGTCGGGGTGGGCCACTGTGTCTCGTTCTTCTACTCAGGAGCTTCGATTCTAGCGCATGCGGCGTGCTATCCGGATTTCCGGATGTTGCCTGCCACAATGGAAAAGGGCCGGGGCCGCGTTGCGCGGCACCGGCCCCTGTGCGTCACGGGGACGCAGCGAAGATCAGTTCTTCGACTTGTCGACCAGGGCCTTGGCCTTGATCCACGGCATCATCTCGCGCAGCTGGGCGCCGACCTGTTCGATCGGGTGGGCGGCGTTCAGACGGCGGCGGGCGGTCATGCTCGGGTAGTTGGTCTTGCCTTCCTGGATGAACATCTTGGCGTACTCACCGGTCTGGATGCGCTTGAGGGCGTTGCGCATGGCCTTGCGGGATTCCTCGTTGATGACTTCCGGGCCGGTCACGTACTCGCCGTATTCGGCGTTGTTCGAGATCGAGTAGTTCATCGTCGCGATGCCGCCTTCGTACATCAGGTCGACGATCAGCTTGAGCTCGTGCAGGCACTCGAAGTAGGCCATTTCCGGCGCGTAGCCGGCTTCGGTCAGGGTCTCGAAGCCCATCTTCACCAGCTCCACGGCGCCGCCGCACAGCACGGCCTGTTCGCCGAACAGGTCGGTCTCGGTCTCTTCGCGGAAGTTGGTCTCGATCACGCCGCCCTTGGTGCCGCCGTTGGCAGCAGCGTAGGACAGGGCGATGTCACGCGCCTTGCCGGACTTGTCCTGGTACACCGCGATCAGCGACGGCACGCCGCCCCCGCGCAGGTACTCGGAACGCACGGTGTGGCCGGGGCCCTTCGGGGCGACCATGATCACGTCCAGGTCTTCGCGCGGCACGACCTGGTTGTAATGCACGTTGAAGCCGTGCGCGAAGGCCAGCACGCCGCCCTTCTTGATGTTCGGCTCGACTTCTTCCTTGTAGACCTGCGGGATGTTCTCGTCCGGCAGCAGGATCATGACGACGTCGGCGCCCTTGACGGCCTTGGCGATCTCTTCGACCTTGAGGCCGGCAGCCTTCGCCTTGTCCCAGGACGAGCCGTCCTTGCGCAGGCCGACGGTGACCTTGACGCCGGAGTCGGACAGGTTCTGGGCGTGGGCATGGCCCTGCGAGCCGTAGCCGACGATGGTGACCTTCTTGCCCTTGATGAGGGAGAGGTCGGCGTCCTTGTCGTAATAAACCTTCATGTCTTTCCTTTTCGCTTTCTGGGTCGGGATGTGGAACGGGTGTTGCTGCCGGCGCGCGCGCGGATGCCCCGCCCGCCGGACGGAAAACGCGCTTACAGCTTCAGTACGCGGTCGCCGCGGCCGATGCCGCACACGCCCGAACGCACGGTCTCGAGGATCAGCGCAGGGTCGATGGCGCCGATGAAGGCATCGAGCTTGCTCTGGTTGCCCGTCAGCTCGACGACGTAGGACGCGTCGGTGACGTCGATGATGCGGGCGCGGAAGATGTCGGCGGTGCGCTTGATCTCCTCGCGGTCCTTGCCGGTGGCGCGGATCTTCACCAGCATCAGCTCGCGCTCGATGTGGGCCGCCTCGGAGATGTCGACGACCTTGACCACCTCGATCAGCTTGTTCAGCTGCTTGGTGATCTGCTCGATGATGTCGTCCGAGCCGGTGGTGACGATGGTCATCCGCGACATCGAGGCGTCTTCGGTCGGGGCCACGGTGAGCGACTCGATGTTGTAGCCGCGCGCCGAGAACAGTCCCGAGACGCGCGACAGGGCGCCGGATTCGTTTTCGATCAGGAGGGAAATGACGTGACGCATGATGGATTCGGTCCGGAGTTCGGGAGGAGGGCGATTACAGGTCTTCGGCAGACAGGATCATCTCGGTGAGACCCTTGCCGCCCTGCACCATCGGATAGACGTTCTCCGTCTGGTCGATCTGGAAGTCCAGGAACACGAGATCGTTCTTGTGCGTGGTGAAGGCCTCGCGGAGCGCGCCCTCGACATCGCCCGGCTTGTCCACCCGGATGCCGACATGGCCATAGGATTCGGCCAGCTTGGCGAAGTCGGGCAGCGAATCCATGTAGGACTCGGAGTAGCGCTGGCCGTGGAACAGCTGCTGCCACTGGCGCACCATGCCCAGGTAGCGGTTGTTCAGGTTGCAGATCTTGATCGGCAGGCGGAACTGCTTGCACGTCGACAGTTCCTGGATATTCATCTGGATCGAGGCTTCGCCGGTGATGCAGGCGACCTGCATGTCCGGGTTGGCGAGCTTGGCGCCCATGGCGTAGGGCATGCCCACGCCCATCGTGCCCAGGCCGCCGGAGTTGAGCCAGCGGCGCGGCTTGTCGAAGCGGTAGTACTGCGCGGCCCACATCTGGTGCTGGCCGACGTCGGAGGTGACGATGGCCTCGCCACCGGTCACTTCCCACAGCTTCTGCACCACGAACTGCGGCTTGATGATCTCGTCCGAATTCTTGTACGCCATGCAGTTGCGGCCGCGCCACTCTTCGACCTGCTTCCACCACGCGGCCACGGCCTCGGGGTTGGGGCGGGCTTCGCCGGACTCGAGCTGGCGGATCATCTCTTCCAGCACTTCCTTCACGTCGCCGACGATGGGGACGTCGACCTTGACGCGCTTCGAGATCGACGACGGGTCGATGTCGATGTGGATGATCTTGCGCGGCTCTTCGGCGAAATGCGAGGGCAGGCCGATGACGCGGTCGTCGAAACGGGCGCCGACAGCCAGCAGCACGTCGGAGTAGTGCATCGACATGTTGGCTTCGTAGGTGCCGTGCATGCCGGGCATGCCGAGGAACTGGCGGTCGCTGGCCGGGTAGCCGCCCAGGCCCATCAGCGTGTTGGTGATCGGGAAGCCGAGCAGGCGGGTGAGCTTGGTGAGCTGTTCGGCCGCATTGGCCAGCACGACGCCGCCGCCGGTGTAGATCATCGGGCGCTTGGCTTCGAGCAGCAGCTGGACGGCCTTCTTGATCTGGCCCGAGTGACCCTTGACCACCGGGTTGTACGAGCGCATCGAGATCTCCTTCGGATACTCGAACTCGCACTTGTGCATCGACACGTCCTTGGGAATGTCGACCAGCACCGGGCCCGGGCGGCCCGTCTTCGCCAGGTAGAAGGCCTTCTTGATCGTCGTGGCGATGTCGCGCACGTCCTTGACCAGGAAGTTGTGCTTCACACAGGGGCGGGTGATGCCGACGGTGTCGACTTCCTGGAAGGCGTCCTGGCCGATGGCGGCGGTGGGCACCTGGCCGGAAATGATCACCATCGGGATCGAGTCGCAGAATGCGGTGGCGATGCCGGTGACGGCATTGGTGGCGCCGGGGCCGGACGTCACCAGTGCGACGCCGACCTTCTCGGTGCTGCGCGCGTAACCGTCGGCAGCATGCACGGCCGCCTGTTCGTGGCGCACCAGGACATGACGAACGGCCTCCTGCTGGAACAGAGCGTCATAGATGTACAGCACGGCGCCGCCTGGATAGCCGAAGACATACTCGACCTTTTCTTCCTGCAGGCACCTGATTACAATTTCGGCTCCGGTAAGCACCATCGCAAGCTCGCTCGACAAGTCGTTTGAAGAAACGCGAAACGTTACCGGCCACATCGGGTTTGGTCAAGGCTGATGCGGCTTGTGGCGAATTCGGTGCCGCCTTGGGAATGGCAGCTTACGTCGCGGTCGGCATCCTTTTTGCATCTGCCGGATCGTGCAGCCACGTGGTTTGACCGAGTTCCGGCCGGTGAGGCACAGCGTGCCGGGCCCGGTGGCCTCGATCGGGGGTTGCGTCGATCGCCCGGTCTTCCTTCCTTTTCCATTTCTCCTGCCTCGAAGTCGGTCCGCCGTTTGCGGAGGAGGGCTTTGCAGGTGCAACACGTTCGGATCCCTTCATGAAGCGCAACTCCCCGAAAGCAGCGGCGGTCGCCGCCCCGGCCGACCCTGTGGCGCCGCGCGGCGAACGCACGCCCGTCGAGCTTGCCGGGCTCAGGCGGCGCCTGGCGAGCATGTTGTACGAATCGATGCTGCTGCTGGGCGTGCTGGCGCTGACCTTTCTCGTCCCCTACCTGATGCTGGGCGTCGGCTTCGAGATCGCGCCGCCGGGCTGGTTCGCCTGGCTCCACATCTTCGCCGTACTCGGCGCCTATTTCGTCTGGTACTGGCGCCGCCATGGCCAGACGCTTGCCATGCAGACCTGGCGGCTCAAGCTGGTCGATGCGCAGGAGGGGTGCCATCCCACAGCGGCACGCTGCTGGCTGCGCTACGCACTGTGCTGGCCCTCCGTGCTGCTGTTCGGCATCGGTCTGCTGTGGGCCCTGGTCGATCGCGACCGGCAGTTCCTGCACGACCGCCTGAGCGGCACCTGCATCGTGCTGCTGCCGCCTGCCGCCAAGGCCTGAGCAGCGCAGCCGCTTCGGCGGGGGCGCGAAAGCGGCCGCGCAGGGGAACTTTTGTCATGGCGGGGCGGTAGCATCAGGGAGTACAACCACTGAAGCGGCGTGGTGGGGCGGTCGCCGCGACCGTCGTGCGCGTCCTCCATACCATGACGAATGCGTCTTCCCGCCCCGCCGCCGATGGTCGTTTCCGCCATCACGCCCTCAGTGCGCAGGACTGCCTGGCGGACCTCGATGTCCGCCGCCATGAAGGTCTGGCCGCCGACGAGGTCGCCTCGCGTCTCGTCCGCCACGGCCCCAACGCCCTCCCGGCGCCGCCACGCACCGGGCCGCTCAAGCGCTTCCTGCTGCAGTTTCATAACGTCCTGATCTACGTGCTGCTGGCAGCCGGCGTGATCACCTTGCTGCTCGGCCATCATGTCGATTCGGGCGTGATCTTCGGCGTGGTGGTGATCAACGCTATCATCGGCTTCCTGCAGGAGGGCAAGGCCGAGCGCGCGCTGGACGCCATCCGCGACATGCTGTCGCCGCGGGCGCAGGTGCTGCGCGACGGCCGCCGGCAGGAGATCGAGGCGGTCGGGCTGGTGCCGGGCGACATCGTCTTTCTCGCTTCCGGCGACAAGGTGCCCGCCGACCTGCGCCTGCTCGACGTGCGCAGCCTGCGCATCGAGGAGGCGGTGCTGACCGGCGAGTCGCTGGCGGTGGAAAAGTCGGCGGACGCTGTGGCCGACGACGCGAGCCTCGGCGACCGGCGCTCGATGGCTTATTCCGGGACGCTCGTCACGTATGGCCAGGGCAGCGGGGTGGTGGTGGCGACCGGGGCTGAGACCGAGATCGGTCGCATCAGCGCAATGCTGACGGCCGTCGAATCGATGACCACGCCGCTGCTGCGCCAGATGGCCGGCTTCAGTGCGCTGCTGACCTGGGTCATCCTTGCCGTGGCGGTCGCGGCCTTCGCCTTTGGCACGCTGGTGCGCGGGTATGCGCCGGGCGACATGTTCCTTGCTGCGGTCGGCTTGGCCGTGGCAGCGATTCCCGAAGGCTTGCCGGCGATCATGACCATCACGCTCGCCATCGGCGTGCAGCGCATGGCGCGGCGACGCGCCATCATCCGCCGGCTGCCCGCGGTGGAGGCGCTCGGCTCGGTCACCGTGATCTGTTCGGACAAGACCGGCACGCTCACCCGCAACGAGATGACGGTGCAGCGTGTGATCACCGGAGATGGCCGGCTGGATGTCAGCGGCGCCGGCTACGCTCCGCGGGGCGGCTTCGAGCGCGAGGGGCACGAGCTGTCGCCCGACCGGGCGCCGCTGCTGACCGAGATCGGGCGTGTGGCCCTGCTGTGCAACGACGCGGAGCTGACGCTGGAGCACCAGGACTGGCGCGTGGTAGGCGATCCGACCGAGGGCGCGTTGGTGACGCTTGCTCTCAAGGCCGGCATCGATCCGCGCCTGCAGCGGGATGAGCTGCCGCGCGACGACGTGATTCCGTTCGAGTCCGAGCACCGCTTCATGGCCACGCTGCACCACGACCATGCGGGCGACGCGCACGTCCTGCTCAAGGGCGCGCCGGAGCGCGTGCTGGAGTTGTGCTCGACCTGTCTTGGCCTGGACGGCGTGCCACAGCCCTTCGATGCCGATGCCTGGCAGCAGGCGATGGACGAAGCCGCGGGCGAAGGCATGCGGCTGCTGGCGGTGGCCGAGCGGCGCGAATCCGGTCGCAACGCGAGCCTGGGTTTCGACGACGTCGAGTGCGGCAATTTCGTGCTGCTGGCGGTGCTCGGCATCACGGATCCGCCGCGCGACGAGGCCGTCAAGGCGGTGGCCAGCTGCCTTGCCGCCGGCATCCACGTCAAGATGATCACCGGCGACCACGCCGCAACCGCAAAGGCGATCGGCCAGCAGCTTGGCCTGGCGCGCGAAGTGCGCGCCCTCTCCGGCGCCGAGATCGAGGCGCTCGACGATGAGGCGCTCGCGCAGATCGTCATGGGCACCGAGATCTTTGCCCGCGCCAGCCCCGAGCACAAGCTGCGCCTGGTGCAGGCCCTGCAGGCGCGTGGCGAGGTGGTGGCGATGACGGGCGACGGTGTCAACGATGCGCCGGCGCTCAAGCGTGCCGACGTCGGCGTGGCGATGGGCCACAAGGGGACGGAGGCCGCCAAGGAAGCCGCCGAGATGGTGCTCGCGGACGACAACTTCGCCTCCGTCGCCGCAGCGGTCGAGGAGGGGCGCACGGTCTACGACAACCTCAAGAAGGCGGTGGCCTACATCCTGCCGACCAACGTCGGCCAGGCCGGCATCGTGTTCTTCGCCGTGCTGCTGGGACTGACGATGCCGATCACGCCGGCGCAGATCCTGTGGGTCAACATGATCACCGCGGTCACGCTGGCGCTGGCGCTGGCGTTCGAGGACGCCGAGCCCGACATCATGCGGCGGCGGCCGCGCGATCCGCGCGAGCCGCTGCTCACGGGCTTCCTGATCTGGCGCATCGTCTTCGTCGGCCTGGTGCTGGTGGCCGGGGGCATGGGCATGTTCCTGTGGGAGCTGGAGCAGGGCGCCAGCATCGAGGTGGCGCGCACCGCAGCGGTCAATGCGGTGCTGATCGGCGAGGTGTTCTATCTCTTCAACATGCGCAGTCTCACCGGTCCGGTGCTGAATCTGGACGGTTTCCTCGGCAATCGCTACGTGCTGTGGGCCATCGGTCTGCTGCTCGTATGCCAGGCGCTGTTCACCTACCTGCCGGCGATGCAGGCCCTGTTCGGCACCGCGGGCCTGCCGCTGGTAGCCTGGCTGCGCATCCTCGGCTTCGGCGTGGCGCTGCTGCTGCTGGTCGAGGCCGAGAAGGCCATCGTTCGTCGTAAGATGGGGAGGAGAACGAACGGGGGCGCCTGATGCAGGAACTGATGGCCCATGGGCCTTATGCCGAGTTCGCGTTGCTGTTGCTGATTTCGGCGGTGGCCGGTGCCATTGCGGTTCGGCTGCGCCAGCCGGTGCTGATCGCCTACATCGTGGTCGGCATCCTGGTCGGGCCCGCGGTGTTCGGGATCGTCAAGGCGCACGACCAGATCGCGCTGCTGGCCGAGATCGGCGTCACGGTGCTGCTGTTCGTCGTCGGGCTGAAGCTCGACCTGCACCACATCCGCCACATCGGCCCGGTTGCGCTTGCGACCGGGCTCGGGCAGCTGGCGTTCACCATCGTCTTCGGCTTCGTCCTCATCCTGCTGATGGGCAAGGACGTGATGGAGGCGATCTACGTCGCGGTGGCGCTGACCTTTTCCAGCACCATCATCGTCGTCAAGCTGCTGTCGGACAAGCACGAGCTCGATTCGCTGCATGGCCGTATCGCGGTCGGCTTCCTCATCGTGCAGGACGTGGCCGTGGTGCTGGCGATGATGGCCATGAGCGCGCTGCGCGGGGCGGGCGAGGCTGCGGTGGTCGAGGTGGCTGGCTCGCTGCTGCTGCGGCTTGCGGGGGCCGCCGCGCTGATGTTCGTGCTGATGCGTTTCGTCCTGCCGCGCCTGGTCGAGGCGATGGCGCGTTCCCAGGAGTTGCTGTTGATCTTCGCCATCGCCTGGGGGACCGGGCTGGCGGCCTTGGGCGAGTGGGCCGGCTTCAGCAAGGAGGCGGGCGCCTTCATGGCCGGTTTCTCGCTGGCCTCGACCGCTTACCGCGAGGCGATGAATGCGCGCCTCACCGGCATTCGCGACTTCATGCTGCTGTTCTTCTTCGTCCACCTTGGCGCCGAACTCGACTTTTCCACCTTGGGGGGCGAACTCTGGCCTGCGGTCGTGCTGTCCCTGTTCGTGCTGATCGGCAATCCGCTGATCGTGATGGCGATCATGGGCTACATGGGGTATCGCAAGCGCACGGGCTTCCTCGCGGGTCTGACGGTGGCGCAGATCAGCGAGTTCTCCATCGTGTTCGTCGCCATGGGCATCACGCTGGGCCATATCGGAATCGAGGCGCTGGGTCTCACCACCCTGGTTGGCCTGGTGACGATCATGATGTCGACCTACATGATCCTGTTCTCGCACGTGCTCTACGACAAGCTCGCACCCTGGCTCGGCGTCTTCGAGCGTAAGCGCCCGTTTCGCGAACTGGCGGTGGAGCGCCTGGGGCGGCCCGCCGGCGATCCCGACATCATCGTGTTCGGCATGGGGCGTTACGGCTCTCGCCTGATGCGGCAGCTGCGCCAGGCCGGTATCGAGGTGCTCGGTGTCGATTTCGACCCGGAGACCGTGCGCGAGCTGCGCAAGCTGCGACAGCCCGTGCGCTATGGCGATGGCGAAGATCCGGGTTTCCTCGAGTCGCTCCCGTTGCAGCAGGTGCGCTGGGTGATCACGACCTTTCCCCAGTGGGAGTCGAATCGCGCCTTTCTCAACGCACTGAAGGAGGCCGGTTTCCGCGGACGCGTCGCGGGTGTGGTGCGTGACGAGGTCCATGGTCGCGCACTCGATGCAGCGGGCCTCAACCGCGTGCTGAACCCGTTCAACGACGCTGCGGACTACGCCGCGCGCAGCTTCGCTGCCGAGATCGCCTTCGAGGATGCGCACCGTGCGGCATCGTCCGCCGTGCCGCAAGACACCCAACCCCCGCAATCCTAGGAGCCCGTGCCATGCGTGAACTGCGCACCATCCTTGCCACCACCGACCTGTCCGCCCTGGCCCGCCACGCGGTCGCACGCGCCGCGCTGATGGCGGCCGAGTCGGGCGCCCGACTGTGCCTGCAGCACGTCGTGTCGGTGAGTGCTTTCGATGCATTTCGTCATCTGCTCGATGCGCAGTCGGCGAGCCTGGAGCAAAGGCTGCTGGCGGAAGTGCGGGATGAGGTCGAGACCCTGGCAGGCGAGATCGGCCAGCGCTATGGCGCCAAGCCCGACGTGCAACTCGGCGTCGGGTCGGTGCGCGGCGAGATCGGCAGCCACGCCGACGCCCTTGACGCCGATCTGGTGGTGATGGGCGCGCGCGGCGCCGGTTTCGTGCGAGAACTGCTGGTCGGATCGACCACCGAGCGGGTGCTGCGTACCAGCAGTCGCCCGCTGCTGGTGGTCAAGCAGGTGCCGCACGAGACCTACCGCCGCGTGCTGCTGCCGGTCGATTTCTCGCCCCGCTCGGTCGAGGCCCTGGCGCTTGCACATGCCGTTGCGCCACAGGCCGAGTACGTGCTGCTGCACGCCTTCGAGGTGCCGTTCGAGGGCAAGCTGCGCTACGCCGGGGTCGAGGAAAGCGAACTCGCCAACCTGCGCGTCCATGCAAGGCGCGATGCAACCGCAAAGATGAACGATCTTGTCGCGCTGACGGGCGTGGACGCGCATCGCGTGCGGCGCCTCGTGCTCCACGGCGAGGCGACCTCGCAGATCCTGAACCAGGAACAGGAGCAGGACTGCGACCTGATCGTGATCGGCAAGCGCGGGGTCGGGCTGCTCGAGGAACTCCTGCTCGGCAGTGTCACCCAACATGTCCTCGCCCAGTCCACGGCCGACGTGCTGGTCATCGACGGCAGCGCGGGCTGAGCGTCACGCTCGATCCCCTGCGGCTTTCACGCTGTGCGTCATCGGGCGTGCAGCGTACACTCATGCCTTTCCGCGCCCGTGCGCGGAGCCGGAGAAACAATGAAAACAGAACACGCCCCAAGCATCCAGCGCGCCGACTACCAGCCGCTGGCCTGGAAGGTCGAGACCGTCGATCTGCATTTCCGTCTCGAGCCCGAGTCCACCGTCGTGACCAACCGCATGCTGTGCGTGCGCAACCGTGAAGCCGAGGCCGGCCCGATCCGGCTGTGGGGCGAGGATCTCGAACGGCTGTCGCTGACCGTCGACGGGCAGGCGCCGCAGGCCGTGCGCGAGCAGGGTGCGCTGCTCGAGATCGAGGCCGACGGCGAGCGCGTCGTCGTCGAGGTTCAGACCCGCATCAACCCGAAGGCCAACACCACGCTGTCGGGCCTCTACCTGTCGAACGGCGGCTTCTTCACCCAGTGCGAGGCCGAGGGCTTCCGCCGCATCACCTGCTTTCCCGACCGTCCGGACGTGATGGCACGCTTCACCGTCACGCTCGAGGCGGACCGCAAGACCTGCCCGGTGCTGCTGTCCAACGGCAACCTGGTCGAGCAGGGCGAACTACCGGGTGGCCGCCATTACGCGAAGTGGGAAGACCCGTTCCCGAAGCCGTCCTACCTGTTCGCGCTGGTCGCTGCAGACCTCGTCGCGTACGAGCGCACGGTGGAGACGATGTCAGGTCGCGAGGTGCTGCTGCAGGTGTGGGTGGAAGCAGGCAATCTCGACCGCGTCGAGCACGCGATGGACTCGCTCGTCCATTCGATGCGCTGGGACGAGGAGACCTTCGGCCTCGAGCTCGACCTCGACCGCTTCATGATCGTCGCCGTGGCCGACTTCAACATGGGGGCGATGGAGAACAAGGGGCTGAACATCTTCAACACCAAGTTCATCCTCGCCAAGCCCGACACCGCTACCGACGTCGATTACGAGAACGTCGAGAGCGTGGTGGCGCACGAGTATTTCCACAACTGGACCGGCAACCGCGTCACCTGCCGCGACTGGTTCCAGCTCACGCTGAAGGAAGGACTCACGGTCTTCCGTGACCAGCAGTTCTCGGCGGACATGCTGGCGCGTGCGGCGGGTGCCGAGGGCGCGGCTTCCGCGCGCGCGGTCAAGCGCATCGACGACGTGCGTGTGCTGCGCGCTGCACAGTTCCCCGAGGATGCAGGGCCGATGGCGCACCCGATCCGCCCGGACAGCTACCAGGAGATCAACAACTTCTACACCGCCACGGTGTATGAGAAGGGCGCGGAAGTCATCCGCATGCTGCACACCCTGCTGGGGCCCGAGGGGTTCCGCAACGGCATGGATCTCTACTTCAGCTACTTCGACGGCCAGGCTGTGACCTGCGACGATTTCGTCGAGGTGATGTCCGAGGCCAACAACGGCTTCGACCTCGACCAGTTCATGCACTGGTACAGCCAGGCCGGTACGCCACGGGTGAAGGCCAGCGGGCAGTGGAATGCCGCCGATGGCAGCTACACGCTGACGCTGGCCCAGAGCACGCCGGCGACACCCGGCGAGCACGCCAAGCTGCCGCTGGTGATCCCGGTGGCGGCCGGCCTCATCGGACCGGACGGGCGCGACTGCCCGCTGCAGCTCGAGGGCGAATCCCAGCCGGGCCCCACGACGCGCGTGCTCAAGCTCACCGAGGCGTCGCAGAGCTTCCGCTTCGTCGGCCTGACCGCCGAGCCCGTGCCCTCATTGCTGCGCGGCTTCTCGGCGCCGGTGATCCTCGAACTCGACGAGGACGATGCGCGCCTCGCCTTCCGCATGGCGCACGATGCCGATCCCTGCAATCGCTGGGACGCCGCGCAGCGCTACGCCGAGCGCGTGGCGCTGGCGATGGCCGCCGACCCGTCGGCTGGCGTGCCGGCCGCCTTCCTCGACGCCTTCCGCGCGCTGCTCGGCAACGCCGCGCTGGACCCGGCCTTCCGCGCGCAGGCGCTGGCGCTGCCCGGCGAGGCCTATCTGCTCGAGCGCATGAAGCCGGCCGATCCGCTGGCGCTGCGGGCGGCGCTCGTGCGGCTGATGCGCACGCTGGGGACGTCGCTCGCGGCCGAATGGCTTGCGACCTGCGAGGCGATGCAGGTGCCCGGCCCGTACCGCTACCACCCGGGCGATGCCGGTCGCCGCGCGCTCGCCAACCTGGCGCTGCGCTATCTGGCGGCGGCGGGCAATGCCGAAGGGCTGGCGCTCGCCCAGCGTCGCTTCGAGGGGGCGACCAACATGACCGAGCGTTTCGGTGCGCTCGCGGCGCTGGTGCAGAGCACGCACCCTGCGCGCGAGGCGGTGCTGGCCGCCTTCCACGCGCGCTACCGCGACGATGCGCTGGTGCTCGACAAGTGGTTCGCGCTGCAGGCCGGCGCCTGGCGCTGGGACGACGCCGCCGCGCCCACGCTGGCGCGGGTGAAGGCGCTGATGGCGGATGCGGCCTTCAGCCTGTCGAACCCCAACAAGGTCTATGCGCTGCTGGGCACCTATTCCCGTGCCAACCCCGGCGAATTCCATGCCGCCGACGGCAGCGGGCACGTCTTCTGGGCCGATCAGGTGATCGCGCTCAACGCGAAGAACCCGCAGGTCGCAGCGCGCATGGCGCGCGCGCTGGAAAACTGGCGCCATTTCGTGCCGGCGTTGCAGGCGAGCATCCGCTCGCAACTCGAGCGCGTGCTGGCCAGTCCGGACCTGTCGCCCGACGTTGCAGAGGTCGTCGGCAAGGCGCTGGACTGAGCGCCTGTCGCAAAACGGGGCACTGCAATGCAGAACGCCGGGCTTTCGACCCGGCGTTCTGCATTGCGCGAAGGGGGCGCCTCACTCGGCCGCCAGGTCGCCGGCAATATAGCTTTCGAGCTGCTTGATGGTGGCCTGCTGCTGGCTGACGATGGACTTCACCATGTCGCCGATCGTCACGATGCCCACGATCCTGCCGTGCTCGACGACCGGCACGTGCCGGAAGCGGTTGTCGGTCATGATGTGCATGACTTCGTCCACGGTGTGCGCCGGCGTGACGGTGCAGGGATTGGGGGTCATCAGGTCGCCCACGCGCACATCGCGCGACAGCAGGCCCTTCAGGACCACTTTGCGCGCGTAGTCGCGTTCGGTGAAGATACCCAGCAGTCGGTCACCATCGGTGACGATCACCGAGCCAATATCGAACTGCGCCATCAGCGACAGCGCATCGAACACCGAATCGGTAGGACGCACGGCGTGGAATGCGCTGCCTTTCTGCTCAAGAACCTGCTTGACGCTCGTCGTCATCGTTCTTCTCCCTCCTTGGTTTGTGCGCGACAGAGCTGTCTGCCGACATGCGGCAAGCAGCCCGGTTTGCATAGAGTGGTACGAAGCGCGGTCGAGTGCAAGCAGGGACGAACCCTGATGGCTGCGAGGGCTCAGATTTCGATGTTGTCGATCAGCCGGGTGCGGCCAAGACGTGCGGCGGCGAGCACGACCAGCGGGTCGTCCATGTGCACCGGCGGCTGCAGGTCGGCACGACGCCGCACCGCGACGTAGTCGGGCGCCCAGCCGGCCGCGGCAAGTTCGTCCATGGCGTCGGTCTCGAGCTTGAGCAGGTCGTGGTCGCCGGACCGCACCGCGTCGCAAATGCGGCACAGCAGGCGGTAGAGCAGCGGCGCACGGGCGCGCTCGTCGGCGCTCAGGTAACCATTGCGCGAAGACAGCGCCAGGCCGTCGTCGGCGCGTACGGTCTCTCCCGGCAGCACTTCGACCGGCAGCGCCATCTCGCGCACCATGTTCGACAGCACCATCAGCTGCTGGTAGTCCTTCTTGCCGAACAGTGCGATGTCCGGCTGCACGATGTTGAGCAGCTTCAGCACGACGGTGGCGACGCCGCGGAAATGGCCGGGCCGGAACTCGCCCTCGAGGATGGAGACCTGGGCCGGCGCCGGATCGATGTGGTAGCGCTGCGGCTGCGGATACATCTCCGCCTCGTCGGGCGCGAACACGTGGGTCACGCCCGCGGCCTCGAGTTTCTCGCAGTCGGCTGCGAGCGTGCGCGGGTAGCGCTCGAAGTCCTCGCCGACGCCGAACTGCAGGCGATTGACGAAGATGCTGGCCATCACGCAGTCGGCCTTCTCGCCGGCCTGGCGCATCAGCGTGATGTGGCCTTCGTGCAGGTTGCCCATGGTGGGGACGAGGGCGACCTTGCCGGCAGTGGCGCGGGCGGCGCGCAGGCTTTCGATGGTGTGATGGATCTGCATGCGGAAACCGTTGTTCGGGTCGTGGACGTCGCGCGCGACGCTCAGTAACAGTGTTCGGGGGCGGGGAAGCTGCCGTCGCGCACCGCGGCTGCGTAGCGCGCCACGGCGTCCTCGATGCTGCTGGCGCCATCCATGAAGTTGCGCACGAAGCGCGCCGTTTTCCCGGGAAAGATGCCGAGCATGTCGTGGAGCACCAGTACCTGGCCGTCACAGCCGGCACCTGCGCCGATGCCGATGGTGGCCATCGTCGTGAGGCTGGCGGTGATCTCGCCGGCGAGGGCGGCGGGCACCATCTCCATGACCATCAGCGCGGCGCCGGCCTGTTCCAGCGCCAGGGCGTCGGCCTTCAGGCGCGCTGCGCCTTCGTCGCTGCGGCCCTGCACGCGATAGCCGCCGAGCTGATGCACCGACTGCGGCGTCAGGCCGATGTGGGCGCAGACGGGTACGCCGCGCTCGACCAGGAAGCGCACGGTCTCGGCCATGAACTCGCCGCCCTCGATCTTGACCATCTGGGCACCGGCGGCCATCAGGCGCGCGGCGTTGCGCATGGCCTGCTCCCGGCTCTCGTGGTAGGTGCCGAAGGGCATGTCGGTGAGCACCAGCGGACGCGCAGCGGCGCGCGCCACGCATTCGGTGTGGTAGGCCATGTGCTCGAGCGTGACGGGCAGCGTGGATTTCTGCCCCTGCAGCACGTTGCCGAGCGAGTCGCCGATCAGCACGACGTCGACGCCGGCGCGGCCGAGCAGTGCGGCGAAGCTGGCATCGTAGCCGGTGAGCATGACGATCTTGCGGCCCTCGGCGCGCATCTTGCCCAGCTCGAACAGGGTAACGGGCTTCTGATCCTGGAGGTAACTCATAGATCGCTCCTGATGGGAGGCCGGAGTTTTCACCAATTTGGTGCAACGCACAAGTCGATTGCGACCGAATGTGGGAAAGGGTTTACCCGGCGTAACCGAAGAATTCGCGGTAGCCGCGCATGTCGCGCAGGCGGGTGAGCAGCATCTCGAAGTCCTCGTCGCTGTCGACCGGATTGAGTTGGCCGGCATCGACGATGAACAGCGGCGCCGCGTCGTACTGGTAGAAATAACGCGTGTAGCGGTCGGCAACCTGCTGCAGATAGGCCTCGGTGATGCGCCGTTCGGCATCGAGGCCGCGCTTGCGGATGCGCTCCATCAAGGTGTCGGGGCGCGCCTGCAGGTAGATGACGAGGTCGGGCTTGAGTGCATCGGGCGGGCGCACGCTGTCGGAGATCCGCTGGTACAGCGCCAGTTCGTCCTCGCTGAGGTTCTGCTCCGCGAACAGGCGGTCCTTGTCGAGAATGAAGTCCGACACGACCCGGCGCTCGTCGGATATCGGGCCCAGGGCGGCGAGCTGATCGATGCGCTGGAACAGGAAGGACAGCTGCGTTGCCATCGCCCAGCGTTCGGGATGCTGGTAGAAGCGCGACAGGAAGGGATTGAACTCGCCTTGCTCGAACAGGGTTTCGGACTGCAGGTGCGCTGCCAGACGCCTGGCCAGTGATGTCTTGCCGGCGCCGATCGGACCTTCGACGACGATGTAGTGTGCTTTTTCGAGCATGTGCGTGACCGGTCCTCGATCCGCCCTAGCTGCGGAAGATGAAGTAGACCGCGCCAAGCATACACAAGGCGGCCCAGAGATAGTCAAGCTTGATCGGCTGCTTCATGTACAGCACGACGAAGGGGATGAACACCAGCAAGGTGATCACTTCCTGCATGATCTTGAGCTGCGCGAGGCTCAGCGCCGTGGCGCCGATGCGGTTGGCCGGGACCTGCAGCAGGTATTCGAACAGCGCGATGCCCCAGCTCACCAGCGCGGCCATGTACCAGGCCTTGCCCTGCATGTTCTTCAGGTGGCCATACCACGCGAAGGTCATGAACACGTTGGAAGCGGTCAGCAGCAGCGCCGTCTGCAGCCAGACGGGACTGGCGCTGACGGCCGTGGTGGCGGACTGGAGCCAGGCGGGCATGATCGGTTAACGCAGGAAGGGAAGAGGGTGGGCGATGGCGCTAGCTGCGTGCGATCTGCTGCGCGGCGACGCCGGGCAGCAGATCCGCGGCCCGGCCGCGTCCGGGAATGATCACGTCGGGCGCGATCTCCGCCAGCGGTACGAGCGTGAAGGCGCGCAGGTGCATGCGCGGATGCGGGACCTGCAGGCCCTCCTCGTCGACGACGGCATCGCCATACAGCAGCAGGTCGAGGTCCATCGTGCGCGGTGCCATGTGGAAGTCGCGCGTTCGTCCGCCCTCATGCTCGATCGCCAGCAGCGCCTCGAGCAGCGGGCGGGCGGGCAGGGCGGTGGAGAGCTCGATCACGGCGTTGATGTAATCGGGCTGGCCTTCGACCCCCACGGGGGCCGTACGGTACAGCGACGACTGGGCGACGACATCGGAGTCGGGCAGTTCGCCGAGGCGCCGCAGTGCGAGGGCGAAGGCCGCGGCCGGATCGCCGAGGTTGGCGCCGAAGGCGACGAAGGCGCGTGTGCGGACACTCATGCGTCGCGGCCTGGTCAGGCGCTTTCGCTGCCCGGCATGGTCTCGCCAGCCGGCGCGGCATTTGCGGCGCCCGCGGGCTTGCGGCGCTTGCGGCGGCGCTTCTTGGCGGCAGCGGGGGCGCTCTCGGCGGGCGCCTGGCGGATCAGTGCCTCGCGCTCGTCGTGGCCGGCGTGGGCGAAGCGGTCCCACCAGTCGACGATCTCCATCGGGATCTCGCCCGCTTGTGCGCGCAGGCGCAGGAAGTCCCAGCCTGCGCGGTAGCGCGGCTGCTCGATGAGGCGATAGGGCGTCTTGCCTGCGCGCTTGTCGAAGCGCGGCTGCAGGGCCCAGATGTCCTTGATGTCGCCGACGATGCGGCGGGTGATGGCGAGCTTGCCGGCCTGGGCGTCCAGCACCTCGTCCATGGCCTCGAACAGCGCTGGCTGGGCATGCTCGCCGGCCGCCTTGCGGCGTTCCCAGGCGGTCAGCACCTCGTGCCACAGCAGGGTGGCGAAGAGAAAGCCGGGCGACACCGATTTGTCCTGGCGGACCCGCTCGTCGGTGTTCTCGAGCGACAACCAGACGAAGCGTTCGCCCATCGGTTGCTCGAGAATCACGTCGAGCAGGGGCAGCAGGCCGTGGTGCAGGCCCTCTTCGCGCAACTGCTTCAGGCACTTCACCGCATAGCCCGAGAACAGCAGCTTGAGCATCTCGTCGAACAGCCGCGCCGCGGGCACGTTTTCCAGCAGCACGCCCATCTCGCGAATCGGGTTGCGCGCCGCGGGGTCGATTGTCAGTCCGAGCTTGGCTCCGAGGCGTACCGCGCGCAGCATGCGCACCGGATCCTCGCGATAGCGGGTGCGCGGATCGCCGATCATGCGCAGCGTCTTGTGCTGGATGTCGGCCACGCCGTGGTGGTAATCGACGATGGTTTCGGTCGAGGGGTCGTAATACAGCGCATTGACCGTGAAATCGCGCCGGGTGGCATCCTCTTCCTGGTTGCCGTAAACGTTGTCGCGCAGCACGCGGCCATGCTCGTCGGTGTCGGCCGACTCGGCATCCTGGCCGGCGCGGAAGGTGGACACCTCGATCGTCTCGGGGCCGCTCATCACATGCACGATCTTGAAGCGGCGGCCGATGATGCGCGAGCGGCGGAAGGAGGCGCGAACCTCTTCGGGCGTGGCGCTGGTGGCGACGTCGTAGTCCTTGGGCGGATGGCCGATCAGCAGGTCGCGTACCGCACCCCCGACCACGAAGGCCTTGTAGCCCTTCTCCTGCAGTACCGAGCAGACCTTGCGCGCTGCAGGAGAGAGTTGTTCGCGCCGGATGCCGTGGCGGGCGACGGGGATCAGGGCAGGTTCGTGGCGTTCGTTTTGCGGGCGCTTGAAAACCTTGCGCAGCAGCTTGCGGATCATCGGAAAAGGTGTCGTTCTTGCATAAGCGGGCAATGATAACCGATCGGCCATGACGGACGCCGCCCGGGATTCAGCGCAGCGAGATCACCGGCCACGCATGCTGGCGGGCGTGTTCGCGCAGCGTGTCATCGGGGTCGACCGCGACCGGGTCGGAGACGCGGCCCATCAGCGGCAGGTCGTTGTGGGAGTCGCTGTAGAACCAGCTGCGCTCGAAGCTGCCCATGTGCAGGCCGAGCGACTCCAGCCAGGTCTCGACGCGTTCGATCTTGCCGGCCTTGAAGGCGGGCATGCCGCGCGGCTTGCCGGTGAAGGCGCCGCCTTCCTGCGCCGGAATGGTGGCGACCAGGTGCGGGATGCCGAGTTCGCGCACGATGGGGCCGGTGACGAAGGCGTTGGTCGCGGTCACGACGGCCACCAACGCGTCGTCTTCGAGGTGCTGGCGGACCAGGGCGCGGGCCTTGTCGGTGATCATCGGGCGTACCGACAGGTCCATGAACTCGCGGTGCCAGGCGTCGAGCTGAGCACGCGGGTGGCGTGCCAGCGGCGCGAGCTGGAAGTCGAGGAAGGCGAAGATGTCGAGCGTGCCGGCCTTGTAGTGCTCGTAGAACTCGATGTTCTTCGCTTCCTGCACCTCGCGGTCGAGCACGCCCTTGCCGATCAGGAACTGCGCCCAGGCGAAGTCCGAATCGCCGGCGAGAAGGGTGTTGTCGAGGTCGAACAGAACGAGATTCAAGGCAGAACTCCAGGATTCAGATTTCGAGGCCCTGCTGCATCATCTCGCGCAGCAGGGGGAGGGTGATGGGGCGTTTGCGTTCGAGCGAGGCGGCGTCGAGCGCATCCAGCACCGCCAGCAGGCTGGACAGCTCACGCCGGCCGTGGCGCAACAGGAAGTCCACCACCTCGTCTGCCAGGCGCAGGCCGCGGCGCTCGGCCAGCGTGGCGAGAATGGTGGCGCGCGAGTCGTCGTCGAGCGGCTGCACTTCGTAGATCAGGCACTGGCCGATGCGGGTACGCAGGTCCTCGCGCAGCCGCAGGCCCAGCGGGGCGACGGGGCCGGTCAGCAGCAGCGACTGCCCGTTGCCGCGGCTGCGGTTGAAGGCGTTGAACAGGCCGATCTGGGCGTCGGGCGAGAGCTGGTCGATGTCGTCGACCGCGACCAGCGCGTCGGCCGTCTCGGGCAGACCGTCCTCGACGTCTTCGGCCGCAAGCAGGTGCGTGGGGCGGCCGTGCTCGCGCGCCATCGCCACCGTGGCGCGCAGCAGGTGGCTGCGACCGCTGCCCGGGGCGCCCCAGACGTAGAGATGGCGGGCCGGCAGCTGACCCGCGGTGGCCAGCGAGGCCTGCAGCGACAGCATCGCCACCAGTTCGGCGTTGGCGCCGGCGACGAAGTTCTCGAGCGTGGGCGGGGCGTCGGGGCGGATGTCGAGGACGAGCTGCTTCATCGTTCGTCCTGATCCTGCGCAACGGCCTCGGGTGCCTGCGTGCCCAGATAGACCGGGCTCGCGAACCAGGCGTCGCGCACCTCGCGCAGGCCCACCAGCAGCGCAGCGCTGACCGGTAGCGCCACCAGCACGCCGACGAAGCCGAACAGCTGGCCGAAGGCCATCAGCGCGAAGATCACGGCCAGCGGATGCAGTCCGATGCGCTCGCCCACCAGATAGGGGGTCAGCGCGAAGCTCTCGACCAGCTGGCCCAAGCCATACACCGCCGCCACGCCGATCAGCAGCGGCCAGCCTTCGGCCTGCAGCAGCGCGGCCAGGATGGCCAGGATCATCCCACCACCGAAGCCGACGTAGGGGATGAACACCAGCAGGCCGGTCAGCACACCCACCGGCAGCCAGAAATTGAGCCCCGCGAGCCACAGCCCCACGCTGTAGAACACCGCCAGCAGCATCATCACCGACAGTTGTCCGCGCAGGAACTCGGACATCACCGAATCGATGTCGTTGATGATGCGCATCGTGCGTTCGAGCCAGGGACGCGGCACGATGCGCTGCAGCTCGGCGAGGAGGCGCGGCCATTCCTGCAGCAGGTAGAACATCACCAGCGGAATCAGGAACACGTTGGCGACGAAGGCCAGCAAGGCCATGCCGCCGGTCTTGAGGTGGCCGAGCACGATCGGCACCAGGTCCTGCGCATTGCTCCAGTTATCGGCGATCAGCTGGCGGAACTGCGCGGCGTCCAGCTGCAGCTCGATGCCCAGCCGCGTCTGCAGCAGCGGGGCGACCTGAGCGTTGAACATCTCGACCAGGTCGGGCAGGCGGCGCACCAGCAGCACGCCCTCGCGATACACCATCGGGACGAGGATCAGGGCCAGTGCCACCAGCAGCAGGCCGAGGCAGAAGATCACCACCAGCACCGCCAGGGCGCGCGGTACACGGCGCGCCACCATCCAGTTGACCGCGGGGTCGCAGATGTAGGCGAACACCGCGCCGATGACGAAGGGCGCCAGGATGGGGCCCAGCAGCCAGAACAGCCCGATCAGCGCGATGCCTGCCGCGGTCCAGGCAAAGGTTTGCAGACGATGGGCGCGGGGAGGGTTCATTTCAAGTAAAATCGCGGACTTGGCGCGGGAGCATGCCACCCGCGAAACCCGTAAATGTAGCCACTTGGCGTTGCGGCCTCAAGCCGAGTCTGCCGCCACGCGGCATCCGGCCAGCTTGCAGGCCTGCTTTCTTCCAGCCTTCTTCCTGTCTTACTCCGAGTCCAGAGGAACGATCTTGAGCGCACCCACCTCCTCCAACCAAGCCTCCCTTTCCTACCGCGACGCCGGTGTGGACATCGAAGCCGGCGACGCGCTGGTCGACCGCATCAAGCCCTTCGCCAAGCGCACCATGCGCCCCGAGGTGCTGGGCGGCATCGGTGGTTTCGGCGCGCTGTTCGAACTGTCGAAGAAGTACAAGGAGCCGGTGCTGGTGTCGGGTACCGACGGCGTCGGCACCAAGCTCAAGCTCGCCTTCCAGCTCAACAAGCACGACACCGTCGGTCAGGACCTGGTGGCGATGAGCGTCAACGACATCCTGGTGCAGGGCGCCGAACCGCTGTTCTTCCTCGACTACTTCGCCTGCGGCAAGCTCGAGGTCGACACCGCCGCCGACGTGGTCAAGGGCATCGCCCAGGGCTGCGAGCTGGCCGGCTGCGCGCTGATCGGCGGCGAGACCGCCGAGATGCCGGGCATGTACCCGGCAGGCGAGTACGACCTCGCCGGCTTCGCCGTCGGCGCGGTGGAAAAGGCCGACATCATCGACGGCAGCAAGATCGTGCCGGGCGACGTGGTGCTCGGCCTGGCCTCGAGCGGCGCGCACTCCAACGGCTACTCGCTGATCCGCAAGATCATCGAGGTCGCCAAGCCCGACCTCGACGCCGATTTCCACGGTCGCAAGATGCGCGATGTGGTGATGGAGCCGACCCGCATCTACGTCAAGCCGCTGCTGGCGCTGATGCAGGCGCAGCCGGGCGTGGTGAAGGGCATGGCCCACATCACCGGCGGCGGCATCACCGAGAACGTGCCGCGCATCCTGCGCGACGAACTGACCGCCCGCATCGACGCCGCGAGCTGGACGCTACCGCCGCTGTTCCAGTGGCTGCAGAAGGAAGGCAACGTCGACATGCAGGAGATGTACCGCGTGTTCAACTGCGGCATCGGCATGGCGGTGGTGGTGGCTGCGGCCGACGCCGATGCGGCCGAGGCAGCGCTGAAGGCGGCGGGCGAGACCGTTCATCGCATCGGCCGCATCGATGCGCGCAAGGACGGCGAGGCGCAGACCATCGTCGGCTGAGGTCGCCGGTTCGCCGAGGCTGCGCGCAGCCGACCTTGTCCCGAAACCCGGCCGCGCGCCGGGTTTTGCGTTAACGGAGCCCGCATCATGCTCTTCCGCCTTGCTGCCGACGCCGTCCTGCTGCTGCACCTGGGCTTCATCGTCTTCGTATTGCTCGGCGGCCTGCTCGCGCTGCGCTGGCGTCGGGTGCCGCTGCTGCATCTGCCTGCGGCGGCGTGGGGCGTGTACATCGAGCTCAGCGGCGGCCTCTGCCCCCTCACCCCGCTGGAGAACCGCCTGCGGGTGCTGGCCGGGCAGGCGGGCTTCGAAGGCGGCTTCATCGAGCACTACCTGCTGCCCCTGATCTATCCGGCCGGCCTCACACGTGACACGCAGTTCGTGCTGGCCGGCGTGGTGGTGATCGTGAATCTGCTGGCCTACGGTTTCGTCCTCCGGCGCAGGCGCATGCGGCGCTGAGGGGACGGCCGTACGCAGCCCCCGCCGCGCGCGAGGAGGGATAAACTGGCTCCGAGGCGCAGGGCGAATGACGAGGCTCTGCCGTTCGCGTGCCGCGTCCGACTGCGGCAGGGGGGCTACGATGGCCGTCAATGCAATTCCCGTCGATCAGCGGGTCATCGACATCGATTCCCGGCGCTTTGCTTCCATCGAGAAGGCGCTGGTCGAGCTGATCACCAACAGCGACGACAGCTACGCCCGGCTCGAAGGCGCCGGCGTGCCGGTATCGGGCAAGATCCTGATCCATTACGAGCGCCACCGGCGCGGCGCACTGGTCATGGTGGGCGACGAGGCTGAAGGCATGCGTTTCGCCCAGGCCTGCGCCATCCTCAGCTACGGTGGCGCGCACAGTCCGCTGGCGCGGGGGCTGGGCGGCGGGCGCGGCTTCTTCGGCCGTGGTCTCAAGCAGGCCGTCTTCGGGCTGGGCTCGGGCTGGATCGAAACGATCCGCGACGGACGCCTGTCGCGCATCGAGCTCTTCCGCGGCGAGCAGGGCGAGTACCTGTACGACGACGGCGGACAGGACCGGATCGCGACCGTGCGCGACCGTGCGCGGCTGGCCATCGCCGACCATGGCACGCGTGTCGCGATCGTCATCGACGGCACTCAGGTCAGCATCGCGCAGTTCGGCGCGCTGGTGCATGCGCTGGCCGACAACATCTACCTGCGCGACATCCTGCGGCGGCGGCAGGTCGAGCTGGTGCACCTGCAGGACGGGGCGGAGATCGAGCGCAGCGGCCCGCTGTGCTTCGAGGAGCCGCCGGCGATCGTGCTGCTCGGGCCGGAGCTGCAAGGGCAGTTCCAGCACGAGCGGCGGACGTATCCGTTCGCGCTGACCCTCAAGCGTGCGCTGGATGCGGATCTGACCCCGCGCGGTGACGAGCGCACCAACGGCCTGCTGGTACTGGCCGGCACCGCGGTGCTGGACTGCCAGTTGTTCGACTACGAGAACCAGGTGGGTACGGAGTACCTGTTCGGCACCGTCCGCTGTCCCGCGCTGGCGGACATGCTGGGGCAGGGCGTCGCCGTCATCAGCGACGAGCGCGCAGGCCTGAACCTCAAGGCACCCTTCGTGGCGGCCTTCGCCCGGGCGGTCAGCCGGATGATCGCGCCCTGCGTGCTGGCCGAGCAGGAAAAGCTCAACCACATCGAGCGGGCGACGACCTCCGGGCGCACCGCCCACATGATCGATCACCTGTTGCAGCGCATGAACCGCGCCGCGATCCACGATTTCGGCATCGTGCCGTCTCCGCCGCTTGAAGGCGGCGCGCACGCGCCGGTGCCGGAGGACGAGCACGCGCCGCTGCGCTTCAGCACCCCGTTCTACTATCGGCGGCCCGAGCACCTCTTCCATGTCCGCCTGCTGGTCGACGCTGCGCAGTTCGATGCCGACGCCCGGCTCGAGCTGGAACTGACCCACAGCGCGGGCTTGAAGCTCGACCCGGTGCGAAGCGACATTCCGCTCGCCGATCTGTGCGGGGCGCCCCTCATGGAATGGACCGCGATCGGCGCCGCGCCCGGCGACCGCGGCGAGATCCTTGCCCGGGTCGGCAGCTACCTGGCGTGGTGCGAGATCGTCATCGCCGAGCATGCCTCCACCCACAGCCATCATCCACGGCTGCATGTCGGTCACGCCCGCCCGCCGCGCGATCACGGCGAAGCCCTGTTCGCCGGCTACGCCTTCCGCTACCTCGGGAAGGACGCCGATCGCGCGGTGTACAGTCCCGAGGAGCGCATCATCCTGATCAATACCGCCGCGCCCACCGTGCAGCTTTACGTCGACGGGCGCGGCAGCTTCCGCGATTCGGCCCGGTTGCTGCTGGCCGAGCTGTTCATGGACGTCATCTCGGATGAGCTGGCGCGGCGCAGGCTCGCGAAAGCGGGGCACGCGGCCGATGTCGAAACCTTCCACGCCGCCAAGCGCGAGATCATCCGGCGTTACGGCAGCGACATTCACCTGTCGTTCATGGGGGGCTGAGTGTCGGGCAGCCATCCGTCCCGGAGACGCCGTGCGTTGTGGCTGAGCGGGGTGCTCGTCGTGATTCTGGCCGCCATCGTGGCCTGGATCGTTGCGCCGCTGTCTCCTGGCGTGTTGGTGCTGCAGTTCGCGTGGACGCCTCGCACGTTCGGCGAGATCGTGCACCTGTGGCCGTCGGAGGACCTGGCCCGTTATCGCGCGCATCTCTGGGTCGATGGGGCCTTGCTGCTTGCCTATGGCGTCTTCGGCTACCTGCTTGGAACGCAAACCCGCCTGTTTGCGCCTTTGTCGCTTCGATTGCGTCGTCTCGCGCCGTTCGTACTACCGCTGGCCGCTGCCTTCGATGCGGTGGAGAACGTGCTGCAGGCGTGGCTCACCGCGATGCCGCGCTTCGACGTGGCGCCGGTGTATCTCGCCAGCGCCGCGTGCTCGGCCCTGAAATGGGGGCTGCTGTTCGTGTTCGGCGCGCTGCTCCTGTGGGCGCTCGCGCGGGGCGACGAAGAGGATGCGCCGGACTGCGGTTGAGCCGCTTCAGGCGCCCAACTTGAGCAGCCGCTCGACGATCTGGCGCATGCGCTGCCAGTGGGAGCCTTCCCAGAACACGCGTTGACACCGGTCACAGGTGGAGAAGCGCGTGTGCCGCTCGCGCACGCCAGGCGGCAGGCGGTGTGCGACGGCGTCGCGGTCGACCGGACGCAGCGGGGCATTGCATTCCAGGCACAGCGAGAAGGGTCGTGCGCTGCGGGCGAGGTCCAGTCGGCTGAAGATCTCCGCAGCCTGCTGCTCCGGCTTCAAGGCGTGGACGAAACAGCCGTGCGTGAGGGTGCGCCGCTTGAGCAACTCGCGGTCACGGGTGAGTGCGATGCGGCCCTCGCGTTCCGCGATGGCGACGATTTCGGGGTCGTCGTAGCCGTTGTCATACAAGGTGTCGAAACCGGTGAGCCGCAGCAGGTGGGCGAGGCCGCCGAGGTGGGCGTCGGCGATGAAGCGTGTCAGGCGCAGCGGCTGCGGTCGTACGCGGAGCAGTGGCGTGATGTCGAAGGTCTCGAAGCGCGGATAGACCGAGACGCGGTCGCCGTCGCGCAACAGGCGATCGAAGCCGACGGATTCGCCGTTGATCAGGACCAGTTCGACTTCGGTGTGCGGTACCCCGAGTGCCTCGATCATGTGCTTGACGGTGGCGGCCCGTGCGCAGCGGGTCTCGAACTCGCAACGGCGATGCTCGGGCGCGAGGAAGTCGTTGAGCTCCTCGTAGAAGCGGAATGCGGCGGTGATCGGAGGCGTGGCGGCCGCGGGCGGCGTGTTCGGCATCGACCTGATCGGCTTGGTGGATGGCAACGGAGAAAGCATAGCGCTTCCCGAGGGCGGTGGGGCGCGGGGCGGCCGCCTTGCTGCTACGCTACGCAGTCTTCATTTTCAGGGGCGCATTCATGCGCTGGACACTCGCACAGCGTGCGCAGCTTTTCGGCCTCGCCGAGGGCGGGGCGCTGACACCCGAACAGTTCGGACAGGCAGCGGCGCAGGCGCGGATTCACCCCGAGGCGCGGGAGTGGCAACAGACCTTCGATCGCCTGCTCGCCTTCGGCGGGGCGCTGCTGCTGGGTGCCGCGCTGGTGTTCTTCTTCGCCTACAACTGGGATGTGCTGCACCGCTTCGCCAAGTTCGGTCTGGCGGCGACCGCGCTGCTGGCGTGCGCGCTGGTCGCCCTGTGGTCGAAGCCGCGCGAGGTCGCATTCCGCGCCGCGCTGTTCGGTGTCTGCATCGCGACCGGGGCACTGCTGGCCCTCATCGGTCAGGCCTACCAGACCGGCGCGGACTTGTGGGAGCTGTTCGCGGCATGGGCGGCGCTGATGCTGCCCTTCGCGCTCCTGTCGCGCTCGTCGGCCTGCTGGGCGCTGTGGCTGGTCGTCGTCAACGCGGCCATGCTGCGTGCGCTGCCGCAGTCGGCCGTCTGGGGCTACATCGACAGTCTGTTCCATCTGCGTTCGCTGCTGGCGCTGGCGGGGCTCAACCTGCTCGTGCTGCTGCTGTTCGAGGGCTTCGGGCGCGTGCTGCTGGGCGAGCCGCGGCGCTGGATGCCGCGCCTCGCTGCGGTCGGGGTCGTCGCGCCGCTGTGCGTGGCGGCGATCGCCGGCTGGTTCGAGGCGGGCTTCCGCCCGGGCCTGGCCGTGTTCGCGGTGGTGGCGATCGCCGGGGCGATCGTGTATCGGGCGTTGCGGCAGGACATCGCGATCCTTGCGCTGCTGAGCTACGCCACGATTGCGGTGCTGACGGCCGGGTTGGCCGAACTGCTCGATGGCCGCAGCTTTCTGGCGCTGAACGGACTGGGACTCTTCGTCATCTTCACGTCGGGGGCGGCAGGATGGTGGCTGATGCGTCTTCATCGCGCGGGCCGGGGCGAGGAGGGCGTGGCATGAGGGCGGCCGAAGCGGAACTCGGGGACCTGCTGCGCGACCGCGGCATCGTCGACGCGGCGGGCCACGCGGCACTGCTGGCCACACGGCCCGGGCCGTGGTGGCTGATGCTGCTGCAGGGGGTGGCGGCGTGGTTCGCGTCGCTGCTCATCATGTCAGCCGTCTCGCTGCCGCTGGCCGGATTCGGCACCACGGCGCTGGTGCGCGGCGTGGCCGGCGTCGCGCTGTGCGCGACGGCAATCTGGCTGTTCCGGTTCGACCGCCTGTTCACCAACCAGATGGCGCTGGCGTTCTCGCTTGCAGGGCAGGGGCTGCTGGTGTGGGCCGTGGGGGATCGCTGGGACCTGGTGCTCGACCACGATCGGCAGCTGGCGGGCGTCGGGCTGCTGGTGACGGGGGCGATGCTGTTGCCGCGCGCGAGCCGCCTGCACCGGGTGGTCTGCGGTCTGATCCTGATCTTCGATGCCGGCGTGCTGATCGGCTCCGGCCCGGGCGCGGAGGTCCTGGGCGTGGTGCTGGCGGCGGGCGTGGCGTGGTCGTGCGTGACGCGGTCGCGTTGGGCGACGCATCCGCGCGGCGGGCTGCTGGGTGCGCTGACGCTGGCGGCCGGCGTGGCGGCGCTGGCCCTGCCGGCCATCCTGAGG
>NZ_AMXC01000017.1:0-73822 GCF_000310165.2 Thauera sp. 63
TGCCGCACTCGCGCCGCAGCCGCGCGCCCGCGGCCGCGCACGTGCCGCGATGCCGGGCGGGGCGGCGCTTCCCGCCTTGCCGCCCGCGGTGCTGCACGACGAGTTCTCGGCCGCCAGCCGGGCTCGCCCGGAGGGGCGCATCCATCCGCTCGCCGAGGCCGACCGGCCCGCGCGCCGTGCGCGGGCATCTGCGGCGCGTGCTGCCGAACTGCAGGCTATCCTGGACTGGCTCGATGTCACCAACCCGGTGCATCGCCGCTATCGGCCGCTTGATGGCAGAGGTGTGGCCTTGGCCTATGTTGCCGACTGCGCCGACCTGGCCGGTGTCTATCTGCCGCACGTGTGGTGGACCGATACCGCGCTGCGCCGCCTGACGCTGGGCGATGCGGTCGATCCCGTCCTTGGCCAGACCGTGCACGAGATCGGCATCAATGCGCTCCACGACTGGCTCGACGACCACGGCCCCGCCTTCGGCTGGGTGCGCGAACTCGATCCAACGCTGCTGCAGGCGGCGGCAAATGCGGGCGAGGTCTGCGTGATCGTGGCGCGCCATCGTGACATCGACCAGGCCGGACAGGTCTCGCTGGTCGTGCCGGAGCAGCCGGGCGCCGAGGCCTTGCGCCGCGCGGATGGCGAAGTGCTGCGGCCGCTCGAGTCGATGGCCGGCCGTCGCGGCGTGCGCGCCGCGGTGTCGCGCAATGCCTGGTGGACGGGGCGCCGCTTTCAGTCCTTCGCCTTCTGGCGCCACCCGTGAGGGGACTGCGGCGGGGCATGGTCGATTGCGCCGCAGCTCCGTCGCACAGTCGGGGTACGACGCTGGCTGAAAATTCCATGGGCATGAGAAGATCGTCGCTCCGACGGGTGGGGACTCCGCGGATCGAGAAAGGGAGAGCATCGTGGCCAACAGTCAATCCACCCGGCGCGGTGCGCCTGCGCTGAAGCTGCCCGTGCAGGCCGAGGCGAGCGCAGTCCCGGCACTGCCCGGCGTGCTGCGCAGCGCCGGAAGTCGTGCCGACGGCAGCGACGGCATCGCCCTGGTGCCGGGCCTCAAGGTCTTGCGCACGCTCGAGCTTGCCGAAGTCAGCCGCAGCGCCGACGCTCCCGCACCCGAGCGGCTCGACGCCGGGCCGCGCCTGCTGGCGCTGGAGGCGTCTGACGGCACGACGGTATTCATGCGTGCCGATGCGCTCGCCGAGCAACTCGCGCGGACCCGTCCCGAGTTGCTCGACGCTGACGGATGCATCGATTTCGCCGGCTTCCGCGACAGCCGCGACACCGCGCGTGGTGCGCTGGGCTGGGTGTGGCGCCGCGTGCTGGAACTGAGCCTCGACGAAGACGAGATCAGCATCGAGGCGAAGGACAGGCTGCGGCAACTGCTCGCCGGCAAGGCCGAGGACTGGGCGGCCGCCTGGGCCTCGCGCAAGGGCGCGCAGGCCCTGATGCAGACCATCGAGGCCCGCCTTGCCGGCGCGCCCGGCCTCTACCGCTGGAAGGGCGGCGTGCTGCACGAAAGTGACCGCTACGCGGCCGACGACGCCCGGCTGCACGAGGCTGCACGCGCGGGCAGCCTGCTGGTGTTCATCCACGGCACCGGTTCCCACACCCTCGGTGGTTTCGGCGACCTTCCCGGCAGTGCCGCATGGGGCGTGCTGGAAGCGGCGTTCGGCGAACGGGTGTTCGGCTTCGAGCACCGGACCTTCTCCGAAAGCCCGATCGACAATGCGCTGACGCTGGCCGAAACCCTGCCCGCCGGCAGCCGCCTGTGCCTGGTCACGCATTCGCGCGGCGGCCTGGTCGGCGACCTGATGTGCCTCGACCCCGACGATGCGCAACTCGACGAACTGATCGAGGCTTGGCGTCCGGCCCCGACCGCGCGCGTCGGCACGGCGCGCGAGCGGGCCGCCGTGGCAGCGGCCGAGCGGGCCAAGCTGCGCCGCCTGGCCGGACTGCTGCGCGACAAGGGCCTCAAGGTCGAGCGCTACGTGCGCGTGGCCGCGCCGGCGCGCGGCACCGCCCTGCTGTCGGACAACCTCGACCTTTTCCTCTCCACCCTGCTGAATCTGGTGCGCCGCTTCGGCGCCTGGAGCAGCGGCGTCGTGGCCGGCGCAGTGGCTTCGCCGCTCGCCGCCGAAGCGGCGAAGAAGGCCGCCGACCGTGGTCTCGCCTTCCTGTCGCGCATGGTGCTGGAGATTGCCGACAAGCGCCTGCAGCCCGAGGTCGTGCCCGGCATCGAGGCCATGCTGCCCGAGTCGCCGATGGGCATGCTGCTCGGCCGTGCCGCGCTGGCGCCCCAGGTCAGGATGGCGGTGATCGCCGGTGATATCGAAGGCGGCGGGATGTTGCAGCGAATCGGCGTGATGTTCGTCGATTGGGCCTTCTTCGAGCGCGCGCGAAACGACCTTGTAGTTGATACGGACTCGATGTACGGCGGCCTGCTCGCCCGCGCCGCGGACGACGCGGACGCACCGCACCGCGCGATTTACGTGCAGGGGCCCGAGGTCAGCCACTTCCGCTACTTCCGCGACGACGTGAAGAGTGCGGGCGTGCCGCTGCCCGGGGCGCTCGGCAGCTGGCTGACGCACGACGCGCCGGAGCAGGTCGCGCCCTGGCAGCCGCTCACGCTGCCGGATCTGGAGGCCGCTGGGGGCCGTGCCAGTCGCGGCGAGGCGGAGCCCGCCGACAACACCCTGCCGGTGCTGGTGCTGCTGCCCGGCATCATGGGCAGTCATCTCGCGGCCGATGGCGACCGGATCTGGCTCGACCCCGTCGATCTCGCGCGCGGCCGGCTGTCGCGCATCGCGATGGGCGGACGCCGGGCCGTGCGTGCGCAGGGGCTCGTCGGGCTGGCCTACGGCCGGCTGGCCGAGCACCTCGAAGGCAGCCACCGCGTGATCCGCCACGATTACGACTGGCGCCAGCCGATCCGTGCGCTGGGCGTCGAGCTTGCTGGCGTGCTGCGCGAGGCGCTGCGCAAGCATCCCGATCAGCCGGTACGCATCCTCGCCCACAGCATGGGCGGGCTGGTGGTACGCGCCGCCTTTGCGGCCGACAAGACCCTGTGGCGCGACCTCGTCGCCCGGCCGGGCGGCCGGCTGCTGATGCTGGGCACGCCCAACCACGGCTCCCACCTGTTCGTGGAAACCCTGCTCGGCCAGTCGGAGACGGTCCGCATGCTGGCGCGGCTGGACATGAAGAACGGCCTGCAGTCGGTGCTCGACATCGTCGCCGCCTTCCCCGGCGCGGTGCATCTGCTGCCGGCGCCGGGCTTCGAGGACACCGGCGGCGCCGCGGAGCGGGATTACTTCCGTGCCGAGACCTGGCCCGAACTGGCGGCGATCAACGACGACTTCTGGTTCGGTCGCCGCCTCGCCGGCAAGCCGGCGCAGGGCCTGCTCGACGACGCCGTCGGCTTCTGGCGGGACGTGGCCGACACGCACTGGGTGGCCGAGGCGCCCGAGCGGATCGCCTACGTCTTCGGCCAGGCGGATAACACGCCCTGCGGCATTCTCGTGCGCACCGAGGACGGCAAGCCCCGGAACGTGGTGATGCGCGGCACGCCGTTTGGCGACGGCTCGGTGACCTGGCAGTCCGGCCGTCTGCCCGGCCTGCCCGACGAGCGATGCTGGATGATGCCGGCCGACCACATGGGCCTGACCAGCACGCCGAAGTTCTTCGCCGACATCGAGTCCCTGCTCGCCGATGGCGCGCCGCTTCGTCTCGGCCGCCTGCCGGTGAGCCGCGGCGAGGAACTGGCCGCGCCCCTGCTGAGCTATCGCGCGGGGCCGCCGCCTGCCTACCCGACCGACGCCGAGATCGTCAGCCGTGTGCTGGGCGGGCACCTGCAGCCCTTGCCGCGGCGCAAGCGGGCCACGCTGGCGGTGTCGGTGCGGGCGATGGACCTGCGTTTCGTCCAGGTGCCGATCCTGTGCGGCCATTACGCCAGCGACCTGATCGCCGGCGCCGAAGGCGTGATCGACCGCTGGCTGGTGGGCGGCGCGCTGAGCCATCGCCAGCGCCTGGGCGTCCATGCCGCCGAGCTCGGCAGCGCCGCGGTGGTGCTGATGCCGCGCAGCCGCGAGGAGCGTCTGCGCGGAACCGGGCGCGGCGCGGTGGTCGTCGGTCTGGGCGAGATGGGGCGGCTGGGGGCCGAAGGCGTCACCGAGGCGGTGCGCGCCGGCGCGCTGCGCTATCTGCTGCACGCCTGCGATCGCAATGTCGAGGCGCACTGCATGCAGGCTGCCGGGGGCGAGGGGACGCTGCCGCTGCGTCTGGCCAGCCTGCTGATCGGCACCAACTCCGCGGCCCAGCTCGAAGTCGGCGATGCGGTGAAGGCGATCGTGCGCGGCGTGCTCCTCGCCAACCGGGATTTCGCCCAGGGCGCCGGCGGGCGCAAGGCGCCGTCCGGGCGCATCGTCGAGCTGGAACTGGTCGAGCTCTATCGCGATGCGGCAATCTCCGCGGCCGATGCGGTGAGCACGCTGGGGCAGGCGCTGGCGGGCGAGCTCGCGCAACTGGGCGTCGAACTCGAGGCCGCCACCGAACTTCGCCACGGCGAGGGCGTGCGCCAGCGCCTGACGGTCACGCCCTTCTCCGACTACTGGCCGCGCCTGGCGGTGGGCGATGCCGACCACGACGACAGCGACTGCCCGGCCGATTGCTGGACGCCCCGCCTGCGCAACCCGCTGCCGCCGGATATGCTGCGCCGCTGGCTGAGCCTGTATGGATGCGGCGCCGAGGCGGTCGATGCCGCCGCACTGCAGCCGGGGCTGGATTCGCCGCCGGTGCTGCGCCATGCCGAGCGCCTGCGTTTCACCTACATGGGCGAGAAGGCGCGCGCCGAGGCGGTGGTGCAGCAGCGCCAGCCGGGCCTGGTCGAGAAGCTCGCCACCGAGGCGCTCACCGGTCCGGCCGCCACGCGCCATGCGCAGGGTGAACAGGCGCTGGGTCATCTGCTGTTCCAGCTGCTGGTGCCGGTGGAGTTCAAGGCCGCCGCGCGCAAGGCCAACAACCTGATCCTGGTGGTGGACGAGCGCACGGCCAACCTGCCGTGGGAGCTGCTGGAAGCCGATGGCGAACCGCTGGTGCGCACGACCCGCATGGTGCGCCAGTTCATGACCACGCGCTTCCGCCGCGAGATCGTGCGCACCGACGCGATCAGCGCGTGCGTGATCGCCAACCCCAGCACCGAGGGCTATTACGCGCAGTTCGGCGGTCCGGGCTGGAAGCCGCGCCTCGATGCCGAGGGCAAGCCGCGTCCCGATCGCCTACCCAGCCTCGAGGGCGCGGCGCGCGAAGGCGATGCCGTGGTCCGCATCCTCGAGGCGGCGGGCTACACGGTCAGCCATGCGCCACCGGATTCGCGCGCGCCCGAGGTGTTCGCCCGCCTTTTCGCCCGCCCCTGCCGCATCCTCGCCATCGCCGCGCACGGCATCTACGCCAGGCGCGGCGCCGACGGGCGTTATCGCAGTGGCGTCGTGCTGTCCGACGGTCTGCTGCTGTCGGCCGCCGAGATCGGCCTGATGGAGACGGTGCCCGACCTGGTGTTCCTGAGCTGCTGCCACCTCGGCCGGATCGGCGAGGGCGAATCCGGCCAGCGCCTGGCGGCCAGCCTCGCGCGCGAGCTGATCGACATGGGCGTGCGCTGCGTGGTCGCGGCCGGCTGGGAGGTCCGCGACGATGCCGGGCTCACCTTCGCCGAGACTTTCTTCACCCACATGGCGGTTCGCGGCGCACGCTTTGCGGATGCGCTCTTCGCCGCCCGTATTGCCGCCCTCGATACCTACCCCGACTGCAATACCTGGGGCGCCTACCAGGCCTACGGCGATCCGGCTTTCCAGCTCCGGCTGGGTGAGCCGGCGAGCCGCGACGACACGCCGCTGCGGGCGCCCGAGCAACTGCTCGACTGGCTGGAGCAACTGCGGCTCGATACCCGCCTGCCGGCAGCTGGCAGGAGCGCGCGTGACTTCGCCGCCCTGCAGAAGCGCGTGCGCCGCCGCCTGGGCGGACTGCCGCCGCACTGGGCGGAGCGCACCGATGTGCTGCAGGCGCAGGGGCGTCTCTATGCCGAGTACGGCGGCGCGGGCTTCGCGGCGGCACGCGTCGCGCTGCTGCGGGCGATTGCCGAGGATTCGTCGCAGGGACTGGTGCCGATCAGCGCGATCGAGCAGCTCATCAACATGGAGGCGCGCGAGGCCGAGCGCCTGAGCGGGCCGGGCGAGGGGCAGGACCTGAAGGCCGCGGCGACGCTGATCGACGATGCGCTGGCGCGTGCCGGCGCGCTGTCGGCCCTGTCCGGCGAGCATCCGGCCACGGCGGCACGTGGCGCGGAGACCCCACCCATTCCCAATGCCGAACGCCAGGGTATCTTCGGCAGCGCCTGGAAGCGCAAGGCCATGGTCCTGCTGCGTGGCCCCGAACCCGAGCTGCAGGCCGTTCGTGAAGCCCTGTCGCGCGCGCGCGACGCCTACGCTGCCGGCGAGGGCGATGCGCGCGCCACGGACTGGAATCCGCAGGCGCGCATCAACCGCCTGCAGCTCGATGCTGTCCTCGGTGACGCTGGTGCGGGCGGGGTCGATGCGCTCGCGTGCGTGGAGCGGGCCCGGCGGCGCTTCGAGCGCAGCTTTGCGTTCTGGGATGCCGCGATGGCGGCCGATGCGACCGTGGCGGCCTGGCTTGCAGGTGGCGCGCTGCCCGAGGGGCGCAGCGCGGAAGTCGTGCTGGGCGACCTTTATCGTGATGCCCTGGCGACGGTCGCCGCGTCGGCGCGCGAGCTCGATTCGGTTCGTGCGCAACTGGCGATGCTGGCCGCATTCCTGCGTCTGCGCGGGAAGCGGGGCGACGCGGGCAAGGCGGAGGTGCTGGACGCGGTCGCGGTGTCCTTGCCCGGCTGAAGTGTGTCGGCATCAGGGCGCCAGCAGCCACTGCCAGGCTTCGGTGGCGTGGTCTGCCAGCTGCCGGGCGTGTCGCGTGCGCCGCGCCGGATCGACACGGCTCGCGCCTGCCAGCGCCGCCTCCGCCATCTCCGGCCGCGCGAGCGGGTTCAGTTCGTCCGGGTCCCAGGTCCGTGCGTAGGCCGACTGCTTGCGCCCGGCCCGGGGCGTGCGCAGCAGGGTGACCACCGGCCGCGCGAAGGCCTCGCCGACGATGCGCGCATGCAGGCTCGAAGCACACACAGCGGAGGACTCTGCGATCAGCGCGCACAGCGCCCACAGGCTGGGGGCCGGGCTCGATACCAGACGCGCAGGGTCGGCGAGGAAGTAGCGCAGGCGCCGGTGGATCGCCGGGTCGTCGTGCCACGGCGCGCGCCCTGCGCAGAAGGCGACGATGCCCAGGCCGCGTGCGGCGGCGAAGGTTTCGACCCCGTTGGCGAGCTGGCGCAAGGTTTCGTCGTCGCCGAAATCGGCGCTGAACTGCAGGGCCAGGTAGCCCTGCGGGAAGCGTGCGTGCAGCGCCGCCATGCCGGCGCCATTGGACCAGCGGGCGATCCGCGCCGAAAACAGGCGGGCGACGTGGGCCGCCGGGTCGGGCGCGAGGCGGCTGTGGAGGCCGGCCCGCATCAGTGCGTCCCGCGTCATTGCATCGCGCACCCAGATGCGGTCGGCGTCGCGCAGCCGGGCCAGCGCGGTGTCGCGCAGCATCGCCGGCAGGGTCTCGAGTTCCACGCCGCCGATGCCCGCATGCAGGATGCGGCGCACGCCGGGCAAGGCGGCGCGCGAGGCGACATAGGGCAGCTCGTGTGCGGTGCCGGGCTGGCCGACCGCCCAGTGATCGCGGGCGGCCGTGTCGCGGTCGAGGCGGGCGACGATGCGCGCGGCCTCGTCGGGCGCGAGCAGCATCACCGCGGCTTCGTAGCGCGAACAGCCCAGGATCTCGCCACCGACCTGCAGCAGGTCGAAGGCATGGCACGCCTGTGCCGCCACGATGTCGTCGAGCGCCGCCACCGCAAAGCCACCCGCGCGGCGCAGCTCGCGCGCCGCGAGGCCTGCGGCGATGGCGTCCGCCCGTCCTGTCGTCCGGGCCGCGATGCGGCCAAGCAGGAGGTCGCCGAAGTTGTGGCGATCGAAGGCGCCGAACAGGATCAGCGGGATCCGGGGCTGCCCGTTCCGGCGCGCAGGGCGTTGCTGCGATGACATGACGTGGCTTCCGCATCGAACGCCCCCGAGACTAGCGCAGCTTGCATCGGTCCGGGATTGCTGGTGGACTGTCGGACGGCCGGGGCGGCATCGTTTCATGCTGAAACAGGCGCGGGCCGGAATCTTTTGTCCGGTGCGGGCTCTGACCTGCAACCCGTCCAGGCACGCAGGGCGTGCAGGCCCCGATCCCTACCAGGAATCCCTCATGTATCGCGATCCGAAGTTCTCCAGTTTCTTCAACCAGTTCGGTCGTGGCGACGGCACGCCGCCCAGCCTGCTGCAGAAGATCGTCACCGTGCTCGTCACCATCGCGGTGTTCGGCGTGGCCCTGATGTTCTCGGTCGTGCTGTTCGCCGTCGTCGTTACCGTCGGCGCGGTGGCGTGGGGCTACCTGTGGTGGAAGACGCGCGCGCTGCGCAAGCAGATGCGCGAACATCCGCCGACGGGGCGCGGCATGATCATCGAGGGCGAGGTGATCCGCGAGGTCGAGATCGAGGACCGGCCGCCGCGCTGAGCGCAGCGGTCGCAGCGGTCGCCGGATGTCATGCCTTGGTGTAGGCTGACGGTCCGCCGACCGCTGCCGGAAAGAGCACGGCGGCCCGACCAATCCTGAGACAGAGGACAGACCCATGAGCAAAGTGACCCTTGGTGGCAACCCGATCGACGTTGCCGGCCGTTTCCCGCAGGCGGGTGAGCAGGCGCCCGTGTTCAAGCTGACCGGTGCCGACCTGGCCGACGTCGGCCTCGAGGCCTTCGCTGGCAAGCGCAAGGTGCTGAACATCGTCCCTAGCCTGGACACCCCGGTGTGCGCCACCTCGACGCGCAAGTTCAACGCCGATGCCGGCAGCCTGGCCGATACCGTGGTGCTGGTCGTGTCCGCCGACCTGCCCTTCGCCGCCAAGCGCTTCTGCGAGACCGAGGGCCTGCAGAACGTGAAGACGCTGTCGACCTTCCGCAACCCGGCTTTCGGTCAGGACTACGGCGTCGCCATCACCTCCGGCCCGCTGGCCGGCGTCACCGCGCGCGCGGTAGTGGTGGTCGATGCGAACGACAAGGTCGTGTATTCGCAGCTCGTGCCCGAGATCAAGGACGAGCCGGACTACGCTGCCGCGCTCGCCGCGCTGAAGTGATGCGCTGAAGTCGTCCGGCGCCGGGCTGCGAGCGGCGGCCTGGCGACCGCGCCGACAGCAGAACGCCCCGCGTCCGGCAGGACTGCGGGGCGTTTTTCCGTCTTGCGCCGGTCGTGGCGAACGGCTCAGGCGCCGGGCTCGCTGCCTTCCGGGGTTTCCTCGCCGCTGGGTTCGGGCACCCGGCTGGCGAGCACCTTGTCGATGCGCTTGCCGTCGAGGTCGACCACCTCGAAGCGCCAGTCCTCCCACACCGCGATGTCGCCGGTGCTCGGCAGGCGGCCGAGCAGCCACATCATCATGCCGGACAGGGTGTGGTAGCGCCCCTTGTCCTCCTCCGGCACGGCCTTCATGTCGAGGCGGTCCTTCAGTTCGAGGATGGGAATCAGGCCGTCCAGCAGCCAGGAGCCATCCTCTCGCTGCACCGCCCAGGCTTCCTCGGCGTTTTCGGTCTGGAACTCGCCGGTCACCGACTCGAGCAGGTCGTGCAGCGTGACCATGCCCAGCACCTCGCCGTACTCGTCGATGACGAACACCATGTGCGTGCTGGAGGCGCGGAACTGGTCGAGCAGCTCCATGCCGGTGAGCGACTCGGGCACGTAGACCGGTGCCTGCAGGGCTTCGGTCAGGTCGACCTCGGCACCGCGCAGGGTCTGGTTGAAGAGCTGCTTGGAACTGATGATGCCGAGGATCTCCTCGAGGCCGCCGCGACACACCGGGAAGCGCGAGTGGGCCGAATCCGCCATCAGCGCCAGGTTCTCGTCGAGCGGGCGGTTCACGTCGAGCCACACGATGTCCGAGCGCGGCACCATCAGCGAGCCGAGCTGGCGCTCGTCGAGGCGGAACACGTTGCGCACCATCTCGTGCTCGCTCTTCTCGATGATGCCGGCCTCCGAGCCTTCGTCGAGCATGGCGCGGATCTCCTCTTCGGTCACGCTCGGGCCCCCGGTCTCGCGCTGGCCCATCACCCGCAGCAGCAGCGCGGTGGAGCTCGACAGCAGATGGACGAAGGGGCGCGAGGCGATCGACAGCATGTTCATCGGTCGCGCGACCAGGCGTGCGATGCCTTCCGGGTTGATCTGGCCGATGCGCTTGGGGACCAGCTCGCCGATCACGATCGACACGTAGGTGATGACCACCACGACCAGCACGGTCGAGCCGATTTCGCTGACGCGCTGCTCGACGCCGAGCGACTGCAGCCAGTGCGCGAGCGGCCCGGCCAGCGCGGCCTCGCCGACGATACCGTTGAGGATGCCGATCGAGGTGATGCCGATCTGGATCGTCGACAGGAAGCGGGTGGGCTCCTCGCCGAGCTTGACGGCCACCGCCGCTGCGTTGTCGCCATCCTCGGCGAGTTTGGCCAGCCGTGCGCGGCGTGCGGTCACGAGCGCGATTTCCGACATGGCGAACAGGCCATTCAGGATGATGAGGGCGATGAGTACGAATATTTCCATGGGGGCAGTTTGCGGCAGGGCTCAGGCGTGCGCACGCCCCAGCGGGCCGGCAGGTGCAGCGCGCATGGGTGTGGGCGACAGGTGTTCAGCGCGCACGGCAAGGCGCGTGCGCGGGGATCGCATCAGGGAAAGGGTGTGCGCACGGAAGGCACGCACAGGAAACACGCCGGCAGAGCGGGCCGCCGGCGGTGGGGGCGGGCAAGATCGCCCCGGCGAGTCGGCATCCGCATCGGGCGAGGATTCATCCTCGGCGCGGACCGGCTCGGTGGTGTTCGACAAGGAGCAACGACTCATAGCGCGGAGTCAATTTTTTGACCCCGCCTGACCCTTGATTTGTTTGAGGAAAAATAATCATGCCGCAAGCGCCCGGAATTGTCACCTTTCGTTGCCGGGCGTGCCTTCGTCCTCGAGGGCGAAAACCCCGAGTCCGTGCTCGGCCAGACGCACCGTGCTCGGCCCCCGGTGGCCCTGGATCGCGAGCCGGGCTTCGCCCATCGATACGACCACGCCTTCATGCATGGCCTGGTCGGCGGAGACGCGCGCCTGCCTTGCCAGGTCGAGCAGGTAACGGACCGCGTCCTCGTTCTCGCGTAGCGATTCGACCTCGGACGACAGCGTCTTCGCCGTCTGCTGGGCACGATCGCGCATCTCGGCCGGGATGCGGCCGGGCTGGCGGTCTGACAGGGTGAGGACCTTGCCGATCTCGAGCAGCTGGTTTTCCTTGCCGTCGCGCAGTTGCACCATGTCCCGCAGGGCGCCCGACAGCGTGTTGTCGGGGCCGATCTCGAGCTCGGTACGGATGCGGTTCGGGGCCCCGATCACGCGGGCCTGGATCGACAAGGTGGCGTGCAGTACCCCGCCGATGACATGGCCACGGCGGCGGTTGCCGATGCGGATGTGGTTCTTCGCACGTAACGTGCATTGCATGGCCAGGTCGTCGATGAAGATCGAGTCGCCTGCCTCGATGCGGGCCTGCTGCGCATAGGTCGCCGAGAAGCTGCCGTCGCAGTGGATGCGGTGGTTTGCGCTGTCCTTCTTGTTGCTGGCGCCGAGCACACCGCTCTTGACCACGATGTTGCCGCCGGCATCCAGCGTCGCCGGCTCGACCACGCCGCCGATCTCGATGTCGCCGCTGGCTTCGATGCGCATGCCGGCCTTGACGTCGCCGCGCACTTTCACCGTGCCGTCGAACCGGATGTTGCCGGTCGTCATGTCGACGGTATCGACCGTGTAGACCGGCTCGACCATCATGCCGCCGCGCACCCGTACCGGCTGGCCATCGCTGGCGGCGACCAGCAGGTCGGGGTCCTCGGCCTGCGCACGCACGCCGCGCAGGCCGCTGGCGAAGCGCTGGTCACGGCCTGGGGTGGGCGGGATCGGGCGGCCGGTCACGTCGAGGCCGGGCGTGCCGGCGGTGGGCGGGTGGCGCCGCATCAGCGCGTCGCCTTCACGGACGACCTGGATCTCGCCGAGGTCGCGGTAATCCGTGCGACCGCTGGGGCGGATGTTGGGCACGCGGGCGCGCGTCTCCGGCAACAGGTATTCGAGCCTGCCGTCCTCGCCGTCGACCGGTTCGCGTCCGCGCGCGATCACCACCTCCTGCGCAATGCCGGCGGCGATCGCGCGGTTGATCTCCTCGACCCGCACGCCTTCGTAGATGCCGCGGCCGGCGAGCTGCTCGAGCACGTCGTCCTTGGTGACGGCGCGGCCGCCCTCGGCCGGGGTGATCGTGAGCCGCGCCTCCATGCTGTCGGGCGAGGTCGTGATCTGCAGCGCGCCGTCGACCGCATCCGCGATCTCCAGGTCGATCACCCGGCCGCCGGCGTTGTACTGGGTGATCAGGGTCGTGACCGCGTTCGTGCGCAGCCTGAACTTCGCATAGCCTGCATCCTCGAGCCGGTCGTGCAGCCACAGGGGGTCGATGCTGGGCACGAGGCTGCCGGGCGACAGGCTCGCCCGCAGCGTCTGCGTTGCCGCATCGAATGCGAATCTCAGGTCCGGTGCAGGCGGAAGCGGGGTGTCCATCCGGGTGGGGCCGTGTCGGCCCGGTTGCTTCTAAGGCCTGCAGTATAGGAGGCCGGACGCGTGGCGTTAATCGTGCACCGCCGCATGCAGGGCGCGGGCGATGAAGTGCCTGGCGACCCGCGGTCGCGGCACGCGCTCGTCGAACCACTCGCGCACGTCGGCTTCCAGGCCGATGCCGTGCATGTAGTTGTACAGCGCCTTGTTCAGCGCCCGCCCGAGGCGGTCATGGTCGACGCCGGTGGGATCGATGAAGCCGACATCGTTCTTGGCGAAGCTCACCTGCGGCAGCGGCAGCAGTTCGACGCCGTACTCCTCCGGGTGCCGGCCCACCGGTGAATGCACGGTGCACGCGAAGCGATGGAAGAAGCCGGACTGGATGCAGCCGGCTGCGAAGAGCTGGCGCACGTACTCGAGCGCGTCCACGGTGTCGTGCACGGTCTGGGTCGGGAAGCCGTACATCAGGTAGGCATGGACCAGCACCCCGGCCTCGGTGAAGGCGTGGGTGACGCGCGCCACCTGCTCCACCGACACGCCCTTCTTCATCAGCTTGAGCAGACGGTCGGAGGCCACTTCCAGCCCGCCCGACACCGCGATGCAGCCGCTGTCGGCCAGCAGCTGGCAGACCTCGGGGGTGAAGGACTTCTCGAAGCGGATGTTGCCCCACCACGAGATCGCCACGCCCCGGCGCAGCAGCTCCTCGGCCAGCGCCTTCAGCGCCTTGGGCGGAGCGGCCTCGTCGACGAAGTGAAAGCCGGTCTGCCCGGTCTCGGCGATGATGGCCTCGATGCGGTCGACCAGCAGGGCGGCCGGGGCGCCGTCGTAGCGGCCGATGTAGTCGAGGCTGACGTCGCAGAAGCTGCACTTCTTCCAGTAGCAGCCGTGCGCGACGGTGAGCTTGTTCCAGCGTCCGTCCGACCACAGCCGGTGCATGGGGTTGAGCATGTCGAGCACCGACAGGTAGCCGTCCAGCGGCAGGCCGTCCCAGGTCGGGGTGCCGACCTCGGCGAAGGGGATGTCGGGCTCGACGAGGTTGATGTAGCGCACCGCCCGCGTTTCGGCGTCGCGCACGAAGGTCCGCACCAGACGCGATCGGCCGCGCCTGCCTTGCAGGTGCTCGAGCAGCGCCAGCAGCGGACGCTCGCCGTCGTCCAGCGTGACGTAGTCGAAGTAGTCGAACACGCGCGGCTCGGCCAGCTCGCGCAGCTCGGTATTGACGAAGCCGCCACCGAGCACGGTGACGATGTCCGGGTGCGCGGCCTTGATCGCCTGCGCGATGCGGAAGGCGCCATACACCGAGCCGGGGAAGGGCGTGGACACCAGCACGAGCTGCGGTGCGTGACGGGCGATGGCCTCGAGGGTGAGTTCGCGCAGGGTGTCGTCGACCAGGGTGGGCGGCGCGGCGAGCGCGGTGGCGAGCGGTTCGAAGGTCGGCTGGCTCATCGCCAGCGTCTCGGCGTAGCGCACGAACTCGAAGCGGGCATCGACCGCCTCGCGCAGGATGTCGGCGAGCTCGTTGAGGTACAGCGTCGCCAGGTGGCGCGCGCGATCGGTCAGCCCGAGGGCGCCGAAGGCCCAGCCCAGCGGGTCGCCGCCGTCCGGGTCGCTGGGGTCGACGTAGGCGTCGACCGCGTCGAAGCGCGGCCCCTCGGGCAGGAAGGTCCGGCTGGCGATGCGATGGGCGATGGTCGGGTCGCGCCCTTGCAGGAAGGCGATGGTCGGGCCGATGGTGAAGCGGTAGCGCGCGAAGTGCTCGATGAAGCCCTGCACCAGCGGCGTACGCTGCGCGCGCGGCAGCGCCTCGGCGCGGGCGCGGATGTGGTCCAGCCCGGCGGGCGACAGCAGGCGCAGCACGAGCTTCAGCGCCAGGTCCTCCTGTACCGCATCGACACCGCGCGAGCGCAGGAAGCCGGTGAGGTAGGCGGTGGACGGGTAGGGCGTGTTGAGCTGCGTCATCGGCGGGATGACGGAGAGCACGCGGATCGGGCGGGCGGCGGACATGGCGGGTCTTTCTGGCGAAGGGGCGCGAGGATGCCGCAGACGTTACTGGAACGCCACCTCGGCGAAGCTGCGCAGCTTGCGGCTGTGCAGGCGGTCGATGCCCTGTTCGCGCAGGCGCTCGAGGGCGCGGATGCCGATGCGCAGGTGCTGGTCGACACGTTCGCGGTAGAACTGGTTGGCCATGCCCGGCAGCTTGATCTCGCCGTGCAGCGGCTTGTCGCTGATGCACAGCAGGGTGCCGTAGGGCACGCGGAAGCGAAAGCCGTTGGCGGCGATCGTGGCCGATTCCATGTCCAGCGCGACCGCGCGGCTCTGGCTGAAGCGGCGTTCCGGGCTGCTGGCCATGCCATGCGAGGGCAGCAGCTCCCAGTTGCGGTTGTCGGTGCTGGCGACGGTGCCGGTGCGCAGCACGCGTTTCAGCTCGTAGCCGGACAGCTGCGTGATCTCCTCCACCGCGGCCTCCAGCGCCACCTGCACCTCGGCCAGCGCCGGGATCGGCACCCACAGCGGCAGCTCCTCGTCGAGCACGTGGTCCTCGCGCACGTAGCCGTGGGCAAGCACGTAGTCGCCCAGGTGCTGGCTGTTGCGCAGGCCGGCGCAGTGGCCGAGCATCAGCCACGCGTGCGGGCGCAGCACCGCGATGTGGTCGGTGATGGTCTTGGCGTTGGCCGGGCCGACACCGATATTGACCATGGTGATGCCGCTGCGGTCGCCGCGCACCAGGTGATAGGCCGGCATCTGCGGCAGGCGTGGCGGCACGGTGCCCCGCGCGTCGCGCGCCTCCGGCGGCAGGCCGGCGCGGCGGGTGAGGACGTCGCCGGGCTCGACGAAGGCCTCGTAGCCGTGGCCGGAGGCGCCGTCGGCCATCAGCTCGTGGCCGAGCTTGATGAACTCGTCGATGTAGAACTGGTAGTTGGTGAACAGGATGAAGTTCTGGAAGTGCTCGGGCCGGGTGCCGGTGTAGTGGCGCAGGCGGTGCAGCGAGTAATCGACCCGCGGCGCGGTGAACAGCGCCAGCGGATGCGGCTCGCCCGGACCGGGCTCGAAGGTGCCGTTGGCGATGCCGTCGTCCATGGCGCCGAGGTCGGGCAGGTCGAAGCGGTCGCGCAGCAGCAGGCGGCGGTCGGGGCCGAGCTGGCCTTCGAGGTGGTCGTCCTCGGCCAGCGCGAAATGCACCGGGATGGGCTGCGTGCTGGTCCCCACTTCCAGTGGCACGCCGTGGTTCTGCAGCAGCAGGTGGAACTGCTCGCGGTAGTAGTCGGCGAACAGGTCGGGCCGCGTCAGCGTGGTCTCGAACACGCCTGGGCCGGCGACGAAGCCGTAGGACAGGCGCGAGTCCGCCCGCGCCACGGTGTCGGTGCGCACCCGCACCAGCGGATAGCAGGCGCGCACATGGCGGCCGATGTCGCCGCCGGCCACGTAGCGCTGCAGCGCGTCGCGCAGGTGGTCGACGCTGGTGGCGTGGATCTCGCGCACGCGCTCGAGCGCGGCGGCGGCATCGTCGAAGTGGGCGGGGGCGAAGAAGGGGGCGGTATTCACGGACGGGGGCATGGGTCTTGGCCGGGGCAGGAGCGACGGGGGGCGGCGAATCGGGTGAGTGGGGTAAATGCGTGCAGGGGGGGCCGGGCGGCTCAGCGCGGCGTCTTCAGCCCGTCGGGCAGGCTCAGCGTGCCCTTGTCCGAGAAGCGCACGCCGCCCAGCACGCCGCCGGCCAGCCGGCCGCGCAGGGTGTAGGGGACGTTGTCGACGGCCTTTCCGTCCATCACGCCGAGCGCCTGGCGCACTACGGCGACCGCCGACACCGACACCGGAATGCGGACCAGGGCCTCGCCGAAACGCGGCACGCTGCCGCGCTGGTCGCTGACGCCGGTGGCGAAGGGCTTGTCGTTAAGGTCGAGTTCGAGCGCCAGGCCGTCGAACTCGATCGCGGTCTCGTTGGGGTTCTGCACCCGCAGCTTCACTGCGAAGCGCATTTCCATGCCCTGTCCGGGCAGCGGCTCGAGGCCGACGACGTTGATGCGCACCGGCTCGCGGTGGATCAGGCTGGCGCAGCCGGCCAGCGACAGCGCGCACAGCAGCACCGCCTGCAGCAGCGTGCGCGATTGCGCGAAAAGGCGGGAACGGGAGGTCGTGTGCATGAGGCGCGCTCCGGTCGGGGAAGGTCTGGCGCCATTGTAGACGGCTGCGCGTGGCCGCCCTCCGCCCCGCCGATGAAAGTTACATGCGCACGGACCGCGACCCGCGGCCGGGGGCGGTGTCCTCAGGCGTCAGGCGCGACCGTGGTTCAGAAGGATGAGCCCGGCTGCTGCAGGAAGGCCGTTTCGTCCTCGCGCGCCTCGCGGCCGAGCGCGGCATTGCGGTGGGGGAAGCGCCCGAAGCGCTCGATGATGGCGAGGTGGCGGCGGGCGTAGTCGAGATAGCCGTCGAAGCTGGGCCGGTTTGGCGCCGGCACGCTGGCGGCGAGGCGGTCAAAGAGCCGTACGGCCTCGCGCTGGTCGCCGAGATCTTCCGAATGCTCCAGCGGCAGGTAGACGAAGACGCGCTCCACGGCACGCAGTTCGTTGTCCAGGCCCAGCCGCAGGGTGTCCTTCGCCCAGCGCAGGGCCAGTACGTCGAAGGCGAAGGCCGCCGCCTCGCCGCGCCAGATGTTGCGCGGGAACTGGTCGGTCAGCAGGATCAGCGCCAGCCGGCCGCGGACGTCCGCCAGCCAGCCGTCCAGCTCGCCGCGTGCCGCGCGCGCGACCCAGGGCGCGAAGCGCCGCCGGATCTCCGCATCGACGTCGGCCTGCTTGCGCCACCACAGGGCGGACTGGCGGGCGATCACCGCGTCGTCGTCGGGGTGCGTACCGAACCAGAAGGCGTGGATCGTGTCCGGTGTTTCCATGCGGGGCTCCAGGGTCGAGGGGACTCTGTCGAAGCATAGTCCAGGCTGAGGGCGCACGGCCCGCCGGTGGACGATAATCGGGCATGCGCCGCCAAAGCCCCGATCGCCCCCCTCCGCCCCGCCCCTTGTCCGCCCTACGTGGCCTGACGCCCTTCCTGCGCCCCTACCGCGCGCGCATCGCACTGGCCTTCGTGCTGCTGTGCCTGGCGTCGGCGACCATCCTGGTGGTGCCGCTGGCCTTCCGCGACTTGCTCGACTCCGGTTTCGGCAGCGGCGTGAAGGCGGGCGGCGGCCTGTTCGGCACGGCCAGCCTCGACGGCCAGTTCCTCGGCCTGTTCGCGCTGGCGGCCCTGTGGGCGCTGACGGTGGCGGCGCGCTACTACACCGTGTCGTGGGTGGGCGAGCGGGTGACGGCCGACCTGCGCAGCGCGGTGTATGCGCGCGTGCTCGGCCAGTCGCCGCAGTTCTTCGAGACCTTGCAGACCGGCGAAGTGCTGTCGCGGCTGACGGGCGACACGACGCTGATCCAGACCGTGGTCGGCAGCTCGGTGTCGATGGGCCTGCGCAGCCTGTTCCAGTTCGTCGGTGGCATGGTGATGCTGGCGGTGACCAGCGTGCAGCTGTTCGGCCTCATCTTCGGGCTGATGGCCTTGCTGGCGCTGCCCATCGTCGCCATCGGCCGCCGCGTGCGCAGGCTGTCGCGCGAATCGCAGGACCGCATCGCCGACGCCTCGGCGCTGGCGGGCGAGATCCTCAACGCGATGCCGACGGTGCAGGCCTTCACCCAGGAGCGCAACGAGGCACAACGTTTCGCCGAGCGCAGCGAAACCAGCTTCCGCACGGCCGTGCGCCGCACGCGGGTCCGCGCGCTGCTGACCGCGCTGGTCATCGGTGCGGTGATGGGCACGATCATCTTCGTGCTGTGGATCGGTGCGCAGCAGGTGCAGGCCGGACGCCTGAGCGTGGGCGAGCTGGGCGCCTTCGTGCTGTACGCGGCGCTGGTCGCCGGCGGCGCGGGCACGCTGGCCGAGGTGTGGGGCGACGTGATGCGCGCCGGGGGGGCGACCGAGCGCCTGCTGGAGCTGCTGCATGCCGAGCCCGCCATCCGCGAGCCGGCCGTGCCGCAGCCGCCGCTGCGCGCGGCGCAGGTGGGCATCGCCTTCGACCACGTCGTCTTTTCCTACCCGGCGCGGCCCACCGTGCGGGCGCTGGACGATGTCTGCCTCGAAATCGCGCCGGGCGAGCGTGTCGCCCTGGTGGGGCCCTCGGGCGCGGGCAAGACCACGCTGTTCCAGCTGCTGCTGCGCTACTACGAGGTCTCGGGCGGCTGCATCCGTCTCAACGGCCAGGACATCCGCGCGTTGGCGTTGCACGAACTGCGCGGCGACATCGCCATCGTGCCGCAGGACCCGGTGATCTTCTCCGCCAGCGCGCTGGAAAACATCCGCTACGGCCGTCCGGACGCGCGCGACGACGAAGTGGTCGCCGCCGCGCGTGCGGCGGCGGCCGACGAGTTCATCGCCCGCCTGCCGGAGGGCTATGCGACCTTCCTCGGCGAGCGCGGCACCCGGCTGTCCGGCGGGCAGCGTCAGCGCATCGCGATCGCGCGCGCCATCCTGAAGGGGGCGCATGTGCTGCTGCTCGACGAAGCGACCAGCGCCCTCGACGCCGAGTCCGAGATCCTCGTGCAGCAGGGCCTGGCCGCGGCGATGCAGGGCCGCACCACGCTGATCATCGCCCACCGCCTGGCCACGGTGCAGCAGGTGGACCGGATCGTGGTGATGGAGGAAGGCCGCATCGTCGAGACCGGCACGCCAGCCGACCTGCGCCTGCGCGGCGGCCTGTATTCGCGGCTCGCGGATTTGCAAATGTCATCGTGACGGAGCGCACAAGTGCGCTGCACTGCAGCTTGCCCTGGCTAACCGCAGGCGGAATCATCGCGTCATAGATTCTTCTTCTTGACCTGTGGTGCATGCAGCCTCCATCCCTTCCCGATGACGAGTCGCAGCGCCCCGATGCCCTGTGCGCCTGCCGAACCTCGGGACGGCCGGCAGGGACGGACGCGAGCGCCTTGTGGATGAATTCATTTCCAGGGCCCGCGACATTGGGGAATACTGGAACATGATGGTCCGGCCTTCCGCACGCTGACCAGGCGCCTTGCGGCACATGCATCGCTCACGGAGCTCACCGATGGAAGCGCCCTCTCCCGCACCCGCGCAGGTCCTGCTGATAGAGGACGAGGCGGGCGATGTCGAACTGATCCGCTGGCAGCTGCTGGATGCCTTGCATGAGCACTTCGTCATCCACGTTGCCGATTCGCTGCGCGCGGCGGAGGTGCTGCTGGCCGGCGGCGGCTTTCAGCCCGATGTGGTGTTGCTGGACCTGAACCTGCCGGACTCGTTCGGCCCCGCGACCGTGGAGCGCTGCCGCGCGTTGACCGAGGCGCCGATCGTGGTGCTGGCCGGCCTCGACGACCCAGCAACGACCAGCCTCGCGATTGCCTTGGGCGCGGACGATTATCTTCCCAAGGGCGGGGACAGCGAGGCGCTGCGGCGCTCGATCCGCTATGCCCAACTGCGCCACCGCCGCGACGCCGATGCGCGTCTGGCGGCGACGGTGTTCGCGCATTCGCGCGAGGGCATCATCGTGACCGACGTGCAGGGCCGCATCATCGAGGTCAACGAAGCCTTCACGCGCATCACCGGCTACACGCGCGATGAGGTGCTCGGGCGTGAGGCCAGCCTGCTCAAGTCCGACCGCCACGGCCCGGAGTTTCACGCCGCGCTGTGGCAGAGCCTGCTGGAGAAAGGTCACTGGTACGGCGAGGTGTGGAACCGGCGCAAGGGCGGCGAGCTGTTCGCCGAGCTGCTCACCGTGAGCGCGGTGCGCGACGCGCGCGGCGAGATCCGGCATTTCGTCGGCCTGTTCTCCGACATCACGCTGCAGAAGGAGCACGAGCGCCAGCTCGAGCACATCGCGCATTACGACGCGCTGACCGCGCTGCCCAACCGCGTCCTGTTCGCCGACCGCCTGCACCAGGCCATGGCGCGCGCCCGGCGTGGCGACCAGCGGCTCGCGGTGGTGTATATCGACCTCGATGGCTTCAAGACGATCAATGACACCCAGGGGCATGACGCCGGCGACCAGCTGCTGATGACCCTGGCAGGCCGGATGCGCAAGGTGATGCGTGACTGCGACACACTGGCGCGCCTGGGTGGCGACGAGTTCGTGGCCGTGCTGGGCGATCTGCCCGATGCCGACAGCTGCCGGCCGCTGGTGCGGCGCCTGCTGGCCACCGTGGCCGAGCCGGTGGAGGTGGGTGGCCATTCGCTCCAGGTGTCGGGCAGCATCGGGGTCACGCTCTACCCGCAGCGTGAGGAAGTCGAGCCCGACCAGCTGCTGCGCCAGGCCGACCAGGCGATGTATCAGGCCAAACTCGCCGGCAAGGACCGCTATCACCTCTTCGACACCGATCACGACCACGACCTGCGCAGCCACCACGAAAGCCTGGAACGCATCCGCCACGGACTGGTGCGGGGCGAGTTCGTGCTGTACTACCAGCCCAAGGTCAACATGCATTCCGGCGAGCTGATCGGGGTCGAGGCGCTGATCCGCTGGCAGCACCCGGAACAGGGCCTGCTGTCGCCCGACTGCTTCCTGCCGGTGATCGAGCATCATCCCCTCGGCATCCAGCTCGGCGAATGGGTCATCGAGGCCGCACTGGGGCAGGTTGCCGCGTGGCAGGCGGAGGGCTTGCGCGTGCCGGTCAGCGTCAATATCGCCGCCAATCACCTGCAGCGGGCGGATTTCGCCGAGCGTCTCTACCTGCTGCTGTCGCTGCATCCCGGGATCACGCCCGACATGCTGCAGCTCGAGGTCCTGGAAAGCAGCGCGCTGGCCGACATGAACCACGTCGCCGAGACCATGGCCACGTGCACGCGCATGGGCGTCGGCTTCTCGCTCGATGATTTCGGCACCGGCTATTCGTCCCTCAGTTACCTGAAGCGGCTGCCGGCGGCGGAGTTGAAGATCGACCGCAGCTTCGTGCGCGACATGCAGCACGATGCCGACGACCTGGCCATCCTCGATGGCGTGCTCGGCCTGGCGCGCGCCTTCCGCCGCCGTGCCGTGGCCGAAGGCGTCGAGACCGAAGCGCACGGCGAGCTGCTGCTGCGGCTCGGTTGCGAATACGCCCAGGGTTACGGCATTGCGCGGCCGATGCCGCCGGAGTCCCTGCCGGGCTGGGCCGCGAGCTGGCGACCCCCGGAGAGCTGGACCCGCCAGCGCCGCCTCGGGCCGGACGCGATGCCGCTGCTGTATGCCACGGTTGAACATCGCGGCTGGATCCTTGCCATCGAGGAATGCCTTTCGGGCGAGCGCGCCGCGCCACCGGCGCTCGACCCCCACGAGTGTGCCTTCGGTCGCTGGCTCGACAGCGTGCTGGCCAATCCTCATGAGCTGGGCAGCGAGCGACTGACCGAACTCGACCAGCTCCACCAGAAGGTCCATGCGCTGGCCATCGAGTTGCTGCGCCTGCACCGCGGCGATCGCAGGGACGAGGCACATGCCGGGCTGGCGCGGCTGAACGCTTTGCGCGACCAGACCCTCGTTGCCATGGAGACGTTCCTCAAGGCCCTGTAGGCGCGCTACGCGGCCGCAAGCTGGCCGCGCCCGCTTCAGGCCGTGGCCAGCTTGCGTTCGACGGGCGCCTCGCGGATCGGCAGGTTGATGACGGCGGCCAGCGCAGCCAGCGCCATGTCGGCGTACCACATCCAGCTGAAGTCGCCGAACTCGACTACCGCCAGCCCGCCCAGCCAGGCGCCAAGGAAGCCGCCGATCTGGTGCGACAGAAGTGTCAGCCCGAACAGCGTGCCGAGGTAGCGCACGCCGAACAGCTTGCCGACGATGGCGGCGGTGGGTGGCACCGTCGCCAGCCAGGTGAAGCCCAGGCCGGCGGCGAAGAGGTAGAAGGTCCATTCCGACGACGGCATCATCAGGTACCAGCCCACCAGCAGCGCGCGCGAGCCGTACATGGCGGCCAGCACGTACTTGCTGCGGTAGCGCCCGACGCAGGAGCCGGCGTACAGGCTGCCGAAGATGTTGGCCAGGCCGATGATCGCCAGCGACCAGCTCGCCACCGTGGGGGGCAGCCCGCACAGCGCGACCTCGCCCGGCAGGTGGGTGACGAGAAAGGCGATGTGGAAGCCGCAGGTGAAGAAACCCAGGTGCAGCAGCAGGTAGCTGCGGTCCTTCATCGCGTCGCGGATCGCGCGCATCACGCCATGGTCGGTCTCGGCGTGGTGGACCGGCTTCTCCACCGGCCGCGTCAGGCGGCGGATCAGCGGCAGCGCGGCCAGCGTCATCAGCGCCATGCCCCACATCGCACCCATCCAGCCCACGGTCTGGATCAGCTTCTGCAGGATCGGCGCGAACAGGAACTGGCCGAAGGAGCCGCCGGCATTGATCACGCCCGAGGCCGTGCCGCGCGCCTCGGCCGGCATGCGCTGCGCGGCGGCGCCGATCAGTACCGAGAAGCTGGCCGCGCCCGAACCCATTGCCGACATCAGCCCGATTGTCACGACCAGGCCGAGGCCGGAATCCATGAAGGGCGTGATGGCGCTGCCCAGCGCCAGCAGCAGCAGGGCGCCGACCAGCACCGGGCCGGCGCCGTGGCGGTCGGCGACCGCGCCGGCAACCGGCTGGATCGCCCCCCAGGCGAACTGCGCCACCGCCATCGCCAGGCTGATGGTGGCGATGCCGAGGCCGGTGGCAGTGTTGAGCGGGCTGACGAAGAGGCCCATCGACTGGCGGGCGCCCATCGTCACCAGCAGGATGCCAGCCGCGGCCAGCGTGGTGATCAGGACGTCGGGGGAGCGGAGCGAGCGGAACATGGGAATCGGGAAAACGGGGAGGTGCGCGGTGGGCGGACTATACGTGCAAACGCCCGCCCCGTCGTGAGGGGGGCGGGTGCCCCCTAGACTGCGTGCTGGCGCTTGTCGGCGTACATCGCACCGTCGGCGGTGCGCATCAGCTCGCTTGCCGTGTCTCCGTCCCGCGGGTAGAGGGCGAGACCGATGCTGGCCGAGATCGTGATGCGGTGGCCGTCGATCTCGAACGGGCTTGCGATCGCAGTCCGCAGCTTGGCGGCGATCAGGCCTGCGTCCTGGGTCTCGGCGAGGACGGGCAGCAGCACCACGAACTCGTCGCCACCGATGCGGGCCGCGGTGTCCGAATGGCGCAGCGTGCCGCGCAGCCGCTTCGCCACCGCTTGCAGCAGCGCGTCGCCGGCGTCGTGGCCGTAGCGGTCGTTGACCGGCTTGAAGCCGTCGAGGTCGATGAACAGCATGGCCAGCGAGCTGCCATTGCGCTGCGCACTCGCCAGCGCACGCTCGAGCCGGTCCTGCAGCAGCACGCGGTTGGGCAGACCGGTGAGCGGGTCGTGGTGCGCGAGGTGGCGGATGCTGTCCTCGGCCGCCTTGCGCGCGGTGATGTCATTGACGATGTTCAGCGTCGCCGGCCTGCCGTTCCAGTTGATGCGGACGCCGCTGGTCTCCGCCCACAGCATGCGGCCCGATTTGTGCATCAGGCGCAGCGGGTAGCGTTGCTCGGTCTCCTCGCCGGCCAGCCGTCGCTGATGGTTCGTGCGTGCGCGTGGCAGGTCCTCGGGTGCGATCAGCGCGTCGAATGCATCCAACTGCGCCAGCTCCTCGCCGCTGTAGCCCAGCAGTTCGGAAAACGCCGGGTTGGCGTAGGTCACGCGGCCGTCCTGCACGACGAGGATGCCTTCCTGCGCCATCTCGACCACCGAGCGGTAGTGTTGCTCACTGTCCTTCAGCGCGCGTTCGGCCTGTTCGCGCGCGGCGATGTCCTGGCGCAGCCGTTCGCCGAGGTCGGCCAGCCGCCGGTTGAGGCGCCCCAGGTGGCGGATCCACAGGTAGGCCAGCAGCAGCACGACGGCGAAGCCGGCGACCACCTCGGCGACCAGCGTGTAATCGGTGCGTGCGGGCATGTCGATCGCGACGTGGCGATTGACGATCTCGTCGACCTCTTCCAGGGTGAGCGTGGCGATGGCGGCGTCCAGTGCGCGCACGAGCTCGGTCTTGCCGCCGCTGACGCCGATGCGCATGCGGTTGCCGAAGTCCGGCAACTCGCCCGCGATCTTGAGGTTGAACCAGCCCTCGTGCTTGATCGTGTAGGCCGCCACCGTCAGCGCGCGCAGTGTCAGGTCGGCCTCGCGCGCCTCGACCATGCCGAAGGCCTCGATCTCCGAGCCGACGGGCAGGATGCGCAGGTGTGGGAAGTCGTGGCCGATGCGCTCCATGATCGAGGTCGCGGTCGGCAGGGCCACGGTCGTGCCTTTGGGCAGCGCCGCGAGATCGGGGATGGCGGCGTGCTCGGCGTGCGTGATGATGACGTTGCGGTCGAAGAAGTAGGGCTGGGTGAAACGCAACCAGGTGTCGCGCTCGGGCGTCTGGTTGAGGAAGGACAGTGCGTCGCACTGGCCCGTCCGCGCCAGCGACACGCTTTCGTCCCAGGTGCTGGTGTGCACGATCTGCAGGTTCAGCCCGGCGCGCTTGGCGATGAGGCGCACGAGGTCGGCGGCGATGCCGCGGTGGCGCCCGGTCTCGTCCAGCCATTCGTAGGGCGGCCAGTCGGGGTCGACGCACAGGCGCACGGTGGCGGCCGGCCCGACCGTATCGGCAAGCGCCAGCAGTGGGCCGCTCAGTAGGGCCAGCGTGGCCAGGGCGCGTCGCAACATGGGCAAGAAGTGCCTGTGATCAGGACCGCCGCAATGGGCGGAACTGGCGCGTGTCGCGGTAGTAGCCGGGGGATTCGCTGTCCGGCGTGACACCGGGAATGCCCAGCAGGGGAAGCGGCGAGAAGGCACGGGGGCTGATGCGGTGAGGGGGCTCGGTCAGATGGCGTTCGAGCCAGGCATCGGTGTCGGCGAGGCGGGTGGCTGCGTCCAGATTGTGCCAGTCAGGCGCAACCGCGCGATAGAGCGCTTTCGCACACAGACCGAGGAATGGTGCGCGCAGCTGGTCCCAGGTGCCGTGGCCGAAGACGAGGAAGCGCGTGCTGCCCGACAGCGTCTGCCGCCGTCGCCAGAAGGCTTCCTCCCATTCGTGCGCGGCGAGCAGCGCAGGAATCTTGGGGTCGCTGGAGACGACGACGATGCCGCATTCGTCGAACTGCGTCAGGGCGTCGCGCACCGGGCCGCGACCGGGCAGGCTGGCTTCCAGACGGGTTTCGATCTCTGCCAGGTGCAGGCGGTTGCAGCGCGCCTTGCTGCGCGGCCAGGCGCACCACGCCAGCGCGTTGAAGAAGTCGTGCCAGTCGCCCGGACGGGTGGGGACTTCGCCGGTGGCGAAGATGTGGGCCTCGTAGCCGTCGGTTTCGCCGCTCGGGGGCGCGAAGCGGATGGGGGCGCCGCCGCCGCTGCGCGTATCCGGCGCCACGTCCGCGAGCAGGGCGCCGAGTTCGGACGGGCTTGGCACGCCGGGCGTGGCAAAGCGTGCCAGCCAGGGCGCAATCGGTTCGAACAGCGGGCGTGCGGACAAGGACGCAGGGACGTCGTCGGGCAGATTCATCGGCGCGATTGTGCGCATCGCCTGTCGTGCTTGCGAGAGACGGGAAACGGTGCGCCGCACGAGGAAGAGCCGGCCACGCAGGCCGGCTCTTCGGTCGGGCGGGACGCCACAGGGGGTGTCAGGCGGCGCATGCGGTCGGGGCAAGCTCGACCGCCGGACTCAGGCGGTTCACGCCGCTGATGATGGCGCGGATCGAGGCGGTGACGATGTTGCCGTCGATGCCCACGCCGTAGCGGTCGCCGCCGTTGCCCGCCGTCGGTGTCAGCTCGAGGAAGGCGCAGGCCTGGGCGTTGCCGCCGTCCGCGCTCGCCGTGATCGAGCGTTCCTCGAAGCTGCGCACCTGCACGTCGATGCCGGCGCTGCGCAAGGCGTGGACCGCGGCGTCGATCGGGCCGTTGCCCTCGCCGACGAGCAGGTGCCGGGTGCCGCCGATCTCGACGATGAGGCGGATGCCCTGCGCCGCGCCATGCTCGAAGAGGTGGTGCTCGACGTAGCGCACCGGTGCGACGCTGTCGAGGTAGGTGCGGCTGAACAGGTCCCAGATCGCCGCCGCCGACATCTCGCCGCCGGTGGCATCGGTGACCTGCTGCACCTCGCGCGAGAATTCCACCTGAAGGCGGCGCGGCATGGCGATGCCGTACTCGGTTTCGAGCAGGTAGGCGATGCCGCCCTTGCCGGACTGGCTGTTGACCCGGATCACCGAGTCGTAGCTGCGGCCGACATCGGCGGGGTCGATCGGGAGGTAGGGCACGTTCCACGGGGCGTCAGCCTTTTGAGCCGCGAATCCCTTCTTGATGGCGTCCTGGTGGGAGCCGGAGAAGGCCGTGAACACGAGATCCCCCACATAGGGGTGGCGTGGGTGGATGGGCAACTGGTTGCAGTACTCGACGGTGCGCGCGATGGCGTTGATGTCCGAGAAGTCGAGTCCGGGCGAAACGCCCTGCGTGTACATGTTGAGCGCGAGGGTGACGATGTCGACATTGCCGGTGCGCTCGCCGTTGCCGAAGAGGCAGCCCTCGACGCGGTCGGCGCCGGCCATCATCCCCAACTCGGCAGCCGCAACGCCGCTGCCGCGGTCGTTGTGCGGGTGGAGCGAGAGCACGATGCTGTCGCGGCGGGCGAGCTTGCGGTGCATCCACTCGACCTGGTCGGCGTAGACGTTGGGCGTGGCGACCTCGACCGTGGCGGGGAGGTTGATGATGACCTTGTTGTCCGGCGTCGCGCCCCATTCGGCGGTGACCGCGTCGCAGACTTCCCTGGCGAAATCGAGTTCGGTGGCGGAGAAGGTCTCGGGGCTGTATTCGAGCGCGATCTCGGTGCCGCACTCGGCACGCATCTGCTCGCCGATCTGCCTGATGAGGCGTACCGCGGAGACCGCGAGGGCCACCACCTGCGGCTTCTCCATGCCGAACACGACCTCGCGGAAGGTGGGCGAGGTGGCGTTATAGACGTGCACGATCGCCCGCGGCGCCCCGCGCACGGATTCCATCGTGCGGCGGATGAGATCCTCGCGCGCCTGGGTGAGCACCTGGATGGTGACGTCCGCGGGGATGTGGCCGCCCTCGATGAGGGTGCGCACGAAGTCGAAGTCGGTCTGCGAGGCGGAGGGGAAGCCGATCTCGATCTCCTTGAAGCCGATGTCGCACACGGTGCGGAACATGCGCATCTTGCGCTCGACGTTCATCGGCTCGAACAGCGCCTGGTTGCCGTCGCGCAGGTCGGTGCTCATCCAGATCGGGGCGCGGTCGATGACCTTGTTCGGCCACTGGCGGTCGGCGAGTGCGATCGGGGCGAAGGGGCGGTACTTGGCGGCGGGGTTCTGCAACATCATGGCGCGGTCCTCGTGGGCATGGCGTGATTCGATGGACGAAAGTCTACGCCGGGTGTCGCGGCAGACGATTGCGTTGTTGCAGTGCGATGCGGCGATTTTGTGCAGAAACGTTCACATTGCAGTGTCGAAGTGCAAGAATCTGCCGACTGGACAGAATAGAGCGCCCGATCATGCAACTCGACCGCTACGACCGCCAGCTCCTCGAGCTCTTGCAGCAGGACGGCCGCATCAGCAACCAGGACCTCGCCGACCGCATCAGCCTGTCGCCCTCGTCCTGCCTGCGCCGGCTGCGCGCGCTGGAGGACGCCGGCCTCATCGTCGGCTATCGCGCCCTGCTCGATGCGCGCAAGCTGGGCCTGTCGCTGATGGCCCTGATCCACATCTCGATGGACCGCCACACGCCGGAGCGCTTTGCGCACTTCGAAGGCGAGGTCGAGAAGATCCCGCAGGTGCTCGAATGCCTGCTGATCACCGGGCAGGATGCCGACTACCAGCTGAAGGTCATCGTCGCCGACATGGACGGCTACCAGGAGTTGCTGCTCAACCGCATCACCCGCATTCCCGGCGTGACCGGGGTGCATTCGAGCTTCGTGCTGCGGCGGGTGATCGACAAGACGGCGCTGCCGGTCGGGGGGTGAGCGGCTGCGCAGAAACGCAACGGCCGCGGACATTGCCCGCGGCCGTTGCGTCGGTCAGCTGTCCGTCGCGCTTACTTGCCCGCGTTCGGGAAGAACAGCTGCTCGCCCTCGATCTTGTACGACGCGATTGCGTCCTGCCCCGCAGGTGACACGACCCATTCCACGAACTTGCGCGCCTCGGCCGTCTTCACATGCGGGTGGCGTTCCGGATTCACCACCATCACGCCGTACTGGTTGAAGAGGCGGGTGTCGCCCTCGACCAGCACCGCGAGATCGGCGCGGTTCTTGAAGCTGAGCCAGGTGCCGCGGTCGGCGAGCACGTAGGCGCCGGACGAGGCGGCCATGTTGAGTGCCGGGCCCATGCCGCAGCCGCACTCCTTGTAGCCCGTGCCCTTGTTGTCGACACCGGCGGCCTTCCAGTAGCGCAGCTCGGCGGCGTGCGTGCCGCTCTTGTCGCCGCGCGACACGAAATTGCCATTGCTGGCCGCCAGCTTCTGCAGCGCGGCGGTGATGTCCTTGCCGCGGGTGCCAGCCGGGTCGTCCTTGGGGCCGACCAGCACGAAGTCGTTGTACATGACCTTGCGGTGCTCGATGCCATGGCCTTCGTCGACGAATTTCTGCTCCGCCGCAGCGTCATGCACGAACACCACGTCCGCATCGCCGCGACGGCCGACGTCCAGCGCCTGGCCGGTGCCGAGCGCGACGACTTTCACATCGATGCCGGTGGCCTGCTTGAACTGCGGCAGAATGTGGCCGAACAGGCCGGATTGCTCGGTCGACGTGGTCGAGGCGACGACGATGGATTGCGCCTGGGCGGCCAGCGGCAACAGCGCCAGCGCGGTCGTGGCCGCGATACCGGCCAGATGCTTACGGGCGCGCGACAGGATGGAATGGTTCATGTGGAGCGTCTCCTCGGGACTTCGGGGCAGGGTGTCGCAAGGGCGAACTGCGCAATGCGATGCGGCCGAATCTAGGCAGGCGGCGCCACATCGGCAATATGAAGAGAAATGCATAGGATCAGCCTCAACTACACGCTGGGCACCGACGTCGTGCCGGCCCTGGTGCGCAATCCCCTGCTCGACCTGCTGCAGGCGGTCAGCGACCAGGGCTCGATTTCGGCCGCGGCGCGCCAGCTCGGTCTCTCCTACCGTCACGTCTGGGGCGAGCTCAAGCGCTGGGACGCCGAATTCGGCCAGCCCCTGATCCTGTGGGAGAAGGGCCAGGCGGCGCGGTTGACCGACTTCGGCGCCAAGCTGCTGTGGGCCGAGCGCCAGGCGCAGGCGCGCCTGCTGCCGCAGATCGAGGCGCTGCGGGCCGACCTGGAGCGCGCCTTCGCCGTGGCTTTCGACGACTCGGCGCACGTGCTGACTTTCTATGCCAGCCACGACGAGGCGCTGACCCTGCTCAGCGAGCAGGCGCGCGGCCAGCGTCTGCATCTGGACATCCGCTTCACCGGCAGTGTCGATGCGATTCGCGCGCTCAACGAGGGGCGTTGCGAGATGGCCGGTTTCCATACCCGCATCGAGCCCGCACGCGGTTCGCTGTCGCAGCGCAGCTACAAGCCGCTGCTGCGCCCGGGACGGCACAAGCTGATCGGTTTCGCGCGCCGCACGCAGGGCCTGATCGTGGCGCCTGGCAACCCGCTCGGCCTGCATTCACTGCACGATCTTGCAGCCCCTGACGTGCGCTTCGTCAACCGCGCGCTGGGCACCGGCACGCGGGTGCTGTTCGACGAACTGCTGGCCGATGCGGGCATCGCGCCCGGCGCGATCCGTGGCCACGGCTGGGTCGAGCAATCGCATGCGGCGGTGGCGCACGCGGTGGCGACCGGCGCGGCGGACGCGGGTTTCGGCATCGAGGCCAGCGCGAACGCGCGGGGGCTGGATTTCGTGCCGGTCGTGGACGAGAACTACTTCCTCGCCTGTCTCAAGAGCAGCCTGGAGCACCCCGCGACCCAGGCGCTGCTCGCACTGCTGCGCACCGCGGAATGGCAGCGCCGGCTGGCCGCCCTGCCCGGCTACGTGCCGATGCGATGCGGCGAGGTGCTGTCGATGAGCCGAGTGCTGCCGTGGTGGCGCTTCCGCACGCCGGCGCCGAAGTGAATTTATATTTGTACGAACGTTTGTAGCGCGCTATGGTCCTTCTGAGGTCGATTCGGCCTCGTTCCCAAGGAGGAGCCATGAAGAAGAAACTCACCGCGTTCGCGGCAACGTTCGCCCTGATCGGCACGCTGGGCGCCACGCCCGTCCACGCGCAGCAGCAGTTCGTGACCATCGGTACCGGAGGCGTCACCGGCGTGTATTACGCGGCGGGCGGCGCGATCTGCCGCCTGGTGAACAAGGACCGCGCCCAGCATGGCGTGCGCTGTTCGGTGGAGAGCACCGGGGGCTCGGTCTACAACGTCAACACGATCAAGGCCGGCGAGCTCGATTTCGGCGTCGCGCAATCCGACGTCCAGTACAACGCCGTGAAGGGCGAGGCGCAGTTCAAGGATGGGGGCCCGGTCGGCGACCTGCGCGCGGTGTTCGCGCTGCACCCCGAGCCCCTCACCATCCTCGCGCGCAAGGAAGTCGGTGCGACGAAGATGGAGGACTTCAAGGGCAAGCGCTTCAACGTCGGCAATCCGGGATCGGGCCAGCGCGCGACGATGGAGATGTTGCTGCCGGCCCTGGGAATGAGCCGTGCCGACTTCTCGCTGGCGTCCGAGCTGCGGCCGGACGAGCATGGTGCCGCGCTGTGCGACAACAAGATCGACGGCTTCGCCTACACCGTCGGCCATCCGGCAGCGAACATCCAGGATCCGACCACGACCTGCGGCGCGAAGCTGGTGCCGCTGACCGGCGCAGGCGTCGAGCAGCTGATCGCGCAGTATCCCTATTTCGCGCACGCCACGGTGCCGGGCGGCCTGTATGCCAACAACCCGGAGCCGACGCCCACCTTCGGCGTCGTGGCCACCTTCGTCACTTCGGCGCGCGTCGCCGACGACATGGTCTACACGCTGGTGAAGGCCGTGTTCGACAACTTCGAGGAGTTCAGGAAGCTGCACCCGGCCTTCGCCAACCTCGAACCGCAGCAGATGATCAAGGAAGGCCTGTCGGCGCCGCTGCACGAGGGCGCGGTGAGGTACTACAAGGAGAAGGGCTGGATGTAAGCCCGTCGGATGCGGTCTGCGGAGCGGGCTGCACGGATTGCATCGGGACGGCGGCGGGCCACAGGCTTCCGCCGTCTCGCGCTTTGGCGGGCACGCTTCGCGGTCGGTACGGATGAGCCTGCGTGCGTAACGCGCTACCCTTACCGTTTGGCGTGTTGAAGCCCGAAGAACAATTCCCCGGGGAGTCGTGATGAATTACGAAACCATCCTGTACGAGCTGCGCGACGGCATCGCCGAGATCCGGCTGAACCGTCCGCAGCGTCTCAATGCCGTCACCCAGCAGCTGTACGACGAACTCAACGACGCGCTCACCCGCGCCGAGGCCGAGCGCGATGCGCGCGTCGTGCTCATCACCGGCGAAGGCCGCGCCTTCTGCGTCGGCGCAGACCTCAAGGAACACAAGGTCGGGCGTACCGCCTTCGACCGCCGTCAGTACCTGAAGGGCGAACAGGACGTCTGCCATCGCCTGCTGCACCTGAACAAGCCGGTCATCGCCGCGGTGAATGGCTTCGCACTGGGCGCCGGGGCGGAGGTCGCGATCGCCTCCGACTTCGTGCTGATGGCCGAGAGCGCGCAGATCGGCCTGCCGGAGGTGTCGATCGGGACCTTCCTCGGTGGCGGCGTGACCTGGCTGCTGCCCCGCCTGGTGGGGCTGGCCAAGGCGCGCGAGCTGGTCTTCCTCGGCGAGCGCATCAAGGGCGAGGAGGCGGTGCGCATCGGCCTGGCCACCCGCGTGTTCGCCGACGAGGGCTTCCTCGATGCGGCGCGCGAGTTCGCGCGCAAGCTGGCGGGCAAGGCGCCGTTCTCGATGGAACTGGCGAAGAAGCAGCTCAACCTGTCGGCCGAGCGCACGCTGGATGCCTGCCTGACCGCCGAACTGGAAGGCATGATGTTCGTCGGCACGACGCGCGACTGGCAGGAAGGCGTCGATGCCTTTGCCGAGAAGCGCGCGCCGGTCTTCAAGGGGGAATGACATGACTGCAGACAGTACCGAATCCATACCGGCCAGCCACAAGAGCCCGCTGCACGACTTCCTCGCGCCCGACTCGATCGCGATCATCGGCGCCTCCGCCGACCCCACCAAGCGCGGCTACAAGGCCATGGTCGGCCTCATCAAGGGCAACTACCGCGGCCGGATCTATCCGCTCAACCCCAAGGTACCCGAGATCCTCGGCGTGCCCACCTACGCTTCGCTCGACGACATCCCCGGCCCGGTTGATCTGGCGCTGATCTGCACGCCGGCCGCGACCCTGCCCGGCCTGATGGCGGACTGCGGACGCAAGGGCGTGAAAGGCGCGGTGATCCTCGCCAGCGGCTTCCGCGAGACCGGCGCCGAGGGCGCCAGGCTCGAGCAGCAGGTGCTGGATGCCGCGCGTGCCGGCGGCGTGCGCATCATCGGCCCCAATACCTCGGGCATGTTCAACCTGCACAAGAACGTGAACCTGCTCGACCTGCGCAACGTCAAGCCGGGCGACATCGGCTTCATCTCGCAGTCGGGCAACATGCTGCTGGCGCTGGTGCTGGAGGCCGAGCACAACGGCCACGTCGGCTTCTCGACCTACGTCGGCCCCGGCAACCAGACCGACATCGGCTTCAACGACTACCTGCGCTACCTCGGCGAGGATGAGCACACCCGTGTTGCCACGCTGTACGTCGAGGGTTTCCGCGACGGCCAGCGCTTCCTGCGGGCGGCACGCGAGATCACGCCGGTGAAGCCGGTGGTGGTCTACAAGTCGGGCGCGACGGAGCTCGGCAAGAAGGCGGCCAGCTCGCATACCGGTGCGCTGGCCGGCAGCTACGAGATGACGGTCGATGTGCTGAAACAGGTGGGCGTCAGCGTGGTGCGCCATTCCGACCAGATCCTGCCGGTGGCCGAAGGTCTGGCGCTGATGCAGCAGGCGCGCGGCAAGCGCGTGGCGGTGATCGCCGACGGCGGCGGCCAGGCCACGATCACCTCGGACCGCCTGTCCGACGCCGGGCTGGAACTGGCGACCCTGTCGGAAGCGACCCGCAAGCGCCTGGCAGACATCCTGTTCGCGCAGGCCTCGCTGGCGAACCCGATCGACGTCGCCGGCACGTCGGATGCCGATCCCGAGGTGCTGGCACGCTGCATGGAGATCGTGGCCGAGGACGACAGCGTCGACGCGGTCTTTCTCGTCGGCATGTTCGGCGGCTACCACACGCGCTTCGCCGAGTCCCTGCTGGGCGGCGAGATGCGCGCGGCCGAGGCAATGATCGAACTCGCCCGCCGCTGCGGCAAGCCGCTGGTCATCTACAGCCTGTACGCGCCGGTCAAGCCGCCGGCGCTGCGTCGCCTGCACGAGGCCGGGCTGCCGGTCTATGCGTCGATCGAGCACGCGGTGAAGGTGCTGCAGGCCCTGGCCGAGCGCGGGCTCTACCTGCAGCGCCAGCACGGCCTGCCGCTGCAGGAGAGCGTGGCGCCGCGCGAGGACATGCTGGCGATGTTCGCCCGCGCCCAGAACGAAGGCCGCGACCTGTACGAGTTCGAGGCCAAGAGCCTGCTGCGCGCCCATGGCGTGGCGGTGGCCGAGGAATTCGTCGCCCATAATGCGGACGAGCTGGCGGCGGCTGCGGCGAAGTTTGGCGAGCAGCCGGTGGCGATGAAGGTGGTGTCGAAGGACATCCTGCACAAGTCTGACGCCGGCGGGGTCAAGCTCAATCTCGTCGGCGAGGCGGCGCTGCGCACGGCCTTCGATCAGATCATGACGAGCTGCCGGGCCTACGATGCCAATGCCGACATCCGCGGCGTGCTGGTGACGCCGATGGCGCGCAAGGGCGCCGAGGTCATCGTCGGCGTGGTGCGCGACCCGATCTTCGGTCCGGTGCTGATGTTCGGCCTGGGGGGCATCTTCGTCGAGATCCTGGAAGACGTCGCCTTCCGCGCGATTCCGCTGTCGCGCTTCGATGCCGAGGCCATGGTCGATCAGTTGAAGGGCCGCAAGATCCTCGCCGGCGTGCGCGGCGAGGCCGCGGTGGACAAGGCCGCGCTGGTCGAGTTGCTGCTGAAGGTGTCGAGCATCGTCAGCGCCTACCCGCAGCTGTCCGAACTCGATCTGAACCCGGTGATCGCGTATCCCGACGGCCTCGCCGTCGTCGATGCGCGCATCATCATCAACCGCGCCATGATGAGCGTCTAGGAGACCGCCCGATGAACCCTTCCCTGCCTCACCTCACCGACGCCCTGCTGACGCTCGATGAGCGCGTCGCCACGCTGACCTTCAACCGCGACGACCTGCGCAACGCGCTGACCGGCTCGGCGCTGATCGACGACATCTGCACCGTGGCCGACTGGGTGAACCGCTGCGATGACGTATCGGTGCTGGTGATGACCGGCGCCGGCGCGGCCTTCTCCTCCGGCGGCAACGTCAAGGACATGGCCGAACGCGGCGGCGACTTCGCCGGCGACGTGGCCGAGGTCGCCACCCGCTACCGCCGCGGCATCCAGCGCATCCCGCTGGCGCTGCAGGCGGTGGAGGTGCCGGTCATCGCCGCGGTCAATGGTCCGGCGATCGGCGCCGGCTTCGACCTCGCCAACATGGCCGACATCCGCATCGCCTCGACCAGGGCGAAGTTCGGCGAGACCTTCCTCAACCTCGGCATCATCCCCGGCGACGGCGGTGCCTGGTTCATGCAGCGCCTGATCGGTTACCAGCAGGCTTTCGAGCTGACGCTGTCGGGCCGCATCGTCGGCGCCGAGGAGGCAAAGACGCTGGGGATCGTGCTCGAGGTGGTCGAGCCGGACGCGTTGCTGCCGCGCGCCCAGGCCATGGCCGCCCGCTTTGCCGCCCAGCCGCCCAAGGCCCTGCGCCTGACCAAGCGCCTGATGAAGATGGCGCAGCGCACCGAGCTGAAGGATTTCCTCGACCTCTGCGCCGCCTTCCAGGGCATGTGCCACAACGAGCCGGAGCACCTCGAGGCGGTGCAGCGCATGCTGGCGGCGCAGAAGCGCTGATCTGCCGTTGCCGCCGCAGCGCTGCGGCGGCAATCGAATGAAACGCATAAACCACTGTTTGAAATGTGAAATTCCGTGAAACATCGGGGCGGAGCACTAGTCGTCCGGGTGTCGAACGCGTAGAATCCCGCCCCTTGTTCACGCATTGCAGCACGGAGCGCGCCATGCTCTACCCCACCCGTTTCGATGTCATCGTGGTCGGCGGCGGTCACGCCGGGACCGAGGCCGCGCTCGCCGCGGCGCGCATGGGCGCGGCCACGCTGCTGCTCACCCACAACATCGAGACGCTCGGTGCGATGAGCTGCAATCCCTCGATCGGCGGCATCGGCAAGGGCCATCTGGTCAAGGAGGTCGATGCGCTCGGCGGCGCGATGGCGGCAGCCACCGACGAGGGCGGCATCCAGTTCCGCATCCTCAACGCTTCCAAGGGGCCGGCGGTGCGCGCCACCCGCGCCCAGGCCGACCGCGTGCTGTACAAGGCGGCGATCCGCCGCCGGCTGGAGAACCAGCCCAATCTGTGGCTGTTCCAGCAGGCGGTGGACGACCTCACCGTGGTCGGTGACCGCGTCACCGGCGTGGTCACCCAGATCGGCCTGCGCTTCGAGGCGCCGGCGGTGGTGCTGACCGCCGGCACCTTCCTCAACGGCCTGGTGCACGTGGGGATGCAGCACTATTCAGCAGGGCGTGCGGGCGATCCGCCGGCGATCTCGCTCGGCGCGCGGCTGAAGGAACTGAAGCTGCCGCAGGGCCGGCTCAAGACCGGCACGCCGCCGCGGCTGGACGCGCGCACCATCGACTTCTCGGTGATGAGCATCCAGCCGGGTGACGATCCGGTGCCGGTGTTCAGCTTCCTCGGCCGTCCCGGGCAGCATCCGCGCCAGCTGCCGTGCTGGATGACCAGCACCAATGAGCGCACCCACGACGTGATCCGCGCCAACCTCGACCGCTCGCCGATGTATTCGGGCGTGATCGAGGGCGTGGGGCCGCGCTACTGCCCGTCGATCGAGGACAAGATCCACCGCTTCGCCGACAAGGACAGCCACAACATCTTCCTCGAGCCGGAAGGGCTGGAAACGCACGAGATCTACCCTAACGGCATCTCGACCTCGCTGCCCTTCGATGTCCAGCTCGCGATCGTGCGCAGCATCCGCGGCCTCGAGAACGCTCACATCCTGCGCCCCGGCTACGCGATCGAGTACGACTACTTCGACCCGCGCAATCTCAAGTCCTCGCTGGAGACGAAGTCGATCGGCGGGCTGTTCTTCGCTGGCCAGATCAACGGCACCACCGGCTACGAGGAGGCCGCCGCGCAAGGGCTGCTCGCCGGCGCCAACGCTGCGCTGCAGGTGCAGGGCCGCGCGCCCTGGTGTCCGCGCCGCGACGAGGCCTACCTCGGCGTGCTGGTGGACGACCTGATCACCCGTGGCGTGTCCGAGCCCTACCGCATGTTCACCTCGCGCGCCGAGTACCGCCTGTCGCTGCGCGAGGACAACGCGGACCTGCGCCTGACCGAGAAGGGCCGCGAGCTGGGCCTGGTCGACGACGCCCGCTGGGCCGCCTTCTGCGCCAAGCGCGAGGCGATCGAGCGCGGCACTGCGCAGTTGAAGGCGGCGTGGGCGCGGCCCGAGGCGATTCCTGCCGAGGATCAGCAGCGCGTGCTGGGCAAGGCGCTGGAGCGCGAGCAGCGCTACTTCGAGCTGCTGCGCCGGCCCGAGACGAACTATGCATCGCTGATGAGCCTGCCCGGCGCGCCGGACGAACGCGAGACCGATGCGCAGGTGATCGAGCAGATCGAGATCGCCGCCAAGTACCAGGGCTACATCGACCGTCAGCAGGAGGAAGTCGCCAAGCAGGCGCAGGCCGAGGCCACCCGCCTGCCGGCCGGGCTCGACTACGCCCAGGTGCGCGGCCTGTCCAAGGAAGTGCAGCAGAAGCTGAACCTGCACAAGCCGGAGACCATCGGCCAGGCCGGTCGCATCCAGGGCGTAACCCCGGCGGCCATCTCGCTGCTGCTGGTGTGGCTCAAGCGCCGCGACCTGGCGGCCCGGGCGGGCGGCGCGGCGAGCGATGAGGTGGTGCGGAGGCCGGCGGCATGAGCGGACGTCTGCAAGCCTACGCGGGCCAGCTGGCCGAGGGCATCGCCGCGCTCGGTCTTGCCCTGCCGCAGGAAACCGTCGATCGCCTGCTCGCCTTCGGCGAACTGCTGCTGAAGTGGAACAAGGTCTACAACCTTACCGCGATCCGCAATCCGCAGGAGGTGATCACCCACCACCTGCTCGACTCGCTGGCGGTGCTGCCGCATCTTGGCGCGGTGAGCCGGCTGGCCGACATCGGCTCCGGCGGTGGTCTGCCCGGCGTGGTACTGGCCATCGTGCATCCCGGGCTGATCGTCACCTCGATCGAGACCGTGGGCAAGAAGGCGAGCTTCCAGCAGCAGGCGAAGATCGAACTCGGCCTGGGCAACTTCGGCGTGATCAACAAGCGCGTCGAGCAGGTGCAGGCCGACGCCCTGCCCGGCGGCGCGGCGGACGGCGTGATCTCGCGCGCCTTCTCCAGCCTGGCGGATTTCGTGAACCTGTCCGGCCACCTCGTTGCAGAGGGCGGCGCGCTGTACGCGATGAAGGGCGTCAATCCGGTCGACGAGATCGCCGGACTGCCCGCGGGCTGGCGCGTCACGGAGACCCATGCGCTGGCCGTGCCGGACCTGGGCGCCGAGCGTCATCTGCTCGTCATCCAGCGCGCGTGACACTGCGCGGGGGTGACGATGGGCGTCACTCCGGCTGATGCACTGCCGCATTGAAGTACACTCCGGGTTTCGCGCGATGCGCGCGATCCTTGCAAATGGAATAGCCTGATTCGACCATGGCCAAGATTTTCTGCGTTGCCAACCAGAAGGGCGGGGTGGGCAAGACCACCACCTGCGTCAACCTCGCCGCCGCGCTGCAGCAGGCCGGGCAGCGCACCTTGCTGATCGATCTCGACCCGCAGGGCAATGCGACGATGGGCAGCGGCATCGACAAGCGCAGCCTGAAGAGCTCGATCTACCACCTGCTGGTCGGTCTGGTCGATCTGGCCGGGGTGCGCGTCACCTCGCCGACCGGCGGCTACGACGTACTGCCCGCCAACCGCGACCTGGCCGGCGCCGAGGTCGAACTGGTGAACCTCGACCAGCGCGAGAAGCGCCTGCGCAACGCGCTGGCCGCCTTCGATGCCGATTACGACTTCGTCCTCATCGACTGCCCGCCCTCGCTGTCGATGCTGACGCTCAACGGTCTGTGCTGCGCCAACGGCGTGATCATCCCGATGCAGTGCGAGTACTACGCGCTCGAGGGCCTGTCCGACCTGGTGAACACCATCAAGAAGGTGCATGCCAACCTCAATCGCGACCTCAAGATCATCGGCCTGCTGCGCGTGATGTTCGACCCGCGCGTGACCCTGCAGCAACAGGTCTCGGCGCAACTCGAGGGCCATTTCGGCGACAAGGTGTTCCGCGCCATCGTGCCGCGCAACGTGCGCCTGGCCGAGGCGCCCAGCCACGGCATCCCGGGCGTGGTGTTCGATAAGGCCGCCAAGGGTGCGCAGGCCTACATGGCCTTCGCCCACGAGATGATCGAGCGCGCCAAGACCTTCTGAATTCGGACAAGACCATGAACAAACCCAGACTCAAGGGCCTCGGCCGCGGACTCGATGCGCTGCTGGCCGCCAACCAGGAAGACGAAGCCGAGAAGGGCGAGCTGCAGATGCTGCCCACGATCGCGCTGCAGCCCGGCAAGTACCAGCCGCGCACGCGCATGGACCCGGGCTCGCTGGAGGAGCTCGCCGCCTCGATCAAGGCGCAGGGCATCATGCAGCCGATCATGGTGCGCCCGGTGGGCGAGGACGCCTACGAGATCATCGCCGGCGAGCGCCGCTGGCGCGCGTCGCAGATCGCCGGTCTGGCCGAAGTGCCCTGCCTGGTGCGTGACATCCCCGACGAAGCCGCGCTGGCGATGTCGCTGATCGAGAACATCCAGCGCGAAGACCTGAATCCGCTCGAGGAAGCCAGCGGCATCCAGCGCCTGATCGACGAGTTCGAGATGACCCACCAGCAGGCGGCCGACGCCGTCGGCCGTTCGCGCCCGGCCGCGTCCAACCTGCTGCGCCTGCTGAACCTGGCCAAACCGGTGCAGGAACTGCTGATGGCGGGTGACATCGACATGGGTCACGCCCGTGCGCTGCTGCCGCTGGATGGCGCGAGCCAGATCCAGCTTGCCAATCAGGTCGCGGCCAAGCAGTTGTCGGTGCGCGACACCGAGCGCCTCGTGCAGCAACTGCTGAATCCGCGGCAGAAGAAGCCCGCACCGCAGCCCGACCGCGACCTGCTGCGGCTGGAGGAGGAGATCGCGGACGCCATCGGGGCCTCGGTGAAGATCAAGGCGAACAAGAAGGGCGCTGGCGAGGTCTCGATCCGCTTCGGCAGCCTGGACCAGCTCGACGGCCTGCTCGGCCGGCTGCGCTAGTCGTCCAGCCGCGAGGCGCGCCGCGCCGCCTCCACGCCGCGGGCTTCGTCGATGCCGGCGAGCGGCAGGAGCGCGGCGGCGAACAGGACGATGCAGAACAGCACCGCGCCCTGCAGCCCGAACGCCCACTGCAGCATCCCGACGCCGAAGATGCCGAAGATAGCGGCCAGCTTGCTGGTCAGGCCCCAGTAGCCGAACAGTTCGGCTGCGCGGGTCTCCGGCGAGAACATGCCCACCAGCGCTCGCCCCACGGATTGGCTCGAGCCCAGGCTGAGGCCGGACAGCAGTCCGGCAAACAGGAACACCTGCTCCTCGCGCAAGGAGAGGGCCAATGCCCGGTTGAGCAGCGCCGTCAGTTCGCCGACGAAATAGATCGCCAGGATGGCCCCGATCCACAGCACCAGCGTCAGCGCATAGGTGAGTCGCCCGCCGAGGCGGGACTGCAGCGCGCCGAACGCCAGGGCGCCGATCAGGGCGGTGATCTGCACCACGACGAACATCAGCGCGCGCGTGTCCTCGCTCCAGCCGATGACCTGGGCGCCGTAGATGAACGAGAAGGCGACGATGACGTAGACCCCCGCCATCGCGAACAGGATCGACATGAACAGGCGGCGCAGGTCGGGGTGATCGGGGAGGGTGCGCAGCGTCGTGGCGACGCGCCTGTAGGCGATGCGGACCAGCTCGCCGTTGAAATGGCGGCGATCCCCGACCGCGGGCTCGCGCACCCAGAGGAAGGTCGGGATCGCGGCGAGCAGGAAGAAGGCGGCGGCAAACGGGCCGACCCAGCGGATGCGCCCGAAGTTGTCCGCGGCCACCTCGCCGAGGAACACGAGCACGAAGCCGGCGGAAACCAGTCCGCCGGCATAGCCCAGCGCCCAGCCCAGTCCCGAGATCCGTCCCAGCTCATCGGCCTCGCCGAGGAATGGCAGGAAGCTGGCGATGAAGGATTCGCCGGCGGAGTAGGCCGCATTCGAAACCACGATCAGGATGAACCCGAGCCAGACATGGCCCGGGCCGACGAAGTAGAGCAGCGCGGTACTCGCCACCGTGAGCACGTAGCTGGCGAAGAGCATGCGTTTCTTCGCCCGCCCGCCGTCCATTGCCGCCCCCAGCAGCGGCGCGGCAACGACCACCAGGGCGTAACTCAGGCACAGCGCCGCGCTCCAGAGCAGGTTCCCCAGGCGGTAATCCGGCGCATCGCCGACGACAAGCCGCGTATAGACGTCGCCGAACACGACCGTCACGATCACGAGCGTGTAGGCCTGGTTCGCGAAGTCGAACATGCTCCAGCCGAGGATTTCCCGGCGCGTGGCCTTGCGCGTCTTGATCATGCTTCTTCGATGAGAGTTGCGGGCGTGCCGGCACGCCGGTGCGGAGCGGCCCGTCGGGCCTCGTCCGGGGCACGCCCAGTCAGTGAGTTGCATAAGATACACGACGGCTAGGAGGCCGATTGCTGCAATGCAACTGAAGTTTGACTTTGCTGGGGATAACCCCTAGTATTCGCGGGATTTTTGGGCGGTCGCCAGCTTCAGCGACGAACTGGCGCGACAACCGATGCTTAAAGCCGTTCTACTGCAGTTGGGCGCGACGATCCTCGCGGTGGTGATTTCCGCCGCTCTCTTCGGGATGCGGGGCGCGGTCTCTGCCGCAGGGGGCGGCTTGGCGTGCGTGTTGCCAAGCTGGATGTTCGCCATGCGCCTTGCCGCGATCACGCGCAAGGCCGGTACGGCGAGCGTGGCCGCTTTCGTCGCAGGCGAACTCCTCAAGGTCGCCTCGATCGTGGGATTGTTGGTGCTGGTTTGGGTCCTTTATCCGGCGCTCCACTGGGGTGCGATGCTGATCGGCCTGATTCTGGCACTTAAAGCGAATTTGTTTGCATTTTTGGTGAAGACCTGATCATGGCTGGAAACGCTCCCACCGCATCCGAGTACGTAATTCACCACCTCGGACACTTCAACAACACTGGGCATCCCCAGGAAAGCATCGTCGATTGGAGCGTCATCAATATCGACTCGATGTTCTTCTCGATCCTGCTGGGTCTGCTCACCGTATTCATTCTTGCGCTTGCCGCCCGCAAGGCGACCTCGGGCGTTCCCGGGCGCTTCCAGGGCATCGTCGAGCTGCTCGTCGAAATGGTGGCCGACCAGGCCAAGGGCATCGTGCATAGCGCCGAGTCGCGCCGTTTCGTCGCGCCGCTCGCGCTCACGGTCTTCGTCTGGATCTTCCTGATGAACGCGATGGACTTGCTGCCGGTCGATCTGATTCCGATGATCTGGACCGGCATCTATTCCGCCGCCGGTGGTGACCCCGCCCATGCCTACATGCGCGTCGTGGCGACTGCCGACCTTTCCGCCGCGCTGGGCCTGTCGATCGGCGTGCTGCTGCTGTGCCTTTACTACAACGTCAAGATCAAGGGCGTTTCGGGTTGGGTGCACGAACTCTTCACCGCGCCGTTCGGCAGCCATCCGCTGCTGTACCCGGTGAACTTCGCGATGCAGATCATCGAGTTCCTCGCCAAGACCGTGTCGCACGGCATGCGACTGTTCGGCAACATGTATGCTGGCGAACTCGTGTTCATCCTGATCGCGCTGCTGGGCGGTACCGCCACCGTGTTCGGCTTCGTCGGTCATGTGGTCGCCGGCACCATCTGGGCGATCTTCCACATCCTGATCATCACGCTGCAGGCCTTCATTTTCATGATGCTGACCCTGGTGTACGTCGGTCAGGCGCACGAAAGCCACTAAGTTTCAGTTTCATCTTCAAAGCAGTACTGGTTTTTTAAACTCACCTTCCCCACTAAGGAGTTGTCATGGAAAACGTTCTGGGTTTTGTTGCTCTGGCTGCTGGTCTGATCATCGGTCTGGGCGCCATCGGTGCTTGTATCGGTATCGGCATCATGGGTTCCAAGTACCTCGAAGCGTCCGCTCGTCAGCCTGAGCTGATGAACGCCCTGCAGACCAAGATGTTCCTGCTGGCCGGCCTGATCGACGCCGCGTTCCTGATCGGTGTCGGTATCGCCATGATGTTCGCCTTCGCCAACCCGTTCCAGCTCTGATCGGTTCGAGTTCATCCTTTTTTGAACCAACCTGAGGGCCAAGAACCGTGAATTTGAACGCAACTCTGATAGCCCAGCTCGTTGTGTTCTTCATTCTGGCGTGGTTCACGATGAAATTCGTGTGGCCGCCCATCGTGAAGGCACTGGACGAGCGTGCGAAGAAAATCGCCGACGGGCTGGCAGCTGCGGACAAGGCCAAGGCTGATCTGGCACTCGCCGAGAAGAAGGTCGTCGAGGAACTGCGCAAGGCCCGCGAATCCGCGGGTGATGTGCGGTCCTCTGCTGAAAAGCAGGCGAGCCAGCTGATCGACGAAGCCCGCGCCGAAGCCAGCCGCATCATCGCGGCCGCCCGTGAAGCCGCCGAGGCCGAAGCCGGTGTAGCCGCACAGCGCGCCAAGGAAGCTCTGCGCGACCAGGTCGCCAATCTGGCTGTTGCTGGTGCCGAGAAGATTCTGCGCCGTGAAATCAACGCCCAGGTGCACGGCGAACTGCTTGCCAACCTGAAACAGGAACTGCAATAAGTCATGGCCGAGAACGTCACCATCGCGCGCCCCTATGCGGATGCCGCCTTCGAGCTGGCTCGCGGGGCAGGTGCGCTGGGGCCTTGGTCGGAAGCACTGGATCGGCTCGCCGCACTGGCGGCCGATTCCACCATGCGGGCCTGCATTTCCGATCCCAAGCTCACCGCCGGCCAGCTCGTGCAGCTGGTGCTGGATGTGGCTGGGACCCTGTCCGCAGAACAGCAGAATTTCGTCCGTGTCCTCGTGGATAACGAACGCCTGCAGGTGCTTCCCGAGATCCGTGACCTGTTCGTTGCACTGAAGAACGAACACGAAGGTGTCCTCGAGGCGGAAATCGCCTCTGCCTTCCCCCTCGACGATGCAACGCTGACCTCGCTCAAGGCTGACCTCGAAGCGCGCTTCAAGGCCAAACTGAATGTCCAGGTCCACATCGACCCTGCCCTCATCGGCGGGGTTCGCATCGCCGTCGGCGACGAAGTCATCGACGCCTCGGTCCGCGGCAAGCTCGCGAACATGGCCGCTGCGCTAAAGAACTAGGAGCATAAAAACTATGCAACTCAACCCCTCTGAAATCAGTGATCTGATTAAGAGCCGGATCCAGAACCTGCAGCTCGCCGCCACGTCGCGTAACGAGGGCACGGTGGTTTCCGTCACCGACGGCATCACCCGCATTCACGGCCTGACCGATGTGATGCAGGGCGAAATGCTGGAATTCCCCGGCAATACCTTCGGCATGGCGCTCAACCTCGAGCGTGATTCCGTCGGCGCCGTGGTGCTCGGCGAGTACGAGCACATCACCGAAGGCGACACCGTCAAGGCCACCGGCCGCATTCTCGAAGTGCCCGTCGGCCCCGAGCTGGTTGGTCGCGTCGTCAACGCGCTGGGTCAGCCGATCGACGGCAAGGGCCCGATCAACGCCAAGCTGACCGACAAGATCGAAAAGGTCGCGCCGGGCGTCATCGCCCGTCAGTCCGTTTCGCAGCCGGTGCAGACCGGCCTGAAGTCGGTCGACTCGATGGTGCCGATCGGCCGCGGCCAGCGCGAGCTGATCATCGGCGACCGCCAGACCGGCAAGACCGCCGTGGCCGTCGACGCGATCATCAACCAGAAGGGCCAGGACATGTACTGCGTGTACGTGGCCATCGGCCAGAAGGCCTCGACCGTCGCCAACGTCGTGCGCAAGCTGGAAGAAAACGGCGCGATGGAGTACACCATCGTCGTCGCCGCCACCGCATCGGAATCGGCCGCCATGCAGTACCTGGCCGCCTACGCTGGCTGCACCATGGGCGAGTACTTCCGCGACCGTGGCATGGATGCGCTGATTGTTTATGACGATCTGACCAAGCAGGCCTGGGCTTACCGCCAGGTTTCGCTGCTGCTGCGCCGTCCGCCGGGCCGTGAAGCTTACCCGGGTGACGTGTTCTACCTGCACTCCCGTCTGCTCGAGCGCGCCGCGCGCGTGAACGCCGACTACGTCGAGAAGTTCACCAACGGTGAAGTCAAGGGCAAGACCGGTTCGCTGACCGCCCTGCCGATCATCGAGACCCAGGCCGGCGACGTGTCCGCGTTCGTTCCGACCAACGTGATCTCGATTACCGACGGCCAGATCTTCCTGGAAACCGACCTCTTCAACGCCGGTATCCGTCCCGCGATCAACGCCGGTATCTCGGTGTCCCGCGTCGGTGGTGCTGCGCAGACCAAGGTCGTCAAGAAGCTGTCCGGCGGTATCCGTACCGACCTCGCGCAGTATCGCGAACTCGCCGCATTCGCCCAGTTCGCTTCCGATCTGGACGACGCGACCCGCAAGCAGCTCGAGCGTGGTCGTCGCGTGACCGAACTGATGAAGCAGGCGCAGTACTCGCCGATGTCGATCGCCGATATGGCCATCGTGCTTTACGCGGTGAACAACGGCTACTTCGATGATGTCGACGTCGCCCGCGTGCTGCCGTTCGAAGCCGCGCTGCTGCAATTCGTCAAGACCAAGCAGGCCGATCTGGTCTCCTCGATCCTGAGCAAGAAGGAACTGGACGCCGACGGCGAAAAGACCCTGGCTGCCGCGATCGCCGAGTTCAAGAAGAGCTGGGCTTAAGGCCGGCGAGGGAGACGGAATATGGCTAGCGGTAAGGAAATCCGTACCAAGATCAAGAGCGTGCAAAACACGCGCAAGATCACGAAGGCCATGGAGATGGTGGCTGCATCCAAGATGCGCAAGGCGCAGGACCGGATGCGTGCCGCCCGCCCCTTTGCCGAGAAGATCCGCCGACTCGCCGCGAACCTGTCCCAGGCCAATGTGACCGACTACAAGCACCCGTTCCTGGTCCATAAGGACCAGGTCAAGCGGGTGGGGCTGATCCTGGTGACCACCGACAAGGGTTTGTGCGGTGGCCTCAACACCAACGTCCAGCGTATCGCGCTCAACGCGATGAAGGACTGGGAGTCCTCGGGCGTGACCGAGATCCGTGCCTGCGCCATCGGCAACAAGGGTCTGGGCTTCATGCAGCGCATGGGCGCCAAGGTGGTGTCGAACGTCACGCAGTTGGGTGACACGCCGCACCTGGAGAAGCTGATCGGTCCGGTCAAGGTCATGCTCGATGCGTTCCAGAACGACGAGCTCGACGCGGTTTACGTGGCTTACACCCGCTTCATCAATACGATGAAGCAGGAGCCGGTGCTCGAACAGTTGTTGCCCCTGACCGGTGACCAGCTCGGTACGCCCGAGAGCTCGTGGGATTACCTCTACGAGCCTGATCCGCAGGTCGTCATCGACGAGTTGCTGGTGCGCTACGTCGAGGCACTGGTGTACCAGGCAGTGGCCGAGAACATGGCATCCGAACAGAGCGCGCGCATGGTGGCAATGAAGGCCGCTTCCGACAATGCCAAGAACGTGATTGGCGAACTGCAGCTGGTCTACAACAAGACCCGCCAGGCCGCGATCACGAAGGAGCTGTCGGAAATCGTCGGCGGCGCCGCCGCGGTGTAACGGATTATTGATTTAAGGATATGACGATGAGTCAAGGTACGATCGTTCAGTGCATCGGCGCCGTGGTGGACATTCAGTTCCCGCGCGACTCGATGCCCAAGGTGTATGACGCCCTGAAGCTCGAGGACGCTGCCGACTCCTTCGCCGAAGCTGGCCTGACCTTCGAGGTCCAGCAGCAGCTCGGCGACGGCGTGGTGCGTACCATTGCGATGGGTTCTTCCGACGGCCTGCGCCGTGGCATGAAGGTGAGCAACACCGGCAAGCAGATTTCGGTTCCCGTCGGCATGGGTACCCTGGGCCGCATCATGGACGTGCTGGGTCGCCCGATCGACGACGCCGGCCCGATCGAAACCGACGAACTGCGCGCCATTCACCAGAAGGCGCCGAAGTTCGACGAGCTGTCGCCGTCGGTGGAACTGCTCGAAACCGGCATCAAGGTTATCGACCTGATCTGCCCGTTCGCCAAGGGCGGCAAGGTGGGCCTGTTCGGTGGCGCCGGCGTGGGCAAGACCGTGAACATGATGGAACTGATCAACAACATCGCGAAGCAGCACTCCGGTCTGTCGGTGTTTGCTGGCGTGGGTGAGCGTACTCGTGAGGGTAACGACTTCTACCACGAGATGAAGGACTCCAACGTTCTCGACAAGGTCGCGATGGTGTTCGGTCAGATGAACGAGCCCCCGGGCAACCGTCTGCGCGTGGCGCTGACCGGCCTGACCATGGCCGAGCGCTTCCGTGACGAAGGCCGCGACATCCTGTTCTTCGTCGATAACATCTACCGCTACACCCTGGCCGGTACCGAAGTGTCCGCGCTGCTGGGTCGTATGCCTTCCGCGGTGGGTTATCAGCCGACGCTGGCCGAGGAAATGGGCCGTCTGCAGGAGCGCATCACCTCCACCAAGGTCGGCTCGATCACCTCGATCCAGGCCGTGTATGTGCCGGCGGATGACTTGACCGACCCGTCGCCCGCGACCACCTTCCTGCACCTTGACTCCACCGTCGTGCTGTCGCGTGACATCGCCGCGCTGGGTATCTACCCCGCCGTCGATCCGCTCGACTCCACCTCGCGCCAGCTCGATCCGCTGGTTGTGGGCGAAGAGCACTACAACGTGGCGCGTCAGGTTCAGATGACGCTGCAGAAGTACAAGGAACTGCGTGACATCATCGCGATTCTGGGTATGGACGAACTGTCGCCGGAAGACAAGCTCGCCGTGGCCCGTGCGCGTAAGATCCAGCGCTTCCTGTCGCAGCCCTTCCACGTTGCAGAAGTGTTCACCGGCTCGCCCGGCAAGTACGTCTCGCTGAAGGACACCATCGCCGGCTTCAAGATGATCGTCAGCGGCGAACTGGACAACCTGCCGGAACAGGCCTTCTACATGGTCGGCAACATCGACGAGGCCATCGAGAAGGCGAAGAAGCTGCAGTAATTCGTCCGCCCGCGCGGCGCTTCGGTGCCGCGCGGATTTGAAAAGGAAACAACATGGCTATGACGGTTCATGTCGACATCGTCAGCGCGGAAGAGCAGATCTTTTCCGGGCTGGCAGAATTTGTCGCGCTGCCTGGCGAGGCGGGTGAACTCGGCATTCTGCCCGGCCACATGCCGCTGATGACCCGGATCAAACCGGGTGCGGTGCGGGTCAAGGTTCCGAATCAGGCGGAAGAAGAGCTTGTTTTCGTTGCCGGTGGTTTGCTCGAGGTTCAGCCGGGTCTGGTGACGGTGCTTGCCGACACCGCGATCCGCGGCAAGGATCTGGACGAAGCGAAGGCGCTGGAAGCCAAGAAGAAAGCCGAAGAGGCGATGGCGAACCAGACCGCGCGTCTGGACTATGCCAAGGCCCAGGCCGAGCTCATGGAAGCAGTGGCACAACTCGCTGCGATCGAGCGCCTGCGCAAGCGCGGCCACTGATCGCGTCTCCGCTCCGTCGATCGATGGAGCAGGAAGAAAAAAGCAGCTCTCCGGAGCTGCTTTTTTTTGCTTCGGTGTTTGGCCTGTCCGACTCGGATGGCGTGCCGGTCAGCGCCGCCCCTCGAGGCGGGACACCCGCTTGTCGAGCCGGCCGAGCGCGTCGCGCAGTGCGATGACGTCCTGCGACAGTTCGGCAAGCGCATTGCGCGGAACGAGCAGCGGGGACTCTTCGGTGAGGTACTCGGCCAGGTTGCCGCTCGCGCGTTCGAGCGACCGCCGACCCTCGCCGACCAGGTGCTTGCTACCTCCGACCAGGCGATGGGCGGCAATGTCGCCGAACACGCGCGACAGGTCCTCTTCCGCATCCCAGCGCAGGTGGCGGAACACGAAACCCAGAGCGTCGGCGAACTCCGCATTGCCTTCGATGCGTACATGGCGCATTGCCGTCTCGAGGCCATCGACCAGGAGCCTGGGCAGATCGACTGCCGCGAGCCGCAACAGCACTTCGGGCGCGTCCTCGCCCGACCAGGCCGCAAGATAGCCTTCCGCGGAAACCGAAAAGTCGAGTTCCGCGAGCGGTGCAATCGCCAGGCGCGCGGTACGTCCGGCGTGCGGCTGCAGGCGGGTGCGCGCCCAGCCCGATTGCGACAACAGGTGATTGGTAGCGGAAAGGAAAGCGCTGGACAGCATGGTGTCTGAGCCGGGAAAGGTACGAAAAGGCGGTGCTGAAAACAAAACGGGGAGGCCCTTGGGCCTCCCCGTCGATAATACGACGATCAGCTGATCTGCTGGATGCCGGCGATCAGCCAGCCACCGCTGCCACTGACCTGCTTGGTCAGGTGCCAGATCTCGTCAAAGGGGGCCGGGGCAGCGCCCTCATCCTCGCGCAACAGGCCGTTGAAGCGGACGCTGACGACGTAGCGGCCATTGTCCTCTTCGACGTCGACCACGTCGGCGTTCAGCTCGACCACATCGGTACGCTGCTCCACGGTGCCGCGCTCGCTGAGCTGCATGCGGATCTCGGCAAAGACTTCCGGCGTGGTGAATTCACGCAGGTCTTCGAGGTTGCCGGCATCGTTGGCAGCCTGGAGGCGGATGAAGTTGAGCTTGGCCTGGCGTGCGAAACCCTGCACGTCAAACCCCTCCGCGATCGCCTTGTCCAGGCCCGAGGCGGCAGCGCTGGTGCCCGACATCGGGGCAGCGACCGGAGCCGGACGCAGCGGCGTGGCGCCACCCGCAGCGGCGCCTGCGCCCGCGTACTGCAGGTTCTGGCTTTGCTGGGTGCTGCCGCCGCGGCGGAACAGCAGGCGGAAGATGAAGAAGGCTGCGACGGCCAGCAGCAGGATCATCATGAACGATGCCATTTCTTCACCGAGGCCAAGGTGCGAGAACAGGGCGGCAAGACCCAGGCCAGCGGCGAGGCCGGCGACCGGACCCATCCACGAGCGCTTCGGTGCGGCGGCCGGGGTTGCGGCCGAGGCGGGCGTCTGGGTGGCGGCAGGCTGGCGCGGCGCCTGCTGAGGCGTCGCCTGGCGCTGCATGCCGAAGCTGCTGCCGCCGCCAAGGCGCTTGGCCTCCGCTTCGGGCACGCCGAAGCCGAACGACAGCACGGCAACGATCAGGGTGAGGAAGAAGTTTTTCATCTTTGGTCAGTCTCCAGGTTCAGATCTTGTAGCCACGGTGCAGGGCGACGACGCCCGCGCTGAGGTTGAAGTAATCGACACGCGCAAGGCCGACTTGTTCCATCATCGCCTTCAGTTCTTCCTGCCCAGGGTGCATGCGGATCGATTCGGCGAGGTAACGGTAGCTTTCCGCATCGTTTGCCACCTTCTCGCCCATCCATGGCAGGAGCTTGAACGAGTAGAGGTCGTAGAGCGGCGACAGCGGTTTCCACACCCGCGAGAACTCGAGCACCAGCAGTCGGCCGCCGGGGCGCAGCACACGGCGCATCTCGGCCAGCGCGACCTCCTTGTGCGTCATGTTACGCAGGCCGAAGGCCACGGTGACGCAGTCGAACCAGTCGTCAGGGAAGGGCAGTTTCTCGGCGTTGCACTGTGCGGTCGGCATCGTGAAGCCGTGGTCGACCATGCGGTCGCGGCCACGCGACAGCATCGCGTGGTTGATGTCGGTCAGCCACACCTGGCCCTTGGGGCCGACCTTGCGCGCGAAGGCGAGCGACAGGTCGGCCGTGCCACCGGCGACGTCCAGCACACGGTCACCCTCGCGTACGCCGGAGATCTGGATCGTGAAGTGCTTCCAGATCCGGTGCAGGCCGAACGACATCAGGTCGTTCATCACGTCGTACTTCTGCGCGACCGAGGAAAACACCTCGGCCACCTTCTTTTCCTTGGCCTCCTCGGCAACCGTCTGGAAGCCGAAGTGCGTGGTCTTGTCGCTCATGATCGTCTCAGTGATGGTGTCCGCAGCCGCCCTTGGGTGCCGGCGGCGGCACCTTGGCGGGGTCGCGGGTGCCGCCCGCCTGCTCCAGGCGGTCGAGATAGTCCTGCCACAGCGCGTCCTGCTGCTGGCCGAGCATGTAGAGGTAGTCCCAGGAATACAGCCCGCTGTCGTGGCCGTCCGAGAACACCGGGCGGATCGCATAGTTGCCCACCGGCTGCAGGTCGACCACGTCGACGTCGCGCTTGCCCTGCTGCAGCGTCTCCTGGCCGGGGCCGTGGCCACGCACCTCGGCCGACGGAGAATGCACGCGCAGGAACTCGAAGGGCAGCGTGAAGCGGCTGCCATCGTCGAAGGCGATCTCGAGCCGCCTCGACTGGCTGTGCAGCGTGATCTCGGTGGGGAGCGGGGTGTTCTGATCCAGTCCGGCCATGGCGATAGCCTCGCATTCGGGGGCCACAATCATACCCGAATCACCCCTCCCCAGCCCTGGCACGGCAAAGCCGCGTTCGTGTTTCAGGTGCATGACGCGTCATCAAAACGTCAAATACCTGAAATACACTGCGCGAGCCAACCGGAGTCAACAGCATGCCAGCAAACATTTTGCTCGTGGAAGACGAACCGGCGATCCAGGAGCTGATCGCCGCCAACCTCAATCGTGCCGGCCACCACGTGGTGCGTGCATCGGATGCCGAGTCGGCCCAGCGCATCGTGCGCGAGGCGCTGCCCGACCTGATCCTGCTCGACTGGATGCTGCCGGGCGCATCCGGCATCGAGTTTGCCCGCCGCCTGCGCGCTGACGAGCGTACCCGTGCGATTCCGATCATCATGCTCACCGCCCGTGGCGAGGAGCAGGACAAGGTGATGGGGCTGGAGACCGGGGCAGACGATTACATCACCAAGCCTTTCAGTCCGCGCGAACTGGTGGCCCGCATCAAGGCGGTGCTGCGTCGCCGGGCGCCGCAGGCGACGGAAGACGCGGTCGAACTCGGTGGCCTGCGCCTCGACCCGACCACCCACCGCGTCACCGCGGGAGACGAGGCGCTGGCGCTCGGACCGACAGAGTTCCGCCTGCTGCACTTCCTGATGACCCACCCCGAGCGCGTGCATTCGCGGGCGCAACTTCTCGACCAGGTGTGGGGCGACCACGTCTTCGTGGAGGAGCGAACGGTCGATGTGCACATCCGCCGCCTGCGCTGTGCGCTCGAACCCACCGGGCATGACGCCCTGATCCAGACGGTGCGTGGCAGTGGCTACCGATTCTCGACCCAGGCACCGCAGCTTTCCGCCGCGCGATAATCGGTACTTGCCGATCAACGGAGCGCGCGTGATCCATCGTCCCCTTCGCTATATCGCCACAGGCGTTGGATTGCCCGTGGCGGCCGTGCTGGCCCTCGCCCTGCTGGCCGGGCATTACCGCGGCACCGACGCAGCGCTTGCGCTCGTGATCCTGGGTTTCCTGGCCGCAGCCATCCTGCTTGCACGCCACATGCGCCAGTTGGTCGAATGGACCCGCCAGGCCGCGGGCAGCATGCCGCCGCAGGTCGAAGGCCTGTGGGGCAGCGTGTTCGCCGAGTTGGGAGACCGTTTCCAGCGCGAACTGATCGTGCGTGACAAGCTGTCGGCCGAACTGGGCCGGTTCCAGCAGGCGGCGCAGGCGATGCCCGAGGGTCTCGTCTACCTCGCCGACGACGACAGCATCGAGTGGCTCAACGTGATGGCCGAGCAGCACTTCGATCTCGATCGCCGTCGAGACCTGCGTGCCCCGATCACCAACCTCGTACGCCAGCCCGAGTTCGTCGCCTACCTGCAGGCGGGGCAGTATGCCGAACCCCTGGTCATTCATTCGCTGCGCCGTCGCGAGCGCACGCTGCAGGTGCAGATCATCCGCTTTGCAGGCAGTCGGCGCATGGTGGTGTCACGCGACATCTCGCAGCTCGAGCGGCTCGAGAACATGCGCCGGGACTTCGTCGCCAACGTGTCGCACGAGATGCGTACGCCCTTGACCGTGGTCGGCGGCTTTCTCGAGACGCTGATCGACGGCCTCGACGACTTCAGCCGCGAGGAGGTGCTGCACTTCCTGAAGCTCGCCAGCGAACAGTCCAACCGCATGCAGCGCCTCATCGAGGATCTGCTGGCCCTGTCGGCCCTCGAGACCGGGGCGCCGGCCGCGCTGGAGGAGGCGGTGGACGTGCCCGAACTGATGCGAGAAGTCGCGCGCGAGACCGAGCTCCTGTCGGCTGGCCGGCACAGCGTGAAGCTGGCGCTGCAAGGCGGCGGTGCCTTGCTGGGCAGCCGCAAGGAACTGCACAGCGCGTTCTCCAATCTCGCCAGCAACGCGGTGCGCTACACGCCCGCAGGCGGCCACATCGAACTGGGCTGGCGGGTCGACCGCGAAGGCGGCGAGTACTGGGTCAAGGACGACGGCATCGGCGTCGACCCGGAGCACATTCCGCGTCTGACCGAGCGCTTCTACCGCGTCGACCGCGGACGTTCGCGCGAGACCGGCGGCACCGGCCTGGGCCTGGCCATCGTCAAGCACATCCTCACCCGCCACCAGGGCGAACTCGCCGTCAGCAGCGAGCCGGGCAAGGGCAGCCGTTTCGCGATGCGCTTCCCGGCGGCCCGCATCAGGCAGGACTAGGTTCGACGGCCTCGTAGGTGCACAGGTCGAAGTTCGCGCCACGCCTCAGCACCCTGCTGAGGCGGACCTGGCGGCGCTGGTCGCGATGGCGGATCTCGATGAGCTGACCGGCCTGGAACCAGAGCACGGGCAGCACCAATGCGGCGGGCGACTTCATCGAGGGCGACTCCGGCAGCAGGAAGCCTTGCTGGTAGGGTTTGCGGCCATCCTTGGGACCGGTCTGGCGCACGGCGACCATGTTCGGTACGCCGGGCAGCACTTCGACACCCGCTTCCAGCACGCCGTCTTCGCGATACATCAGCCAGCTGAGATCGCCCAGGACGAAGCGGTCGGCATCGAGCGGCCGTACGCCGACCAGCTGGTGGTGGGCGAGACGTTCGCCGCTTATGCCGCGTCGCAGCCGGAAGCCGCCAACCGAGTGGTCCATGAGGTCCCACTGCTCGTAGTCGAGGCCGAGCCGTTCGGCGTCGCGCAGGTTGCGTTCCCGCGCCTGCTGGCTGTCGGTGACCGCCATTGCGCGCTCGCCAAAGGTGAACAGCGAGATGTCGTCGCGCAGCAGGTGCAGCGGGCTCTCGAGCCTGGGCTGGCGGAAGATCTCGCCTTCGACCGCAAAGCCGATCGTGAGCCAGTCGCCGCTCAACTCGGCACTGCCCTGCTTGTGACGGCGCGGAAAGCGACGGCCGGCCGTGCCCCGTCCCCACGGGCGGTAGAGCGACAGCAGCAGCCGCGCGCTGGCGTCGGTGGGGCAGTCTTCGCCCAGCCCGAGCGAGGCCGGCTTGACGCCGCGCTTGAACTGCTCGAGCACCGCCTGGATCTGGCTCGCGAGGGTACTGCCGTCGAAGCGCTGCAGCGTGTCGGTGGTTGCCTGCACCCCGAGCGGTCGCAGGCCGATGTCGCCACTGAGTTCCACGCCGTATTCGGTGGGCTTGAACTGCTGCGTATCCTGCGACAGGCTGCAATAGGGCGCGAAGCGCTGCGCCCAACGCATGACCCAGTTCAGCTCGCGCTCGCTGCGACCGTAGGGGTTGGCCAGATCCAGCAACAGGATCGAGACGTAGGCTTCGAGCGGGCTCTGGGCCCGCCAGACCTCGTTGAGCGGATCGGCCACGCGCGTGCGATGCACGCCGGCCTCGATGGCGTCGCGGTAGCTGGTATGGATCTCGGTCCAGAATCCGGCCGGTACGGCGCGATGGGCGCGGAAGTACTCGAACAAGGCGAGACCGGCGTAGTGCGTGCGGCGCTGGGCCAGCAAGGCGCGCTGGTCGAAAAGCGTGCCGCCTGCAGCGTCGGCGCGGGCGATCTGGGCATAGGAGGCCGACAGCTTGCGCCACAGGTTCACGACGCCCAGCAGGGTGCGGTTTTCCTCGCTGTCGGGCGGCAGCGGCTGGGCCGCATAGCGGCGTGCCGTTTCGTGCTGGGCGTAGGCGATGACTTCGCGCGCGGCCTCCAGGACTTCGAGATGCTGGTTGGGCGCCGGCTTCGCGCCGAGCAGGCCTTCGATGATGCGCGTCAGTGTCGCCTGGGTCGCCGGAATGTCGATCGGATGCAGGCGTTGCAGCTGGTCAAGGCAGGCAGCGGGGCTGGAGAAGTCCATCGTCGGAGGGCCTCGGTCGGAAGCGGCAGGGTCATTGACCGGCGGAAAGTGCGCTGTCGATCGCACGCGCCAGGGCGACAGGGTCGGCTGCAGCATGCGCGACGCCGGGGCGCTGGGGCGTGCCCCACACCGACTCCGGGAAGTGGCTGTCGTCACGGTAGCGCGGGATCACGTGCCAGTGCACGTGCGGCACCATGTTGCCGAAGCTGGCGAGGTTGATCTTGTCCGGATGCAGCAGGTCGCGCAGCGCGCGTTCGGTCGCCATGACCACCGCGAACAGGTGGCGCCGGTCAGCCGTGAGCAGGTCCGTCATCTCTGCCACGTGCTCGCGCCAGATCACCCGGCAGAAACCGGGATGGACAGGGTCGTCAACGCGAATCACACGGCAGCGATCGTCCTCCCAGACGACCTGCTCGGCGGAGGGCGTGCACAACGGACAGTCCATGATCAAACCTCGACGACTCGAAACCCCGGGCGAATATGAACTCTAACCGGTCTTGCTGCCGCGGGGGGAGGAACTGCTACGCATTTGTCACTGTGCCACGCGGATAGTCCTGCGCAACGGTTGCCGTGTCGCGCAGCGCGACCGGTTCACCGTCGCGGAAGGCCAGCAGGTTGCCCGGCGCGATCTGCGTCCAGCGTTCGTTGTCGGTCAGTGGCGTCGTGGCGATCACCGCAACGCGGTCGAGCGGCGTCGTGACCTCGTTGAAGTCGACGGTGAGGTCTTCATCGGCCAGATGGGCCACCGGGAAAGGCGCCTTGCGCACGATGTAGCACAGCCGCGAAGAGCAGTGCGCGAACAGCTGGTCGCCGTCCGACAGCAGGAAGTTGAACTCGCCGTGGCTGCCGATCTCGATGGCGAGCACGCGCAGCTCGGCATGCAGTTCGGCGATGTCGCGGGTGCCTTGCGGAAAGCGCTGCGCGAGGCGATCGAGCAGGTAGCAGAAGGCGAGTTCGGAGTCGGTCGTGCCGACCGGCTGGAAGCGGCCCGTCAGCGTCGGCGCGAAGTTCTTCAGGTTGCCGTTGTGGGCGAAGATCCAGTAGCGTCCCCACAGTTCGCGCTGGAAGGGGTGGGTGTTCTCCAGCCTCACCTCGCCCTGCGTGGCCTTGCGGATGTGGGCGATGACGTTGAGGGAGCGGATCGGGTAGTGCTTGACCAGCTCGGCCACCGGCGAATCCGCGCTCGGGCTGGGGTCGAGGAAGACCCGTGCGCCCGCACCCTCGAAGAAGGCGATGCCCCAGCCGTCGCGGTGATGGTCGGTCAGGCCGCCGCGGGCGCGAAAACCCGCGAAGGAGAAGCAGATATCGGTCGGCACATTGCAGTTCATGCCGAGCAGCTGGCACATCGGAGACTCCGCGCGGTCGGTGGGGAAATCCGAAGTATAGCGAAGCGATGCGGCCTGCCCCGGCATTGCGTCTCAGGGCTGGCTCGGCGCCGGTGCCGTGCCGGCAGCCGCAGCGGCCACCGGGCGATCCACGAGCCAGTCGGTGAGCGTCGCGCCGACCCACATCGCGGCCAGCGTCACCCACGCCGTCACCGCGAACACCGCGGCGCCCGACACGCCGGCCCCCACCGCACAGCCGCCCGCCAGCATGCCGCCGAATCCCATCAGCACCGCGCCGGCGATGTAGCGCCGCATCGCATGTCCGCCCTGGAAGCCCTCGAGCTTCAGTTCGCGGGCGAACAGGCCGGCGATGAACGAACCGAGGAACACGCCCGGCACCATGCCGAGGTCGAAGTTGAGTGGCTGGCCCGGGGGCGACAGCACCCGCATCAGCACGTCGGCCGAAGGGCCGGTGAAGGACATGCTCTGCACCGGTGTCGGATCGAACAGCAGGCCGGCCATGCGGTAGGTGAACCACCAGGCGCAACCCACCATCAGGCCCGCGGCGATGCCGCCGACCCAGCCCCAGCCGTCGATCCGCTGACGACGCGCGAACCAGGCGCCGGCCGCCAGCCAGAGCAGCCCGAACAGCAGCCCGCCGCCGTTGCCGATGCCCGCCCAGGCCAGCAGGTCGCGCGCGTTGCCGCCCTCGATGGTCCACAACTGGGCCAGGGCTTCGCGCCACGGCGACAGGGTGCCGTTCATCGATGCCTGCGCGGTGACGGCGAAGATGAGGCCCGACAGCAGTGCGCGCAGATTGCCGTTGGCGGCCAGCACCAGCAGGCGGCTGGAGCAGCCGCGCGCCAGTACCATGCCGATGCCGAACAGCAGGCCGCCGATCAGCGAGCCCGACAGGCTGCCCTGGCTCGACAGCTGGCGCACGTTGGCGGTGTCGAACAGCCCGAGCAGGATCAGCGTCTGCGTCAGGATCAGCGCCGACGAGAACGCGAGCAGCCAGATCGACAGCTTGGCACCTGCCTGGGCGCGCGCGACCTCGACGACAGCCGCACGCAGGCAGAAGCGGGAGCGCTGCGCGAAGAAGCCGAACAGCGCGCCGATGACCAGACCGCCGAGCGCGAGGCTCAGGTCTTCGCCCAGCCAGTCGATCAGGTCGACCGATGCATCCATCTCTCCTCCAGCGCCGGTGACTTGTGTCCGCGATTCGAGGCCGGCTTCGTCAGTGTCGAAGAATATAAGAATGTGACGAATTGCTGGAGATGTTATTGACGCAGGGCAAGTGCGGTGCAGGCCGTAAACGGACCGACCCCGCGTCCTGCCGCCGTGGCGGTCGGACGCGGGGTCGGTCGAGGCGCCTGAATCGGGCGCCGGGGGATCAGGCGCCGAGCTTCTTTTTCAGCAACTCGTTGACCTGCGCCGGGCTGGCCTTGCCCTTGCTGGCTTTCATGACCTGGCCGACCAGCGCGTTGAAGGCCTTGTCCTTGCCGGCGCGGAACTCGTCCACCGACTTCTGGTTGGCGGCCAGCACCTCGTCGATCATCGCCTCGATGGCGCCCGTGTCGGTGACCTGCTTGAGGCCCTGCTTGTCGATGACTTCGTCTGCCGTGGCGCCTTCGCCGTTCCACAGCGCTTCGAACACCTTCTTGGCGATGGCGTTGGAGATGGTGTTGTCGGCGATGCGTGCCACCAGTCCGGCCAGCTGTGCGGGCGACACCGGCGATGCGCCGATGTCGAGCTCGGCCTTGTTCAGGCGCGCGGCGAGGTCGCCCATCACCCAGTTGGCGCAAGGCTTGGCGAGCGCCGCACCGGCGGCCGACACCGTGGCCTGATAGAAGTCGGCGACTTCCTTGGACGCGGTGAGCGTGGTCGCGTCGTAGGCGGACAGGCCCCATGCGTCCATGAAGCGCGCCTTCATCGCCCCCGGCAGCTCGGGCATCGCCGCCTGAACGCGCGCCTTCCACTCGTCCGAGATCATCAGCGGCAGCAGGTCGGGGTCGGGGAAGTAGCGGTAGTCGTGGGCGTCTTCCTTGCTGCGCATCATGCGCGTCTCGCCGGTGTCGGGGTCGAACAGCACCGTGGCCTGCTGGATGCGGCCGCCGTCCTCGATGGTGTCGATCTGCCACTGCACCTCGTAGTCGATCGCCTGCTGCAGGAAGCGGAAGGAGTTGAGGTTCTTGATCTCGCGCCGGGTGCCGAACTCGGTCGCGCCCTTCTTGCGTACCGAGACGTTGGCGTCGCAGCGGAAGGAGCCTTCCTGCATGTTGCCGTCGCAGATGTCGATCCAGCGCACCAGCGCGTGCAGCGCGCGCGCATAGGCCACGGCCTCGGCCGACGAGCGCATGTCGGGCTCGGAGACGATCTCGAGCAGCGGCGTGCCGGCGCGGTTGAGGTCGATGCCGGTCATGCCGTGGAAGTCCTCGTGCAGGCTCTTGCCGGCGTCTTCCTCGAGGTGGGCGCGGGTCAGGCGCACGGTCTTCTCGTAGGCCTGCTCACCCTCGCCGACACGGATCGTGATCTCGCCGCCGACCACCACCGGCAGGTCCATCTGGCTGATCTGGTAGCCCTTGGGGAGGTCGGGGTAGAAGTAGTTCTTGCGTGCGAACACGCTCTTGTCCGCCACGTGGGCGCCGATCGCCAGCCCGAAGCGGATCGCGCGCTCGACCGCGCCGCGGTTCAGCACCGGCAGCACGCCGGGCAGCGCGATGTCCACCGCGCTCGCCTGCACGTTGGGCTCGGCGCCGAAGGCGGTGCTGGCGCCGGAGAAGATCTTGCTGGCGGTGTTGAGCTGGGCGTGGACTTCCAGCCCGATCACGACTTCCCAATCCGTTCTGCTCATGGTCGTTTCTCTTGTTGCGGTTCGCGGCAGATGCTCAGTGGCATTCACCGCTGGTCCGATCGACGATGATCGGCCATACGTAGTCGAAAGTGCCGCGGCTGCAACGCCGCGCGCAGTTGGAGAAGCCCACTGTCACCTGCTCGCCCTGCTCCCAGATATTGACGGTGCAGCCGTCCTGCGCACGCAGTTCCACACTGGGCAGGCTGCGCGTCTGGGTGAAGGGGCCGTCGAAGCGGCAGCTGCCGCGACGGGGGATGTCCACCGTCGCGCTGAAGGCCTTCACCTCGGCATGGCTGATGTCGAGGATCGCCGTTGCCGCGTAGCCGGCCTCGTCGCGGAAGCGGCAGCTGGCCTTCACGTCCAGCGGGCGCACCGGCATCGGCTTCAGGCGGCCTGGCGCCTCGCTCGGGCGGGCGATGTCCGGCGGCGCCGAAGGCGGTGCCGGCGGGAGCACGCCGCAGGAGGCCAGCAGCCCGGCAGCGAGCACGAGCAGCCCTTGGCGGAGCGTGTGGCGCAGTGCTGCCCGCATCGCGGTGCGTCTCAGGCGGCAGTGGCCGGCCGGCGGGCGTGCCAGTCGGTGACCTGCTGGAAGCGGTGCGCGGCGTTCAGCAGCCGCGCCTCGCCGAAGTAGTCGCCCACCAGTTGCAGGCCGATCGGCAGGCCGTCGGCACCGAAGCCGGCAGGGTGCGACAGGCCGGGCAGGCCGGCGAGGTTCACCGCGATCGTGTAGATGTCCGACAGATACATCTGCACCGGGTCGTCCGCCATCTGGCCCAGTGCCCAGGCGGTGGTCGGCGTGGTCGGACCGGCGATCAGGTCGCACTGCTGCAGCGCGGCCTGGAAGTCCTCCGCGATCAGGCGGCGCAGGCGCTGCGCCTGCAGGTAGTAGGCGTCGTAGTAGCCGTGCGACAGCACGTAGGTGCCGACCAGGATGCGGCGCTTGACCTCGCCACCGAAGCCCTCGGCGCGGCTCTTGCTGTACATGTCGGCCAGGTCACCGTAGTCCGTGGCGCGATGGCCGTAGCGCACGCCGTCGAAGCGGGACAGGTTGCTCGAGCATTCGGCCGGTGCGATTACGTAGTAGGCCGGGATCGCCAGTTTCGCGTTGGGCAGCGACACCTCGACCGTGGTTGCGCCGAGCGCGCGGTACTGGTCGAGCGCGGCCTCGATCGCGGCGCGTACGTCGCCGGCCATGCCTTCGGCGAAGAACTCGCGCGGCAGGCCGATGCGCAGGCCTTCGAGCGGCTTCGCCGAAGCCGGCGCGGCGAGGGCGGCGGCGTAGTCCTCGGTCGGACGCTCGAGGCTGGTCGAGTCGCGTTCGTCGAAGCCGGTCATCGCGCCCAGCAGCAGCGCGCAATCCTCGGCGCTGGCGCCAAAGGCGCCGCCCTGGTCGAGCGAGGACGCGTAGGCGATCATGCCGTAGCGGCTCACCAGGCCATAGGTCGGCTTGATGCCGGTGATGCCGCAGAAGGCCGCCGGCTGGCGCACCGAGCCGCCGGTGTCGGTGCCGGTGGCGATCGGCGCCAGGCGCGCCGCGACCGCGGCAGCCGAGCCGCCGGACGAGCCACCGGGCACGCGCGTCGTGTTCCACGGGTTCTTCACCGCGCCGTAGTACGAGCTTTCGTTGGACGAGCCCATCGCGAACTCGTCCATGTTGGCCTTGCCCAGACTCACCGCGCCGGCGGCCTTGAGCAGGCTGACGACGTGCGCGTCATAGGGGCTGACGAAGTCCGACAGCATCTTCGAGCCGCAGGTGGTGAGCACGCCCTCGGTGCAGAACACGTCCTTGTGCGCGAGCGGGATGCCGGTGAGCGCACCCGCCGTGCCGGCGGCGATGCGTTCGTCGGCGGCACGGGCCGCAGCGAGCGCACCGTCGCGGTCAACGGTGATGAAGGCGTTCAGGTCGGGATTCAGGGCGGCGATGCGATCGAGAAACAGGGTCGCGAGTTCGACGCTGGAGATCTGCCGCGCATCGAGCGCGCGGCGCAGTTCCGGGAGGGAAGCGTTGATCATGGGTTCGGCAGCAAAGTGGGCATCGCGGCGAGGCCGGCCGCGATGCGGATCATTCGATGACCTTCGGCACCAGGTAGAGGCCGGCTTCGGTCTGCGGTGCGACCTTCTGGAAGGCTTCGCGGCGGTCGGTCTCGGTGACGACGTCCTCACGCAGGCGCGTGGCGAGCTCCTGCGGGTGGCTCATCGGTTCGACGCCGGTGGTGTCCACCGCCTGCATCTGCTCGATGAGGTCGAAAATGCCATTGAGCTTGGCGCGCGTGGCATCCACTTCGGCGTCGGAAAGTGCGATCCGCGCGAGGCGGGCGATGTGCCCGACTTGTTCATTGGACAGCGACATGAGGTAACAAAACCTGCTGAATCCACAAAGGTTTGTAGGTTATCATAATCGTCTTTGCCCCGCCCGGGGCTACACCGCTTGGCGGTAGCGGGCGAGGCGCTGGCGTTGCGGCGCGCGATCACCTTGTCTGCGGCGCACGGCACAACCACTCCACCGGTTTCGGAAGGTTTCATGTTCGGTTTCCTGCGCTCCTATTTTTCCAACGATCTCGCGATCGACCTCGGCACCGCCAATACGCTGATCTACGTGCGCGGCAAGGGCATCGTGCTGGACGAGCCTTCGGTGGTGGCGATCCGTACCGAAGGCGGGCCCAATGCCAAGCGCTCGATCCAGGCGGTTGGCCACCAGGCCAAGCAGATGCTCGGCAAGACGCCGGGCAACATCACCGCCATCCGCCCGATGAAGGACGGCGTGATCGCCGACTTCGTCGTCACCGAGCAGATGATCAAGCAGTTCATCAAGAAGGTGCACGACTCGCGCCTGCTGTCGCCGTCGCCGCGCATCATCATCTGCGTGCCCTGCGGCTCGACGCAGGTCGAGCGCCGTGCGATCCGCGACGCGGCCCTGGCGGCGGGCGCCTCGCAGGTGTTCCTGATCGAGGAGCCGATGGCGGCCGCGATCGGCGCCGGCCTGCCGGTGTCGGACGCGACCGGCTCGATGGTGGTCGACATCGGCGGCGGCACCACCGAAGTCGGCGTGATCTCGCTCGGCGGCATGGTGTACTCGGGCAGCATCCGCGTCGGCGGTGACAAGTTCGACGAGTCCATCGTCAATTACATCCGCCGCAACTACGGCATGCTGATCGGCGAGACCACCGCCGAGAAGATCAAGAAGGAGATCGGCTCCGCCTTCCCGGGCTCCGAGGTGCGCGAGATGGAGGTCAAGGGCCGCAACCTCGCCGAAGGCATCCCGCGCAGCTTCACGATCTCGTCCAATGAAATCCTCGAGGCCCTGACCGAGCCGCTCAACCAGATCGTCTCCGCAGTCAAGATCGGCCTCGAGCAGACGCCGCCCGAACTGGGCGCCGACATCGCCGAGCGCGGCATGATGCTGACCGGCGGCGGCGCGCTGGTGCGCGATCTCGACCGCCTGCTGATGGAAGAGACCGGCCTGCCGGTGGTGGTGGCCGAGGAGCCGCTGACCTGCGTCGCGCGCGGCTGCGGCATGGCGCTCGACAAGATGGACAAGCTCGCTTCCATCTTCACGTCCGAGTGATGACCGGCCCCGGCGTGCGTGCCGGGGGGCGTTCGCTTCCCTCCACCTGACGGCCCCGGGTTTTTCGGATGTCTTTCGTCGGCCATCAGCCTCCTCCGATCTTCAAGCGCGGACCAGCGCCCGTTGCGCGCCTGTTTGCCTTCGTCGCCATCTGCCTGGCGCTGCTGGTGGCCGACCTGCGCTTCCGCTATCTTGAAGTGATGCGCAACGCGCTGTCGGTGGTCACCTATCCGCTGCAGATGGCGGCCGCGACGCCGGCCGACTTCGTGCGTAACGCCTCGCGCTATTTCGCCACGCTGCTCGAGGTCCAGATCGAGAATGCCGACCTGCGGCGCCAGCAGCTCACGTCGGGCGAGCGCCTGCTGCGCTTCGAGCTGCTCGAGCAGGAGAACGCCCATCTGCGCGAGCTGCTCGGCATGTCGCGCCGCGTCGAGGTCGAGAGCATCGCCGCCGACATCCTGTACAACGCCCCCGATCCCTTCACGCGCAAGGTCATCCTCGACCGCGGTGCCCAGCAGGGCGTCGAGCCCGGGTTGGCGGTCGTCGACCCGAAGGGGGTGGTGGGCCAGGTCACGCGCGTGCATCCGGTGCAGTCCGAGGTGACGCTGCTGACCGACCGCACGCAGTCGATTCCGGTCAGCGTGGTGCGCAACGGCGTACGCGGCGTGCTGTTCGGCACCGGCCGTGGCCGGCTGGAGATGCGTTTCGTGCTGGCCGATGCGGACATCCGCGAGGGCGACCAGCTCGTCACCTCCGGACTGGACGGGGTCTTCGTGCCCGGCCTGCCGGTCGCCGCCGTCGTTGCGGTCGACCGCGAGACGGACGCCTTTGCCCGCATCGAAGCCACGCCGCTGGCCGCCGTCGAGACCAGCGTCCAGGTGCTGGTGATCGGGCGCACCGCCTACCCGCCACCGCCACCGCCTCCAGCGCCGGCTGCCCGGGAGCGCTGAAGCATGCAGCCAACCAATCTTTCCAGCCGCATCCTGCTGCCGGTCAAGCTGTGGTTCGTGTACCTCAGCCTGATCGTGGCGCTCGGCCTGGAATACATCCCCACCGGCCGCGTGCCGGGCATTCCCGACTGGGTCGCGCTGGTGCTGGCGATCTGGTGCGTGCGCGAGCCGCTGCGCATCGGCATGGGCGTGGGCTTCGTCTTCGGCCTGCTGGTCGACGTCGGCCAGGGGGCCGCGATGGGGCAGCATGCACTGGCCTACGTGGTGCTGGCCTATGTCGCCAATGGCGCCGCCCGTCGCGTGCTGTGGTTCCCGCTCCTGCAGCAGGCGATCCACATGCTGCCGCTGTTCCTGCTCATCCAGGTGCTGATGCTGGTCGTGCGCGTACTGGCAGGCGCGGAATTCCCGGGGTGGTCGTACTTCCTGTCCAGTCTGAGCAGTGCCCTGCTGTGGGCGCCGCTGTCCATCCTGCTGATGGTGCCGCAGTATCAGCCGGTGGATCGCGATGACAACCGGCCGATCTGAGGGTCGCGGGCGATGACCGAGCTACGCGCGCCTGCCCAGGAGCTCGCACGTTTTCGCCTGCGCGTGGTGGTCGCGGCCTTGTTCGTGTGCGTCTGCCTCGGGCTGCTGGCCGCGCGCTTCTACTACCTGCAGGTGGTGCGGCACGACTACTACCTGACCCGTGCCGAGGACAACCGTATCGCCCTGCTGCCCACGGTGCCCAACCGCGGCACCATCGTCGACCGCAACGGCGTGGTGCTGGCGCGCAACTACGCCACCTACACGCTGGAGATCACGCCCTCGCAGGTCGGCGACGTCGAGGCCACGCTGGACGAACTGGCGATGCTGGTCGCGATCGAGCCGCGTGACCGGCGCCGCTTCACGAAGCTGCTCGAGGAAAGCCGGAATTTCGAAAGCGTGCCGGTGCGCAGCCGCCTCACTGACGAGGAAGTCGCCCGCATCACCGCGCATCGTTACCGCTTCCCCGGCGTCGAGGTGAAGGCGCGGCTGCTGCGCGACTACCCGCAGGGTAGCGTGGGCTCGCACGTCGTCGGCTACATCGGCCGCATCAACCAGCGTGACGTCGAACGCATCGAGGAGGCGGGCAACACCGCCAACTACCGCGGCACGCAGCACATCGGCAAGGCCGGGCTGGAACAGTTCTACGAGAACGAACTGCACGGCACCACCGGCGTCGAGCAGGTCGAGGTCAATGCCGGCGGACGCGCGGTGCGTGGGCTGTCACGTACGCCGCCGACTCCGGGCAACGACCTCGAGCTGACGCTCGACATCGAGCTGCAGCGTATCGCCGAGAACGCCTTCGGTGATCGCCGGGGCGCGCTGGTCGCGATCGAGCCCGCCACCGGCGGCGTGCTGGCGCTGGTGTCGACGCCCACCTTCGACCCCAACCTGTTCGTCGATGGCATCTCCACGCAGGACTGGAAGGCGCTCAACGAATCGCCCGACCATCCGCTGCTGAACCGCGCAATCTATTCGGCCTACCCGCCGGGCTCGACCTTCAAGCCCTTCATGGCCCTCGCCGGGCTGGAAACGGGCAAGCGCACGGCCAAGCAGGCGATCTCCGACTTCGGCTACTTCAATCTCGGCAACCACCGGTTCATGGACGACAAGATCGGCGGCCACGGCATGGTCGACCTGCACAAGTCCATCGTGGTGTCCTGCAATACCTACTACTACCAGCTCGCGCACGAGCTGGGCATCGACAACATCGCCAACTTCATGGCGCCCTTCGGTTTCGGCGCGCGCACGGGCATCGACCTGCCCGGCGAGGCCGCCGGCGTGCTGCCGTCGCCGGAGTGGAAGCGCCAGCGTTTCCGCCGGCCCGAGCAGCAGCAGTGGTTCGCCGGCGAGACCATCTCGGTCGGCATCGGCCAGGGCTACAACGCCTTCACGCCGCTGCAGCTCGCGAATGCACTGGCCGCGCTGGTCAATGACGGCAAGCTGTATCGGCCGCACATCGTGCGCCACGTGATCGATTCGCGCAGCGGCGAACGACGTGTGATCGAACCCGCGCCCTTGCGCGAGATCGGCCTCAAGCCGGCCAACGTCAAGGCCGTGCTCGACGGCATGGTGGGCGTGAACATCAGCGGCACCGGCCGGCGTGCCTTCCAGGGCGCGCAATACACCTCGGGCGGCAAGACCGGCACGGCGCAGGTGTTCTCGCTGCGCGGCCAGCGCTATGTCGAAGGCCGTGTGCGCGAGCGCCTGCGCGACCACTCCTGGTTCGTTGCCTATGCGCCGGCCGAAGCGCCGAAGATTGCGCTGGCGGTGCTGGTGGAGAACGGCGGTTTCGGCGCGCAGTCGGCCGCCCCGATCGCACGCCAGGTCATGGACTACTACCTGCTGCACCAGCGTGCCGGCCAGCCCGCTGCAGAAGATCCCGGCGCCGATGAGAGCCTCGGCGAGGGAGACGCCGGCGCGCCGGCGGAACCCGCCTTGCCATCCGCTGAGGAGGGGGTGCGATGAGCGGCTGGCGCTTCAACCCGGTGGCCTTGCTGCGCGGCTTCCTGCGCCCGATCGACCCCATGCTGCTGCTGCTGCTCGGCGTGCTGCTCGGCTACGCCTGGGTGCTGATGCAGAGCGCCTCGCCCGAGCGCCTCGACAACCAGTTGCTGCACTTCGGCATTGCGCTCGGCGCGATGTGGTGCATGGCATGGCTGAAGCCCAGCCACATGCTGAACCTCGCACTGCCGTTGTACGCGGTGGGCGTCGTGCTGCTGCTCGGCGTGGAGTTCTTTGGCGAGGTGTCGAAGGGCGCGCAGCGCTGGCTCGACATCGGCATCACCCGCATCCAGCCGTCCGAGATCATGAAGATCGCGATGCCGCTGATGCTCGCCTGGTACTTCCAGCAGCGCGAGGGGCAGACGCGCTTCGTCGATTTCCTCATCGCCGGCCTGCTGCTGGTCGTTCCCTTCGGCCTCATCCTGATCCAGCCCGACCTCGGCACCAGCCTGCTGGTCGCCGCGTCCGGCCTGTACGTCATCTATTTCGCCGGCCTGTCGTGGAAGCTGATCGTGCCGCTGGTGCTGGCGGCGGTGATCGGCATCGGTTCCATCGTCGCCTTCGGCGACACCCTGTGCCAGCCCGAGGTCGACTGGCAGGTGCTGCGCGAATACCAGAAGCAGCGCGTGTGCACCCTGCTCGACCCCACCCGCGACCCGCTGGGCAAGGGCTTCCACATCATCCAGTCCACCATCGCCATCGGCTCGGGCGGCGTGTCGGGCAAGGGCTGGATGGAGGGTACGCAGACGCACCTTGCCTTCCTGCCCGAGCGCCATACCGACTTCATCTTCGCGGTGCTCGCCGAGGAGTTCGGGCTGGTCGGCGCGGTCGTGCTGCTGGCGACCTACCTGCTGCTGCTCATCCGCGGCTTCACCATCGCCGCGTTCGCGCCCACGCACGCCTCGCGCCTGCTGGCAGGCGCGGTGACGATGATCTTCTTCACCTATGCCTTCGTGAACATGGGCATGGTCAGCGGCATCCTGCCCGTCGTGGGCGTGCCGCTGCCCTTCGTCAGCTACGGGGGAACTGCGCTCGTCACCCTGTGTCTGGGCATCGGTATCCTGATGAGCATCCAGCGCAGCCGCATCGCGGCGCGCAGCAGTTGACGTCCCGGAGTGCCGATGAAGTCCGATTCCGCCGCTGTTCCGCCGACCCTCGTCGCACGCCATGCCGCCCGTGCCTCTTCGCTGGCCGGTCTCGCGCTCGTGGCCGCCGCCGCGCTGCTGCTGTCGGCCTGCGGTTCGGCGCCCAAGCGCAGCGACGACACCGCCGCGTCCAAGCCCTCGGCCCCGGCCGCCACGACCGCGCGCCGCGGTGGCGGCTACTACAAGGACGACGGCCCGGACGACGTACCGCCCGACAACCTCGACGCCATCCCCGACGCCGAACCGCGGCTCGAGCCGCTGCACCGCTTCGCCAACCGGCCCTACAACGTCTTCGGCCAGGGCTATGTGCCGGCCACCGAACTGCGTCCCTTCCGCGAACGTGGCCGCGCGAGCTGGTACGGCCGCCGCTTCCACGGCAAGCCGACCTCGAGCGGCGAGCCCTACGACATGTACGCGATGACCGCGGCCCATCCCACGCTGCCGATCCCGAGCTATGTGCGCGTCACCCACGCCGGCAGCGGCCGCACGGTGGTGGTGCGGGTCAATGACCGCGGGCCCTTCCACAAGGGCCGCATCATCGACCTGTCGTATACCGCGGCGCACAAGCTCGGCTACATCAATGCCGGCAGTGCCGAGGTCGAGATCGAGCAGATCCTGCCCGACGAGGTGCCGATGATGGCGGCCGCCAAGCCCGTGCCGCCGCTGCCCGGGCGTACGCCGGTGGCCGTCGCCGAGACGCCCGCGCCGGCCAGTCCCCCGCTTGCGGCGGTCGAATCGCGCACCCTGGCGCCGCTCGAGCCGGCGCCCCAGGCCTCGCCGTCCATGCCGGTCGCCGCGGCCACCGCCGATGCCGAAGGCGACGGCCTGGTGCCGCACATCGCGTCGGCCAGCGCCGGCATCTTCCTGCAGCTCGGCGCCTTCGCCTCGCGTGCCAATGCCGAAGGCTTTCGCGCCACGGTCGAGCGCGAGGTGGCCGAGCACGCCGAGCGCCTCGAACTGTTCGCCGACGGCGAACGTTTCCGCCTGCATGCCGGTCCCTACGACACGGTCGATGCGGCCCGTGCCGCGGCCGAGCGCATCGGCTCGACGCTGCAGCTCAAGCCATTCGTCATCGTGCGCTGACGCGGCGGCTTGCGCAACGCAACATTGGGTTGAAACAAAGGCTTTCGCTTTTGGTCTGCCTTTGGGCGGGCGCCTATAATTCCGCGTTCCCGCCTGTCTCCTTCATCACTTCCCGGGTTCCTCTCATGCGTCTTTTCCTTGCTTTACTGATTTCCTTGTTCTCCTTCACCGCGCTGGCGCAGTCCGTGCCGCCGCCGGCGCTCGCCGCCAAGGCCTGGGTGCTGGTCGACCACGCGACCGGCCAGACGCTGGCCGACAAGGATGCCGACGCCCGTATCGAGCCGGCCTCGCTGACCAAGCTGATGACCGCCTACCTGACCTTCGCCGCGCTCAAGGCCGGCACGCTCACGCCCGACCAGGTGGTGCCGGTGTCGGAAAAGGCGTGGCGCATGGAAGGCTCGCGCATGTTCATCGAGCCGAACAAGCCGGTCACGGTCGACGAGCTGATCCGTGGCGTGATCGTGCAGTCGGGCAACGACGCCTGCGTCGCGCTGGCCGAGACCATCGCCGGCAGCGAGGAAGCCTTCGCCGCGCTGATGAACCGCGAGGCCCAGCGCCTGGGCATGACCAACACCCACTTCACCAACTCCACCGGCCTGCCCGACCCGCAGCTCTACACCACCGCGCGCGACCTCTCCATCCTCGCCAGCGCCATCGTGCGCGACTTCCCCGAGCACTACAGCCTGTACTCGATGAAGGAGTACACCTACAACAACATCAAGCAGCCCAACCGCAACCGCCTGCTGTACATGGATGCCACCGTCGACGGCATGAAGACCGGCCACACCAGCACCGCCGGCTACTGCCTGGTGTCGACCGCCCAGCGCGGCACGCGCCGCCTGATCTCGGTGGTGCTCGGCGCGGCGTCGGACACGGTGCGGGCGCAGGAGTCGCTGAAGCTGCTGAACTTCGGCTTCCAGTTCTACGACACGGTGAAGCTCTACTCGGCCGACGAAACGCTGTCGCAGTTCCGCGTGTGGAAGGGCAAGGAAAACGAGGTGGCCGTGGGCTTCACGCATGACTTCGTGATGTCGCTGCCCAAGGAAGCCGCGCAGAAGGTGCAGGTCACGCTCGAGAGCCGCCAGCCGCTGGTCGCGCCGCTGGAGAAGGGCCAGGAGGTCGGCACGCTCAAGCTCAGCGTCGACGGCAAGGCGATCGGCGACTACCCGGTCGTGGCCCTCAAGGACGTGCCGGTGGCGGGCTTCTTCGGCCGCCTGTGGGACGCCATCGTGATGTTCTTCAAGAGCCTCTGAGCCAGCGGGAGCCCAGTGTGATCACCGCCTACGTCAACGGCCAGTACGTCCCGCTCACCGAAGCCCGCGTGTCGCCGATGGACCGCGGCTTCCTGTTCGGCGACGGCGCCTACGAAGTCATTCCGGTCTATTCGCGCCGCGCCTTCCGCATCGACGAGCACGTCGCGCGCCTGGCCAACACGCTGGCCGCGATGCGGCTTGCCAATCCGCACGGCGCCGAGGAATGGAAAGCCATCATCGGCGAGATCGTCGCCCGCAACCCGTGGGACGACCAGTCGGTGTACCTGCAGGTCACGCGCGGCGCCGACACCAGGCGCAACCACGCCTTCCCCGGCCCCGAGGTCACGCCCACGGTGTTCCTGATGAGCGAGCCGCTGGTCACGCCGAGCGCCGAGCAACTGGCGACCGGCGTGTCCGCCGCCAGCGCTGCGGACATCCGCTGGCTGCGCTGCGACCTCAAGACGGTGTCGATGCTGGCCAACTGCCTGCTGCGCCAGCATGCCATCGACAAGGGCTGCGCCGAGACCGTGCTGTTCCGCGACAGCTTCCTCACCGAAGGCGCGGCCTCCAGCATCTTCGTGTGCAAGGACGGCGTGCTGCTGGTGCCGCCCAAGAGCCACCTGATGCTGCCCGGCATCACCTACGACGTGGTGCTGGAACTGGCCCGCGCGCATGGCATGACGCACGAGGTGCGCGAGGTGCTCGAAGCCGAGGTACGCAGCGCCGACGAATTGTGGATGACCTCGTCCACCAAGGAAGTGCTGCCCATCACCTCGCTCGACGGCCAGCCGGTGGGCAACGGCCAGCCTGGCCCGATGGGGCGGCAGATGTATGTCTGGTACCAGGAATTCAAACAGACGGTGATGCGCAATGGTGGATAACGCGGGCGCGCCGACGCGCCAGACCCTGATCGAGTATCCCTGCGATTTCCCGATCAAGATCATGGGTGCGCGGGTGGATGGTTTCGCCCAGGCGGTGATCGAGGTCGTGCTGCGCCACGCGCCCGACTTCGACCCGGCGGGGGTCGAGATGCGGCCGTCGAGCAAGGGTAACTACCTTGCCGTCACCTGCACCTTCCGCGCGGTGTCGCAGGTGCAGGTCGACACGATGTACCGCGAGCTGACCTCGCACCCGATGGTCAAGGTGGTGCTGTGATCGTCAAGCGCCTCGGCCTGGTGGAGTACGCGCCGGCGCTCGAGGCGATGCGCGTGTTCACCGCCGAGCGCACGGACGACACGCCGGACGAGATCTGGCTGCTGCAGCACCCGCCGGTCTACACCCTGGGCCAGGCGGGCAAGCCCGAACACCTGCTGCAGAACCCGGCCGGCATCCCGCTGGTGCACATCGACCGCGGCGGCCAGATCACCTACCACGGCCCCGGCCAGCTCGTGGCCTACCTGCTCATCGACCTGCCGCGGCGCCGGCTCAAGGTGCGCGAGCTGGTGAACCTGATGGAGCAGGCGATCATCGACACGCTGGCCGAGTACGGCCTGGCGGCCGAACGCAAGGACGGTGCCCCCGGCGTCTACATCGCCGGCGACAAGATCGCCGCGCTCGGCCTGCGGGTGAAGAGCGGCTGCAGCTACCACGGGCTGGCGATCAACGTCGATGCCGACCTCGCCCCCTTCGGCTGGATCAACCCCTGCGGCTACGAAGGCCTCAAGACGATCCGCATGAAGGACTTCGGCGTCACCGACGGCGTCGAGCAGGTCGGCGAGCGCCTGCTGGCCCACCTGCAGCGTCTATTGCCGCCTGCGGGCGGACGTACGGATAACGGCAATCTGTCGGACGAGGGTGCCCAAGCCCTGCCGGCAGGCTCATAATCGCGGTCTGCGCGACGAGCGCGACTCCTGAACCCCCAGAGAACAGCCACTATGGAAAAGCCGGTGGAAACCCAAGCCCGCAAACAGCGCGGCGCAGAGAAGACCGCGCGCATCCCGATCAAGATCGTCCCGGCCGAACGCCTCAAGAAGCCCGACTGGATCCGCATCAAGCTCGGCGCAGGCCACGAGGCCGAGCGCTTCAACGAGATCAAGGAGACGCTGCGCGAGCACAAGCTGCACACCGTGTGCGAGGAAGCCTCCTGCCCGAACATCCATGAATGCTTCGGCAAGGGCACGGCGACGTTCATGATCATGGGCGACATTTGTACCCGTCGCTGCCCGTTCTGCGACGTCGGCCATGGCCGGCCCGAGCCGCTCAACGCCGACGAGCCGCGCGATCTCGCCAAGACCATCGCCGCGATGGGCCTCAACTACGTGGTGATCACCTCGGTCGACCGCGACGACCTGCGCGACGGTGGCGCCCAGCACTTCGTCGACTGCATCCGCGAGACGCGCGCCGTGTCGCCGAAGACCACCATCGAGGTGCTGGTGCCGGACTTCCGCGGTCGCATGGAGATCGCGCTCGACATCTTCGATACAGCGCCGCCCGACGTCATGAACCACAACCTCGAGACCGTGCCGCGCCTCTACAAGCAGGCTCGCCCGGGGTCGGACTACGCCTACTCGCTGGAGCTGCTCAGGCAGTTCAAGGCCCGCCACCCCGAGGTCTCCACCAAGTCCGGCCTGATGGTCGGCCTGGGCGAGACCGACGAGGAGATCCTCGAGGTCATGCGCGACATGCGCGCCCACAACGTCGACATGCTCACCATCGGCCAGTACCTGCAGCCCTCCGGTGGCCACCTGCCGGTGCTGCGCTACGTGCATCCGGACACCTTCAAGATGTTCGAGACCGAAGCTCTGAAGATGGGCTTCAAGAACGCGGCCTGCGGCCCGATGGTGCGTTCGAGCTACTGGGCCGACCAGCAGGCGCACGGCGCCGGCGTGGTCTGATGTCCGCGCGCCCGCATGGGCGCGAATGCGGGTGCGAAAGGCGGGGTGCGCGGGCATGCCGCCTTTCGTCGTTTACGGCCGCGCGCGGGGCTGCCCGGCACGCCCGGACACCGTCCGTTTGAGTATGGAAATGGCGGCCGGACAGGCGTAATGTCGGCGCCTTGCGTGACATGCCGGCGGGTTGGCCGGCATGACGGTGTCCAAGCGCGTTCAAACTACGAGAATTCCATGCGCCTCGCGATGTTCCCGCTCTTCCTTGGTGTGCTCCTTCTCGCCGGCTGTGGCGACGCCACGCCGCCCCCGCAGGCCAAGGCCCCGCCCTTCGTGCGCACGGTGGCGGTGGCCGCCGCGGGCGACACCGCCTTCGGCCTGTCGGGCACGGTGCGGGCGCGGGTGGAATCGCCGCTGGCCTTCCAGGTGGGCGGGCGCATCGCGCGCCGCGCGGTGGATGCCGGTCAGCATGTCGCCGCCGGGCAGGTGCTGTTCGAACTGGATACCCGCGACCTGGAGCAGGCGGTGCGCGCGGCCGAGGCCGACCTCGCCGCTGCCGAGGCCGCACTGGCCACCGCCAGCGCCGACCTGGCGCGCAACCGCCAGCTGCAGCAGCGCAACTACACCAGCGAACAGGCGCTGCAGCGCTTCGAGCTGGCGCAGCGCGAGGCCCGCACCCGGCGCGATGCCGCTGCCGCGCGCCTCACCCAGGCGCGCAACGCGCTGGGCTACGGTCGCCTGCAGGCCCCCGCGGCCGGCGTGCTGATCGACGTCGTCGGCGAAGCCGGCCAGGTCGTCGGCGCCGGGCAGCAGGTCGCGCTGCTGGCGCAGGCCGGCGAGCGCGAGATCGAGGTGCATTTCCCCGCCGGCGCGACGCCGCCCGCCGAAGGCCCCGG
>NZ_AMXC01000018.1:0-71982 GCF_000310165.2 Thauera sp. 63
GGACCGACGCGTCCGCCCCTGCCCGACGCCGCGCTTGCCGCGGCCCGCGCCGCGATCGGCGGCGAGACTCCGCGCCGCGACCGCCTGATCGAATACCTGCATCGCCTGCAGGACGCGCACGGCGCGCTGTTCGCCGACCATCTCGCCGCGCTGGCCGAAGCGATGAAGCTGGCGCGCGCCGAGGTGTTCGAGGTCGCGACCTTCTATCACCACTTCGATGTCGTCGGTGAGGGCCAGACGCCACCGCCGCCGCTGACGGTGCGGGTGTGCGATTCGCTGACCTGTGCGATGCACGGCGGCGCGGCGCTTGCGCAGGCGCTGGAGGGCCGGTTCGGCGCCGGGGTGCGCGTGCAGCGGGTGCCCTGTGTCGGTCGCTGCGATTGCGCGCCCGTGGCCGTGGTCGGCCAGAATCCGGTGGTGAAGGCGGATGCGGACACCGTGGCCGCGGTGGTCGCGTCCGGCGAGCGCACCGAGCCGCTGCCGGAGATCGTCGATTTCGACGCCTACCGTGCGGCCGGCGGTTACCGCCTGTTCGAGACAGTGTGCGAGGGTGCATGCAGCGGCGAGTCGATCATCACCGCGCTGGAGGCTGCAGGCCTGCGTGGCCTGGGCGGCGCGGGCTTTCCGTCGGCGCGGAAGTGGCGCTCGGTGATGGCTCAGCCGGCACCGCGCAACATGGCGGTGAACATCGACGAGGGCGAACCGGGCACCTTCAAGGACCGCCATTACCTGGGCAGCGACCCGCACCGTTTCATCGAGGGCATGCTGATCGCCGCCCGTGTCGTCGGCGTCGCGGCGATCTGGATCTACATCCGTGACGAATATCCGGCTCTGCGTCACATGCTGAATACCGAACTCGACAAGGTGCGCGCCGCCTGGCCCGATCTGCCGCCGATCGAGGTGCGCCGCGGCGCGGGCGCCTACGTGTGCGGCGAGGAGTCGGGGATGATCGAATCCATCGAAGGCAAGCGCGGCATGCCGCGGCTGCGTCCGCCCTATGTGGCGGAGGTCGGCGTGCTCGGCCGCCCGACGCTGGTGCATAACCCCGAGACGCTATGGTGGGTGCGCGGCATCGTCGAGTACAGCCAGCAGGGCAAGGACTGGCTCGATGGCCGTGGCCGCAACGGGCGCAAGGGGCTGCGCAGTTTCTCGGTCAGCGGCCGGGTGGCCTTGCCGGGCGTGGTGGTTACCGATGCCGGCATCACGCTGCGCCAGCTCATCGACGAGCATTGCGGCGGCATGCTGCCGGGGCACGATCTGTATGGCTACTTTCCCGGCGGCGCGTCGGGCGGCATCCTGCCGGCCAGCCTGGCCGACGTGCCGCTCGATTTCGACACCCTGGCGCCCTACGGCTGTTTCATCGGCTCGGCCGCCATCGTCGTGTTCTCCCAGCACGACAAGGCGCGTCTGCTGGCCGAGAACGCGATGCACTTCTTCGCCCATGAATCCTGCGGCCAGTGCACGCCGTGCCGTGTCGGCACCGACAAGGCCGCGCGCCTGATGGCGGCGCCGGAGTGGGATGCCGGCCTGCTCGGGGAACTGGGGCAGGCGATGATGGACGCCTCGATCTGCGGCCTGGGGCAGGCCGCGCCGAATCCGATGCGATCGGTGCTGCGCTTCTTCCCGCACGAGGTGGGTGCGCCGGTCACGACCGAGAAGGAGGGTGCGCAATGAGCATCGCGACCCAGGACAGCGCCGCCCCGTTGGCGGCCGACTCCATCCGCTTCGAACTCGATGGCCGCCCGGTCGAGGCTGCGCCGGGCGAGTCCATCCTGCTCGCCGCGCGCCGCGCGGGCGTCGAGATCCCGCATCTGTGCTACACGGACGGCTTGCGCGCCGACGGCAACTGCCGCGCCTGTGTGGTCGAGATCGACGGCGAGCGCGTGCTGGCGCCGTCCTGCTGCCGCGCGCCGAAGGCGGGCATGAAGGTGCAGTCGGCCAGTGCGCGCGCCCTGGCCTCGCAACGCATGGTGCTGGAGTTGCTGCGCGCCGATGTGCCGGCCGCAGCCGAGAAACCGGATTCCGAACTCGCCCGATGGTGCCGCGCGCTCGGCGTCAGCGGAAGCCGCTTCGAGGCGCGCGAGCAGCCTGCGCCGGATGTCAGCCATCCGGGCATCGCAGTCGATCTGTCCGCCTGCATCCAGTGCAACCGCTGCCTGCGGGCCTGCCGCGAGATCCAGGTCAATGACGTCATCGGTTACGCGCACCGTGGCGCCGAGTCGAAGATAGTGTTCGATTTTGATACAGCGATGGGCGTGTCGAGCTGTGTCGGGTGTGGCGAATGTGTGCAGGCCTGCCCGACGGGCGCGCTGGCGCCGGCCGTGACTGCGACGACGGCGACAACGACAACGACAACGACGACGGCGCTGGCCGAGCCGCGGGAAACCCCGGCGGCCCGCAACTGGGTGCCGACCAGGCGCGTCGATTCACTGTGCCCCTACTGCGGCGTCGGTTGCCAGGTGAGCTACCACGTCGCGGGTGAGGGCGCGGCGCAGAAGATCGTCTTCGCCGAGGGCCGCGACGGTCCGGCCAACGCCGGCCGCCTGTGCGTGAAGGGCCGCTACGGCTTCACCTACAGCCGCAACCACCAGCGCCTGACCGTGCCGCTGATCCGCAAGCCCGGCATCCCGAAGGGTGTCAATGTCGACCCGGCCGATCCGCTGGCTGCCTTCCGCGAGGCGAGCTGGGAGGAGGCGCTCGACTTCGCCGCCGCCGGCCTGCGCCGCATCAAGGACGCGCACGGGCCGCACGCGCTGGCGGGCTTCGGGTCGGCCAAGGGCAGCAACGAGGAGGCCTACCTGTTCCAGAAGCTGGTGCGCACCGGTTTCGGCACGCACAACGTCGATCACTGCACGCGGCTGTGCCATGCGTCGTCGGTGGCGGCGCTGCTCGAAGGCATCGGTTCGGGCGCGGTGTCCAACCCGGTGCGCGACGTCGAGTTCGCCGACCTTGCCATCGTCATCGGCGCCAACCCGGCAGCGAATCACCCGGTTGCGGCGAGCTTCATGAAGAACGCCGCCGAGCGCGGCGTGAAGCTGGTGATGATGGACCCGCGCGAGACGCCGCTCGCCCGCCATGCCTGGCGCTTCCTGCAGTTCCACCCGGATGCCGACGTCGCGCTGCTGCTGTCGATGGCGTGCACGATCATCGAGGAGGGCCTGACCGACCCGGACTTCATCGCCGCCCGTACCGAGGGCTTCGAGGCTTTCCGCGACGCCGCGCTGAAGTACACGCCCGAGCGCATGGAGGCCGTCACCGGCATCCCCGCCGCCACCGTGCGCGAGGTCGCGCGCGCCTACGCCCGTGGTCCCAACAGCATCATCTTCTGGGGCATGGGCGTGTCGCAGCACACCCACGGTACCGACAACTCGCGCTGCCTGATCGCGCTGGCGCTGATGACCGGCCAGATCGGCCGACCCGGCACCGGCCTGCATCCGCTGCGCGGGCAGAACAACGTCCAGGGCGCGTCGGACGCCGGCCTGATCCCGATGATGCTGCCTGACTACCAGCGCGTGTCCGAGCCGGGGGTGCGGGCGCGCTTCGAGGCGCTGTGGCAGGCTCCGCTGTCGGACACCCCGGGCCTGACCGTGGTCGAGATCATGGACGCTGCCTGCGAGGGCCGCATCCGCGCCATGTACATCGAGGGCGAGAACCCGGCGATGTCCGACCCCGATCTCGACCACGCGCGGGCAGGGCTGGCGAAGCTGGAGCACCTCGTGGTGCAGGACATCTTCCTGACCGAGACCGCGATGCTGGCCGACGTCGTACTGCCGGCATCCAGCCTCTACGAGAAGACCGGCAGCTTCACCAACACCGACCGTCTCGTTCAGCTCGCGCAGCCGGTGCTGCCGCTGCCCGGTGACGCACGCCAGGACTGGTGGATCATCCAGGAAATGGCGCGGCGCCTGGGTCTCGACTGGCATTACGCCGGCCCGCACGAGGTCTTCGCCGAGCTGGCGCAGGCGATGCCGAGCTATGCCGGCCTGAGCTGGGACATGCTGGAACGGGAGGGCGCGGTGGTGGCGCCCAAGTTCTCGGCGGCGGAACCCTCCCAACCCGTGCTGTTCCAGCAGACCTTCCCGACTGCCAGCGGGCGCGGACGCTTCGTGCCGGTGTCGCCCTTGCCGGCGGCCGAACTACCCGACGACGACTACCCGATGGTGCTCATCACCGGCCGCGTGCTGGAACACTGGCACACCGGCAGCATGACCCGGCGCGCCGACGTGCTCGACGCGCTCGACCCGGTGCCGTGGTGCGGCATGCATCCGGACGACCTGGCCTCGATCGGCGTGTCTTCCGGCGGGCGCGTTCGCCTGCAGACGCGGCGCGGGCAGCTGGAGCTGGAGGCGAGGGCGGACGAGGGGGTGCGTCAAGGCTCGGTCTTCATGGCGTTCTGCTACCACGAGGCGGCGGCCAACCTGCTGACCCAGCCGGCGCTCGACCCCTTCGGGAAGATTCCCGAGTTCAAGTATTGCGCGTTGCGGGTGTCGCCGGCGGCTACGGTGCCGGGCTGATGCGGCCGCGGGACGGGCGCGCCACGCCTGTCGATGAGGCCGCGTCGTCTTGGATGACACCCGTGTTGATATCCCGTGTGTCTTATAGAGGACTTTTGCCGTCCACCCTTGACCCAAGCACAAATCGGTCGCATCCTCGCGTTCGCCTGCGCTGCAACAATGTTGCCAGCGTTTGGTTTCCCATGAATGATTCCAGAGAGTGCGTAACATGACCGAGAGAGTGAACTGCCATCGCCTGCAGGTGGCTGCGAACCTGAAGCGTTTCATCGAAGAAGAGGCCCTGCCGGGCACCGGCGTAGATGTCGCCGCCTTCTGGAAAGGCTTCGATGCGCTGGTACATGATCTCGCTCCGAAGAACCGCGCCCTGCTGGCCGAACGCGACCGCCTGCAGACCGAGCTCGACACCTGGCACCGCGCCAACCCGGGCCCGATTGCCGACATGGCCGCCTACCGCGCCTTCCTGGAGTCGATCGGTTACCTGCTGCCGCAGCCGGCCGGCGTCAAGGTCGATACCGCCAACGTCGATAGCGAACTGGCCGCTCAGGCCGGCCCGCAGCTGGTGGTGCCGGTGATGAACGCCCGCTACGCGCTCAACGCGGCCAACGCCCGCTGGGGTTCGCTGTACGACGCGCTGTACGGCACCGACGCCATCCCGCACACCGACGGGGCCGAGATCACCAAGGGCTACAACCCGGTGCGCGGCGCCAAGGTCATCGCCTTCGCGCGCAACGTGCTCGACCAGGCCGCGCCGCTGGCCGGCGCCTCGCATGCCGACTCGACCGCCTATGCCGTGGTCGATGGCAAGCTTGCCGTCACGCTCAAGAACGGTTCCACCGTCGGCCTGCAGCAGCCCGAGAAGTTCGTCGGCTACCAGGGCGATGCCGCCGCGCCGAGTTCGCTGCTGCTGAAGAACAACGGCCTGCACATCGATGTCCAGATCGACCGCAACGGCGCCATCGGCAAGACCGACGCCGCCGGCATCAACGATCTGGTCATGGAAGCTGCCGTGTCCACCATCATGGACTGCGAGGACTCCATCGCCGCGGTCGATGCCGACGACAAGGTCGACGTCTATCGCAACTGGCTGGGCCTGATGCAGGGCACGCTGACCGAAGACCTGGAAAAGAACGGCAAGACCATCACCCGCCGCCTGAACCCGGATCGCGAATACACCGCGGTGGCCGGTGGCACGCTGCGCCTGCATGGCCGCTCGCTGCTCTTCATCCGCAACGTCGGCCACCTGATGACCAACCCGGCCATCCTCGACGGCGAAGGCAAGGAGATCCCCGAGGGCATCCTCGACGGCGTCGTCACCACGCTGATCTCGATGCACGACCTCCAGCGCAAGGGCAACTCGCGCACCGGCAGCATGTACATCGTCAAGCCGAAGATGCATGGCCCGGCCGAAGTCGCCTTCGCCGACGAGCTGTTCGGCCGCGTCGAAGACCTGCTCGGCCTGCCGCGCAACACGATGAAGATGGGCATCATGGACGAGGAGCGCCGCACCTCGATCAACCTGATGGCCTGCATCGCCGCCGCCAGGAGCCGCGTCGCCTTCATCAACACCGGCTTCCTCGACCGCACCGGCGACGAGATGCACACCGCCATGGAAGCGGGCCCGATGATCCGCAAGGGCGACATGAAGTCCAGCGCCTGGATCCAGGCCTACGAGCGCAACAACGTGCTGGTCGGCCTTACCGCCGGCCTGCGCGGCAAGGCCCAGATCGGCAAGGGCATGTGGGCCATGCCCGACCTGATGGCCGCCATGCTCGAGCAGAAGATCGCCCACCCGAAGTCCGGCGCCAACACCGCCTGGGTGCCGTCGCCGACCGGCGCCACGCTGCACGCACTGCACTACCACCAGGTCAACGTGGCCGCGATCCAGCAGGAGATGGAGAAGATCGACCTGGCCGCCGAGCGCGATACGCTGCTCACCGGCCTGCTGACCGTGCCGGTCGCTGCCCAGGCTGACTGGAGCGCCGAGGCACGCCAGCAGGAGCTGGACAACAACTGCCAGGGCATCCTCGGCTACGTGGTGCGCTGGGTGGAGCAGGGTGTGGGCTGCTCGAAGGTGCCCGACATCAACAACGTCGGCCTGATGGAAGACCGTGCCACGCTGCGCATCTCCAGCCAGCACATCGCCAACTGGCTGCGCCACGGCGTCGTCTCCGCCGAGCAGGTCGATGCCACGCTGCGCCGCATGGCCGCGGTGGTGGATGGCCAGAACGCAGGTGACGCCGCCTACCGTCCGATGGCGCCGAACTTCGACGACTCGGTCGCCTTCCAGGCCGCCCGCGCGCTGATCTTCGAAGGCTGCGCCCAGCCCAGCGGCTACACCGAGCCGCTGCTGCACCGCTACCGCCAGGTCTTCAAGGCCAAGGTCGGCGCCTGATCGAGCTCGGGCTTCGAACGAAAACGCCGGCCGCTGCGCCGGCGTTTTTTTCGCCTGCCGTATGGACGGGGTGGGGGTGAGCGGTGTCCCGGGCCTCAGCCGCAGACGCGGTTGCGCCCTTGTTCCTTGGCGAGGTAGAGCCATTTGTCGGCGCGGTCGATCCAGTCGGCCAGCGCCTCGCCCGGCGCGTATTGCGCCACGCCGAAGCTCGCCGTGAGGCGGATCGGCCTGTCGTCGATCGTGAGCGGCTCGGATTCCACCACCACGCGGATGCGCTCGGCCAGCGCGCGGGCGCGGTCGAGCGTGGTCTCGGGCAGCACGATCACGAACTCTTCGCCGCCGTAGCGTACGACCCAGTCGATGTGGTCGCGGACCTGGGCCTTCAGGCTCGCGCTGAACGCGCGCAGCACCTCGTCGCCGGCGTTGTGGCCCCAGGTGTCGTTGATGCGCTTGAAGTGGTCCGCATCGGCGAACACGATGGACAGGGGGCGCCCGTAGCGGTCGGCGCGCTCGACTTCGTCGGCGATGCGTTCGTCGAACAGGCGGCGGTTGAAGCAGCCCGTCAGCGTGTCGGTGGTCGACAGCGTGCGGATCGAGGCCAGTGCGGCTTCGAGGTCGTGCGTGCGGGCTGCCACCTGATGGTCGAGGTTGCGGATGTGGCTGTCGATGCCGCGCTGCAGGATCTCGAAGCCCTCGACGACGAGGTCGATCTCGTCGCGCTGATGCCGCGGGCCGCGGTCGACCGTCAGCGGCGTGGTCAGCCGTTCGGGCGACAGCGTCTTGACGAACTCGGCGATGTGGCGCAGCGGACCCAGCTCGCGCCGCAAGGCGACCAGGACCAGGCCGCACATCAACAGCGTCAGCACGGCGTAGCCGAGCAGGCCGACGCCGATGGTCGTCGCCAGTTCGCGGTAGAACGCGCGGGTGTCGGCGACGATCTCGAGCGTGCCGATGGGTTCGCCCTGCAGGGTCGGATTGGGCACGTCGAAGCGCCGCGCTTCGTTGAAGTCGCGTGCATCCGGGTCGCCCGCCTCGAAGACGCGTCCGACGTCGGTCACCAGGCGGACGTGGCCGATCGCGTGCTGGCTGGCGAGCTGGTGCAACTGGCGCCGGATGGTATCGGGCTCGATGTCCCACACGGCGACCGACAGCAGGGGCACGTGGGTCAGGCCCGCTGCCTCGATCGACTGCGAGAAGCGCTGCCTCACTTCCTGCGACAGGTGCAGCGTCTGCACGCCGCCGATGAGCAGTGCGCAGGCGCTGGCGTAGAGGAGGATGCGCCTTGCCAGTCGGGCGGCGATCGAATGGGTCGGGGCGTCGCTCATGGCGTGCCGCGTCCCTTCAGCAACTGGCGGAAGCCGAAGTCGTAGCGCGTGATTGCCGGGTTGTGGACCTTGCTGAAGCGGCGAAAATCGATGGCGTCGAAGTGGCCCTTACCGTAGCGCCGCTCGAAGGTGCCGGCATCGCGTACGCTGAAGAGCGGAAACACCGATGCGCTCAGTTCGAGGCCCTCGCTGTCGGCGAAGTCGACACCGTGATGGTAGTCGTACAACATCACCACGGCCCAGGCGCCGACGATGAAGTGCCCGCCGGACAGCGCTGTCAGGCGACCCGAGCGCAGCGCCGTCATGGCCTCGCCCGAGGTGTTGATGCCGCTGAACCAGGCGTCGTGACCGGGCTGCCCTCCACGCGCTTCCCACGATGCCATGGCGCCGAAGGCCATCTGGTCGTTTGCCGCCCACACGAGTCGCGCGTGGGGAAAGCGCTGGAACAGCCAGGCGCTCTGCTCGGTGGCCTTCTCGCGGCTGAAGGCGCCGAACACCTCCTGGTCCAGCACCGCGTCGCCGGCTTCCTCGACCGCCTTGCGCATGCCTTCGCTGCGCCGGATCGAGGTTGGCGTGGCGCGGTCGCCGGCGATCGCCAGCAGGTGCAGCTTGCCGTCGGGGCCGAAGGCACGCGCTTCACGGCCCTTGTCGATGAGGGCCTTGGCGGTGAGGTAGCCGGCCTCCTCGGCACGCGGCTCGATCGAACCGAGCCAGTGGCGGTACGTATCGCGCGGGGTGCCCACCAGCGCGCGTTCCTGGGCACCCTGTATGCCGCTATAGACGAGCAGGGTCCTGAGACCGGCCTCGTCGAGGATGCGCAGCGCTTCGGGCGCCACGCCCCCTTCGTTGACCAGCATGACGTAGTCCGGACGCCGCTCGGCCGGGCGCGCGGCAAGTCCGCGCACCACCTCGAGCGCGGCGAGATGCTGGCGCTCGAGGTAGATGAGCTCGAAGTCGATGCCAAGCGCGCGGGCCGCTTCTTCGGCGGCGCGTGCCGAGGTGTGCCAGAACATTTCGCTCGACTTCCCCGGGTTGATGAAGGTCACCGACATCGCCCCGGCGGGCGAGAGCACGGCGGCGAGCAGCAAAACGATCATCAGGCGCAGGATCGGGCGCATTCGGGTCTGGTCTTTTCGGGGACGGTGCCACGGCAGTGGGCGGCGCAGAAGCGGCTCAATCCGGGCGTTTCGGCGGGACCCGGCATTCTACTTGAGTAAGGTCGTGACGTTTGTGCAATGCGGCACATGCATGCACGAAAAGCCTGCCGGCCTGGCGCGCTACAATGCGCGCCCAGGCCGTGCGCGCCCGGACCCACCTGGTCCGATGCCCGGTCATTCCTCCCTCATCAGTGCCATGCCCGAACGATCCCCGCTGTTCCGTCTCCACGCCGATGTCGATGCCCGCGTCGGCGCGATACGGCACACACGCCCAGACTGGCCCTGCAGCAAGGGCTGTGACACCTGCTGCCGTCGGCTGGCGGACGTCCCGCGCCTGACGGCGGCGGAATGGGGTTTGTTGCTGGAGGGCCTGCGGACGCTCCCCCCGCAGCGCCTGCAGGCCATCCGCGACGAGGTCGGGCTGCTGGGCCATGGCGCGAGCGCGCCGATCGTGTGCCCGATGCTCGACCGCGAGAGCGGTGCCTGTCCCGTCTACGCGTACCGACCCGTGGCTTGCCGCACCTACGGCTTCTACGTGCAGCGCGAGCTGGGGCTCTATTGCAGTGACATCGAGGCGCGCGTGGCGCAGGGGGAACTGGACGACGTCGTGTGGGGCAACCAGGACGTCATCGATCGGGCGCTTTCGGCGAGCGGGGAAACACGCAGCCTCACCGAGTGGTTCGCGCTCACCTTCTGAATCGATCTTCATGCCCGTACAACACAGCGTCTTGCTCGCCGTCCTCATCGTCGCGCTCACATCCCTTGGTCCGCTGTCGACCGATTTCTACCTGCCAGCACTACCGGCCATCGGGCGTGCCCTCGGCACCGACACGGCCGGGGCGCAGCTCACACTGTCGGTCTACCTGCTCGGCTTCGGCTTCGGACAGCTGCTGATCGGTCCGCTCTCCGACCGTTTCGGGCGGCGGCCGGTGATGCTGTGGGGCATGGTGGTGTTCGTGCTGTCGTCGGCCGCCTGTGCGCTGGCGCCGACGATCGAGACCCTGGTGGCAGCGCGGCTGGTGCAGGCCTTCGGCGCCTGCGTGGGACCGGTGCTGGGGCGGGCGGTGGTGCGCGACGTGTATGGTCCGCACGCGGCGGCACGCGTGCTGTCGCACGTAGCGACGGCGACCGCACTGGCACCGCTCGCGGCGCCCGTCCTCGGTGGCTGGCTGAGCGCATCCTTCGGCTGGCGCTCGACCTTCTTCACCTTGACCGGCTACGGCCTGGTGCTGGCCGTGATGGTGGGGACGGTGCTGAAGGAAACCAACCGCCACCCCGACCCGCACGCGATGCGTCCGTCGCGCATGGTGGCGAACTACGGCGTGCTGCTGGCCGACCGCGTGTATCGCGGCGCACTACTGACCGGCTGCGGCGCCTTTGCCGCGCTGTTCGCCTTCATCTCGGGCTCGCCCTTCGTCTACATCGAGCTGTATGGCATGTCGCCGCAGCAGATGGGCCTCGCGTTCGGCGCCAACGTCACCGGCTTCATGGTCGGCTCGGTGCTGTCCGCGCGGCTGTCACGGCGACTGGGGGCCGAAGAAATGATCCGCAGCGGCGTCTTCCTCGGTGCGGCCTGCGGGCTGCTGATGGCCGTGCTGGCGCTTGCGGGCGTGCATCATCCGGCCGCCATCATGGGTCCGATGTGGGGCGTGACGATGGCCATCGGCCTGGTGATGCCCAATTCGGCGGCCCTGGGGCTGGCAGGCTACCCGAAGATGGCCGGCGCGGCGGCCTCGCTGATGGGGTTCGTGCAGATGGGGCTCGGCGCCGGCGCCGGCATGATCGTCGGCCATGGCGTGCAGGCCAGCCCGACGCCCCTGGCGCTGACGGTGGCCGGTGGAATGCTGTTCAGCCTGGCGACCTGGGCGCTCAGCCTGCGCCGCTGATGCCTGACCCGGGGCGCCGCGGCGCGCGCTGCCCTCAGTGCTTCTTCGACAGGCCCTGCATTGCCCGCGTGAGGCCGTCGAGCGTCATCGGGTACATCCGGTCGGCCATGATCTGGCGGATCAGCTCGATCGACTTGCGGTAGTCCCACAGGCGTTCGGGCTCGGGGTTGAGCCAGGCAGCGGCCGGGTAGGCGTCGAGCAGGCGGCGCAGCCAGGTGGCACCGGCCTCGGCGTTCATGTGCTCGACCGAACCGTGCGGGTGCAGGATCTCGTAGGGGCTCATGGTCGCGTCGCCGACGAAGATCAGCTTGTAGTCCGGACCGTACTTGTGGATGACGTCGAACACCGGCGTGCGTTCGGCATGGCGCCGCTGGTTGTCGCGCCACACGCCTTCGTACACGCAGTTGTGGAAGTAGAAGTACTCGAGGTGCTTGAACTCCAGCCGGCAGGCGGAGAACAGTTCCTCGCACACCTTGATGTGGTCGTCCATCGAGCCGCCGACGTCGAGGAACAGCAGTACCTTCACCGCGTTGTGGCGCTCGGGGCGCATCATCAGGTCCAGCCAGCCGGCGTTGCGCGCGGTGGCGGCGATGGTGCCGTCCAGGTCCAGTTCCTCGGCGGCTCCCTGGCGTGCGAAGCGGCGCAACCGGCGCAGCGCGACCTTGATGTTGCGCGTGCCCAGCTCGACCGAGTCGTCGAGGTTGCGGAACTCGCGCTTGTCCCACACCTTGACCGCCGTGCGGTTACCGGCCGATTCACCCCCGATGCGGATGCCTTCCGGGTGGGTGCCGTTGTTGCCGAAGGGCGAACTGCCGCCGGTGCCGATCCACTTGTTGCCGCCCTGGTGGCGCCCCTTCTGTTCCACCAGGCGCTTGCGGAACTGGTCCATCAGCTTGTCCCAGCCGAGCTTTTCCAGCTTCGCGCGTTCCTCGGGCGTCAGGTGCTTCCTCGCCATCGCCCGCAGCCATTCCTCCGGCAACTCGGCTTCGAGGCCCGGGATCTCGGTCACGCCCTTGAAATACTCGCCGAAGGCCTGGTCGAAGCGGTCGTAGAGCGATTCGTCCTTGACCAGGCAGGCGCGCGCCAGCACGTAGAAATCGTCGATGGACGGGCCGCAAACGTGCGCCTGCAGCGCCTCGAGCAGGGTCAGGAACTCGCGCGTGGACACCGGCAGCTTGCGTGCCTTGAGGTGCAGGAAGAAGTCGATCAGCATCGTCGAGGCTCCCGGGCCGGGCTCAGATGTTGAGCTCGATGGCCCACAGCATGGCCTTGAGGTGGCAGTCCGAGGCCTGCTGCGCGGAGATGCCGCGGGCCTCGGCGAGGTCGTGCAGGCGCGCGGGGTCGGTGTCACCGTTTTCGCAGGCGATCGCGAGTTCGAGCAGCGGGAACAGCGGCCCCTCGCCGTGCCGCAATGCAGCCTCGATGTCGGGGTCGAGCGCGAGCGGGGCGAGCACCTTGTCCAGCGGCACCTGCATGATCACGTCGGCGAGCGAGAGCAGGCCGACGAGGAACAGGGCGTCGGCCTTCAGTTGCGGGCAATCGTGACCGAGCAGCTCCATCAGGCGGGCGCGGATGAGCGCGGTTTCCAGCGCCGAGGCGGCGCGCGCATTGCGGCCGTCGGTGCTGCAGGCGAGCAGCACGAGCCAGCGGTGCAGGCGCTCGTGACCGATCATGGCCAGCGCGTGCTCGATGGACGAGACGGGGGTCGGCAGCGCGTTGGCGGCGGAATTGACGTAGCGCAGCAGGCGCAGCGACAGCGCGCCGTCTTCCTTGAGCAGCGCCGCCAGCTCGCGGGTCTCGGCGTTCTGGCGCAGGCGCCCGATGAGGGTGGCGATGCGCAGAGCGTCGGGGCCGAGTTCGTGTTCGCTCCAGTCCTCGCGGCTGGTGATGAACGGGCCCTGGAACAGCGCGGCACCCATCTTGAAGGCGAAGCGGAAATCCTCGAGCGAGGGGAGATCGCGGACGAGCAGGCGTGCGTTCGGGGCGCCCTCGCTGAGGAGGCCGGTGAGTTGCAGACCGTGCCGGGCATCGAGGGCCGGCGCGCGCACGACGATCATGTCGGCCAGTGGCAGTAGCGGGCCATATTCGCGGATGACCAGCGGGTCGGGCAGGGCGAAGCCGAAGCCACGACGCTTGAGCGCCTCCACGACCGGGCGCAGTGTCTCGGGCGGTACACAGCCCTGTTCATGGTGAGGGGCGGCGATCAGGACCACCTGGGCTGCGGGCAGTTCGTCGAGACAGGGGTGTCCGAGGAAGGAGTCGGGCACCTCGAGGAAGGCGCGCCGGTGCCCCAGCAGTTGGGCAATATTCGCGCCGACCAGGCTGCGTACCAGCACTTCGGCGTAGAGGTGGTGGATGCGCCGGCTGCTGAGCTGGATGCGGTTGCGGGTGCTCTCCTGCAGCATGAACTGGTAGCCGGCGATGCGCTGGTCACGGCCGAGCACGGCTTCACGGCACAGGAAGGTGCCGACGCCCGACGGCACGTCCTCCCGCAGCGTCGCGTCGCGCAGCGGCGCATTGCGGTTGAGCCGCTCGAAATCCGCCGGCTCTGCCGTCGGCGCCGGCCGCTGCGCTGCGTTGCGGGAACGTCCGAACAGCCAGTCGAGAATGCCCTTGAACATGCGCATGCAGCAGCTCAGCGGTTGTGACGCGACATGAACACGAGGCGCTCGAACAGGTGCATGTCCTGTTCATTCTTCAGCAGCGCACCATGCAGCGGCGGAACGACCACCTTGCCGTCCTGGCTGCGCAGCACTTCGGGCGGGATGTCCTCGGCGACCAGCAGCTTCAGCCAGTCGATCAGCTCGGAGGTGGAGGGCTTCTTCTTCAGTCCCGGCACCTCGCGCAGGCCGAAGAAGACCTCGAGCGCCTCGGTCAGCAGTTGCTTGCGGATGCCCGGGAAGTGCACGTCGACGATGCGCTGCATCGTGTCGCGGTCGGGGAAGCGGATGTAGTGGAAGAAGCAGCGGCGCAGGAAGGCGTCGGGCAGTTCCTTCTCGTTGTTCGAGGTGATGAACACGATCGGCCGGTGCCGTGCCCGGACGGTCTCGCGCGTCTCGTACACATGGAACTCCATGCGGTCGAGTTCGCGCAGCAGATCGTTGGGAAACTCGATGTCGGCCTTGTCGATCTCGTCGATCAGCACCACGGTCGGGCGTTCGGCCTCGAAGGCCTGCCACAGCACGCCCTTGACGATGTAGTTGCCGATGTCCTTGACGCGGTCGTCGCCAAGTTGCGAGTCGCGCAGGCGGGAGACGGCGTCGTACTCGTACAGCCCCTGCTGCGCCTTGGTCGTCGACTTGATGTGCCACTGCAGCAGCGGCAGCCCCAGTGCGGCCGCGACCTCCTCGGCCAGCATCGTTTTGCCCGTGCCCGGTTCGCCCTTGATCAGCAGCGGACGCTGCAGACGGATCGCCGCATTGACGGCAAGCATCAGGTCGGGGGTGGCGACGTAATCGGCAGTGCCTTCGAAGCGAAGGGTGGACATTCGGGAATCCTCTGATTTATTTACAAATGATTATACCGTTACGTTACGGAAAACCGGCGAAACAGCCGCGCCAGGTTAGGCATGATGAATAGCGATTGCCCGGCCTGGGACAGATCTTATCGACAACGGCTTGTGCAGCATCCCCCCAACGGAGGATTCACCATGCAGGGACGATATCTGGTTTGCGGTCTGGCGCTTGCGGCTTCGGCCTGGCCTGCGCTGGCGGTCGAGGGCGATGCCGAGGCGGCGAAGGGCAAGATCTCGATGTGCGTCGGCTGTCATGGCATCGAGGGTTATCGCACCACCTTTCCACAGGTCTATTCGGTGCCCAAGCTGGGCGGCCAGCATCCGGAATACATCGTCGCTGCGCTGCAGGCCTACAAGGCCGGCGAACGCAGTCATCCGACCATGCAGGGCGTTGCCGGGGGACTGTCCGACCAGGACATGGCCGATCTGGCCGCCTATTACAGCGTCGCGCGCTGAGGAGTCGAGCCATGCGATTCGATCGACGGAGTGCGTTCCCGGGCCTGCTGCGGGGCCTGGGTGTCGTGGTGATGTCCGCGGCCCTCGTGTCCGCGCATGCAGCGGGCGACCCGATGCGGGGCAAGGAGAAGTCGGAAGTGTGCGCAGCCTGTCATGGTGCGGACGGCAACAGTCCCACCCCGGCTTTCCCGCGTATCGGCGGCCAGCACACCGACTACCTGCTGCAGGCCTTGCTCGACTACAAGGCCGGCAAGCGCAGGAACCCGATCATGGCGGCGCAAGTCGAGGCCCTGTCGAAGCAGGACATGGCCGACCTCGCGGCCTGGTACGGCGCGCAGAAGGGGCTGTATGTGAAGCGTTGAGGGTGAGGGCCGCAGGCTTGCGTTCCCCCCAGCATCCGCCCCGTGCGGGAGACCACTGACGCGCTCGCCCGCGGGTGCTAGGATGCCGGCCCCATGCGCATCGAAACCCTTCGCGCCCGCCTGCGGGAACTGGGCGCCAAACCCTGTCACGAGGACCGCCTGATGCGGGCCTGGCTGCAACGCCTGCCGCTCGACGGTGGCCCGCGTCCGCAGGAACATTTCCTGCCGCTGGCACTGCGCCAGGCCCTGCCTGCGCTCACCGCCGAGCTCGACGGACTCGCCCGCCTGCGTTCGCAGCATCCGGGCGAGGACGGCTCGTCCCGCCTGCTCGTCGAGCTGGCCGACGGCCAGACGGTGGAAAGCGTGCTGCTGCCGCGCGACGGTCTGTGCGTGTCCACCCAGGTCGGCTGTGCGGTGGGCTGCGTCTTCTGCATGACCGGCAAGGACGGCCTGCTGCGCCAGGTCGGCAGTGCCGAGATCGTCGCCCAGGTGGCGCTGGCGCGCAGCCTGCGCCGGGTGCACAAGGTGGTGTTCATGGGCATGGGCGAGCCGGCGCACAACCTCGACAACGTCGTCGAGGCGATCGAGACGCTCGGCACCGACGGTGCCATTCCGCACAAGAATCTGGTGTTTTCCACCGTGGGTGACGAGCGCGTGTTCGAACGCCTGCCGCAGATGCGCGTGAAGCCCGCACTGGCGCTGTCGCTGCACACCACGCGCGCCGGGCTGCGTGCGCAACTGTTGCCGCGCGCGCCACGCATCGACCCGGAGGCGCTGGTCGAGTTGGGCGAGGCCTACGCACGGGCCACCGGCTACCCCATCCAGTACCAATGGACGCTGCTCGACGGCGTCAATGACAGCGCCGAGGAACTCGAAGGCATCGTCCGCCTGCTCGCCGGCAAGTACGCGGTGATGAACATGATCCCGTTCAACACCGTCGAGGGGCTCGACTTCCGCCGCCCGAGCTGGGAAAAGGCCGCCGACATCGCGCGCTGGCTGCATCAGCGCGGCGTGCTGACCAAGCTGCGGCGCTCGGCCGGACAGGACGTCGATGCCGGCTGCGGGCAGCTGCGCGCCCGCGAGATCAAGGTCGGCTTCGTCGCGCGCGAACGCCGGCTGGCCGAGCGCGCTGCCCGGCCATGACAGCGCACGCGCTGCACTGTCGCCTGCCCTTGCCCGAGGGCTTTCGCATGGCGGACGTGCTCGCGTTCCATCGCCGCGACCCGCAGCAGCTTGCAGAACGCACGTTCGAATCGGATGTCGGGACCGGGCTGGACAAAGGGCTGGTGTGGAAGGGGCGGCCCGCCTGTCTGGAGATTCGCGTCAACCGCGCTGAACTGCGTGCCCGCTGCGTCATCGACGGCGTGGACGGGGCGAACGCCGGCGATGCCGATGCACAGGACGCGCTTGCCGGACTCGTGCGCCACATGCTGGGCCTCGATCAACCGGTCGAGGCCTTCGAGCGCGCCCATGCCGGGCATCCGCAGCTCGGGCCGCTGCTCGCACGCAATGCCGGCCTGCGCGTGCCGCAGGCGGCCACTCCCTTCGAGGCGCTGAGCTGGGCGATTGTCGGCCAGCAGGTCAGCCTCGGCGCGGCGGTCGCGCTGCGGCGCAAGCTCATCCTGGCCGTGGGCCGGCAGCACTCCAGCGGTCTGATGTGCTACCCGGACGCGTCCAGCCTGTTGCAGCTCGATGCCGGCGCCCTGCGCGTGGCCGGCTGCTCGCAGACCAAGGCCGAGGCCTTGCTCACGCTGGCCCGCGCGGAGGTCGAGGGCGAACTGCCGCTGGACGACTGGATGGGGCGAGGCCTGCAGGGGGATGCAAGTTCGGCGCTGCCGGTCGATGAGATCCGTGCCCGCCTGCTCGCCATCCGCGGCATCGGGCCGTGGACGGTCAACTACGCCTTGCTGCGCGGTTTCGGCTGGCTGGACGGTTCGCTGCATGGCGACGCCGCAGTGCGCCGCGGCCTGCAGCACCTGATCGGATCGTCCGACCGAATCGGCGAGCGCGAGGCCGAGCGCTGGCTGGCGCCGTTCTCGCCGTGGCGCGCGCTGGTCGCCGCGCACCTGTGGACACTCAAGGTCGGCGACTGAGCGCGGCGGCACCTCGGCCTGCTCAGTGGCTGGCGAACACCGCGGTCTTGCCCTGGGCGTCGAAGCTCACGACGTCGTAGCGGTCGGCCGGGTAAGGGCCTTCCATGCCGGGCGAACCCATCGGCATGCCGGGGGCGGAGATGCCGGTGATGGCCGGCTTGTCGGCCAGCATGCGCTTGACGTCGGCCGCTGGCACGTGGCCTTCGACCACGTACCCGCCGACCTTGGCCGTATGGCAGGAACCCAGCGGCTGCGGGACGCCGGCCGTGCGCTTGATCGCACCCATCTCGCTGGTGGCGACTTCCTTGACCTTGAAGCCGTTGGCGCGCATGTGCTCGGCCCACTTGCCGCAGCAGCCGCAGTTGGGGTCCTTGAACATCGTCACCTCGTCATCGGCGGCCGTCGCGTGGCCGAGGGTGGCGAGGCCGATCGCCGTGGCGGCCAGCAGGGTGCGAAGGGAAGGGCGGCGGGGTTTCATGGGGAGACTCCTGTCGTTTCGGAAAATGGGGGGCGCACATCCGTGGCGCGCGGCAGCGTGATGGTGAACCGCGTCAGGCCGTCAGCCGAGGTGGCAACGATGTCGCCGCCATGCGCGAGCACGATCGAGCGTGTGATCGCCAGCCCGAGGCCCGCGCCTTCACCGTGACGCGCGCGGTTCGTTCCGGCGCGATGGAAGCGATCGAAGATGCGTGGCAACTGGTCCGGCGGAATGGTGTCGCCGGTATTGCAGACCGACAGGGTGACGGCATCGTTCCCGCCACGAATGCCATCCTCGATCAGGATGTCGATCGTGCCACCCGTCGCCGTATGGCGCAGCGCGTTGGACAGCAGGTTCGACACCGCGCGCCGCAGCATCAGCCTGTCGCCGGTCACGCAGGCACGGCCTTCGATCGTCATGCGCACCTGGCGTTCCTCCGCCAGTGCCTCGTAGAACTCGATCAGCGCACGGACGTCATCGTCGAGCGCGACGGTCTCGACCGGGCGCGGCAGGCGGCCGTTCTCGGCCTGGGCAAGGAACAGCATGTCGCCGACCATGCGCGCGATGCGCTCGAACTCCTCGAGGTTGGAGGCGAGCACCTCGCGGTATTCCTCGTTGGTGCGTGCGCGCGACAAGGCGACCTCGGTCTGCGTCATGAGGTTGGAGACGGGTGTGCGCAGTTCGTGTGCGATGTCGGCAGAAAAGTCCGACAGGCGGGTGAAGGAGTATTCCAGCCGTTCGAGCATGCCGTTGAAGGCGTCGACCAGGTCGCGGACTTCGGCCGGGGCGCCGGTCTCGTCCAGGCGCTGGGACAGGCGTTCGGCCGACAGGCCGCGCGCGGTCGCCGTCACCCGCCGCAGCGGAGCGAGCCCGCGGTGCGCGGCGAACCAGCCGAGCAGGGCGGCGACCAGCGCGGCCGCGGAGATGCCCAGCCACAGCCCGCGTCGTACCTCGTCGAGGAAGTGCGCATGGTGGGAGATGTCCAGCGCCACGGCCACGCGCAGTGCATCGCCGGTGTCGCCGCCCGTTTCCATTGCAAGCTCGCGACCGATGAACTGGCGTGGTCCCGAGTGCCAGCCCTCGCCGCCCTGCGTCAGCGCCGCACCCGCGAGATGGGCAGGCGTGAACGCGCCGGGCTGGATCGCGTGCAGCACCGTCCCGTCGGCCGCGCGCAGCAGCAGGCCAACCGTATCCTGACCGGCGAAGGCCGCATCGAGGTGCTGGCCGGCATCCGAACCGGCTTCGCGCACGAGGTTGCCGACCAGCGTCAGCTTGCCGGCCAGCTCGTGCGTGTCGAGTTCATCGAAGTGTGCCTCGACCGCGCGGCCCAGCACGACGCCGACGACGATCAGCAGGCTTGCGGTGAGCAGAGCGAACAGCAGCGCAAGGCGGGCGGTGAGCGACAGGCGCGGCGGCATCTTCAGCATTCCGGCACTTCGAGCACGTAGCCCATGCCGCGTACCGTGCGGATCAGCTTGGGCTCGAAGGCGTCGTCGACCTTGGCGCGCAGCCGGCGCACGGCGACTTCGATCACGTTGGTGTCGCTGTCGAAGTTCATGTCCCAAACCTGGGAGGCGATCAGTGAGCGCGGCAGCACCTCGCCCTGGCGCCGCAGCAGCAGTTCCAGCAGGGCGAACTCCTTGGCGGTCAGGTCGATGCGCTGGCCACCGCGCAGCACGCGCCGGCGTAGCAGGTCGAGCTCGAGGTCGGCGGCGCGCAGCACATCCGGTTCCTTGCTGCGGCCCCGGCGCAGCAGCGTGCGCACGCGTGCCAGCAGTTCGGAGAAGGCGAAGGGCTTGACGAGGTAGTCGTCGGCGCCGAGATCCAGGCCGCGCACCCGGTCCTCGACCTGGTCGCGTGCGGTGAGGAACAGCACCGGCATCTCGCGCCCGCCGCGACGCAGCGTCTGCAGCACGCCCCAGCCATCCAGCCCCGGCAGCATCACGTCCAGCACCACCAGCGCATAGTCGCCGTTCAACGCCAGATGCAGGCCGTCCAGTCCGTCGCGGGCGAGGTCGACGACGAAGCCGGCCTCGGCCAGGCCCTGGCGCAGGTAGTCGCCGGTCTTGGGTTCGTCTTCGACGATCAGGATCTTCATGTCGCTGCGGGTTTGGAAAAGGTCTTGCCAGATGCGAGCCCATTGTGCCCTCTCGGCGCGCCGGCGGACGCCACATTACAGAGATGTAATCCGGGCGTCAGGGTGTGGACGGGGAGGGCGGGGCAGCATGTCGTCACCCCAACGCAATGCGAGAGATCCGACATGAACAAGGCACTTCACCTCCCGCTGCTGGCGGCAACGCTGATCCTGGCGGTGCCGGCCGGTGCGCTGGCGCAGTCGGGCCACGATCGCCACAGCAGCCATGGTGCGACTCGGGCTGCGGCGCCCGCGGCCAGCGACCATTCCGAAGGCACGGTACGCAAGGTGGACAGGACGGCCGGCAAGATCACGATCGCACACGGGCCGCTGCCGCGCCTGGACATGCCGCCGATGACGATGGCTTTCGCCGTTGCCGACGCCGCGATGCTGGAGCAGGTCAAGGCTGGCGACCGCATCCGCTTCATCGCCGACAAGGTCGGCAGCACCTTCACCGTGGTCGAACTCGAGCGCCTGCCTTGAGCAAGCGCCTGATCGATTCCTGGACCGCATCACGGCGCCGGAGCCCTGCAAGCCGCTTATGTGCGGTGATCAGTCATCGCGGCTAGGCCCCCGCTTGCCCTTCATTCGAACAGGTCATCCATGAGCGCCCCTTCATCCGGCATGCGCCTGCGTGCCCTTGCCAGCCTGCTCGCGTTTGCACTGGTGACGCCTGCCGCGGCCCTCGGGGCCGACGCCGGCGCCGCGGGCGAATTCAGGCTTGGCGCCGATGTACGCGCCCTGATCGAGCATGCCCGCCAGCACAGTCCCGCCTACGCGGCCGATCGCGCCGATGCCGATGCGGCGCGCGAGCGTATCGAGCCGGCCGGCGCGCTGCCCGACCCGCGCTTCGAACTGGAGCTCATGGACTTCACCAACACCATGAACGGCCGCTCGGCCTCGGTGTTGCCGGGGCAGGTCGGCGAGACGCGCTATCGCGTGGTGCAGCCCCTGCCCGGCTGGGGCAAGCGCGAACTGGCGGTGGATGCGGCCGAGGCGCAGGCTCGCCGCGCGGCGGCGATACGCGATGCCGGCTGGGCCGAGCGGGTGGCGGCGATCGAGGCCGCCTGGCTGCGGTACTACGCCGCCGATCGCGAACTCGTGCTGGCCCGCGATGCGCTGGTCCTGCTGCAGGAGCTGGAGACGCTGGCGCTTGCGCGCTACCGCCTCGGCTTGCTGCCGCAGCAGGGCGTGCTGCGCGCGCAGCGCGAGATCAGCGAGCAGCGGATGACGCTGCTGACGCGTGAGCAGGCGCGCCGTGGCGCGGTGGCGATGCTCAACGGCCTGCTCGCGCGCGCACCCGATGCGCCGTTGGCGTCGCCGGCCGAGCCGGCAGCGCTGCCGGATGCGCTTGATGCCGCGGCACTGTTCGAGCGCGCCCGCGCACGCAGTCCCGAGGTGCTGAGCGCGGCGCAGGGCGTCGATGTCGCCCGCGCCGAGCGGGCGCGCACCTACCGCGAACGCCAGCCGGACTTCAGCGTCGGGCTGACCTACAACCGGCCGGACGAAGGGCGCCCGTCCTGGGACCTGATGATCGAGGTGACGATTCCGCTGCAGCAGGGTAGCCGCCGGGCACGCGAACGCGAGGCGGAGCTGATGCTGACGGCGGCCGAGGCGCGTCGCGAGGCGAGCGCCGATGCCGCGGCCGGCCAGCTTGGCGCGGCCTGGGCGCGCTATGCAGGCGGTCGCGATGGCCTGGGTCTGCTGCGCGACAGCCTGCTGCCGCAGGTCGTCGCCACGCGTGACGCCGCGCGTGCGGCACTGGTCGGTGGGCAGGCGGACTTCGACAGCGTGCTCGAGGCCGAACGCCAGCTCATCGCCGTGCGCGAGCGGCTGCTGCAGGCCGAGATCGAAACCCGCCTCGCACTCAGCGAGATCGAGAAACTGTCTGGGGAAGCGAAGTGAACAAGGGATTGGGCTTTGCCGTGGTGGTGCTGTTCGCGGCGCTGGCGGTTGGTGGGGGCTATTGGGTCGGCAGCCGCGCGGGTGCGACCGCGGGCAGCCACGGCGATGCCGCGACGCCGCGAGGCGATGCGCAGGCGGCGGCGCCCGCCGGCGGCGAACGCACGATCCTCTACTACCGCAACCCGATGGGCCTGCCGGATACGTCGCCCGTCCCCAAGAAGGATTCGATGGGCATGGACTACATCCCGGTCTATGCCGACGACCAGCTCGACGACGCCGGTGCGGTCCGTGTCAGTCCTGCGCGCGTGCAGACGCTGGGGGTTCGGACCGCAGTGGTTGAGTCGCGCACGCTGGCAGTGCCGGTGCGCGCCAGCGGCCGCGTGGAGATTGACGAGCGCGCGCAGGTGGTGGTGGCGCCGCGCTTCGACGGCTGGATCGAACGCCTGCACGTGCGTGCCGTAGGCGACGTCGTGCGCAAGGGCCAGCCGCTGTTCAGTACCTACAGCCCCGAGCTGCAGTCGGCGGGCGAGGAGTTGCGCATCGCCGAGCGTCTGCAGCGCGACAGCAGCGCCGACCCGGTGGCGGGTGAGGCCGCCGCCCGCCTGGCCGATGCGACGCGTGCGCGCCTGCGCAACCTGCAGGTGGGCGGCCAGGCCGGACCGCGCCAGACCCTGCATGCGCCGGTTGCCGGCATCGTGCTCGACAAGGCCGCGATCGAGGGCGCGCGCTTCGCGGCAGGCGAGGCCTTGTTCCGCATCGCCGACCTGTCGCGAGTATGGGTCATTGCCGAGGTGTATGAGCGCGATCTGGCGCAGGTCCGGCCCGGCCAGCATGCACGGGTGACGCTGGACGCCTTCCCCGGCAGAACCTTCGAGGCGCGGGTCGACTACCTCTACCCGACGCTCAACGCCGCCACGCGCAGCACGCCGCTGCGGCTCGAGCTCGACAATCCCGACGGCGTGCTGCGCCCCGGCATGTTCGCGCGGGTGGAACTGGAGACCGGCGGCGCGGCACCGACGCTGGTCGTACCGGCCTCGGCCGTGATCGACGACGGCGACCGCCAGGTGGTGCTGATGGCGCTGGATGAGGGACGCTTCCAGCCACGTCCGGTGCGCCTTGGCGCGCGCGACGGGGACTTCGTCGAGGTGCGCGAGGGGGCGCAGGCCGGCGAGCGCGTGGTGGTGTCCGCGAACTTCCTGATCGACTCCGAGAGCCAGCTGCGGGCGGCGCTGTCGAACATGGCCGAGGCCGCTGCGCCGTTGCCGATCCATGAGGCCGAAGGCCGCTTCGAGGCCTTCGATGCAGAACTGGGCAGCGTGACCCTGACCCACGGCGAGATCCCGGCGCTGAAATGGCCGGAGATGACGATGGACTTCGGTCTGGCGTCGCCGGACCTGGTGCGCGGTCTTGCGCCAGGGGCGCCAATCCGCTTCCGCTTCGAGGAGCGCGGACCCGGCGACTACGTCGTGACCCGCATCGAAGGCCTTGGCGACGCCGCGACCCCGGCGGCGGAGCATCGTCATGACTGAGGCGGTGCGCGAGGCCGACCATCCAGCACGAGCCGACGCAGCGCGCTCGCTGCCGGCGCAGGTCGGCGAGGGGGGCGCCCTCGGCCGCCTGATCGACTGGTCGGCGCGCAACGTCTTCCTGGTGCTGCTGGCGACCCTGTTCCTGATCGGCGCCGGCCTGTACGCGCTCCGGCATACGCCGCTCGACGCGCTGCCCGACCTGTCGGACGTGCAGGTCATCGTCTACACCGACTACCCCGGCCAGGCGCCGCAGGTGGTCGAGGACCAGGTCACCTATCCGCTCACCACGTCGATGCTGGCCGTGCCGCGGGCAAAGGTGGTACGCGGCTTCTCGATGTTCGGTGCGTCCTACGTGTATGTGATCTTCGAGGACGGCACCGACATCTACTGGGCGCGCTCGCGCGTGCTGGAGTACCTGAGCACGGCGGCGGCGCGCCTGCCGCAGGGCGTGGCACCGCAGATCGGGCCGGACGCCACCGGCGTCGGCTGGGTGTACCAGTACGCGGTCACCGGCCGCGACCTGTCCCTGGCCGACACCCGCAGCCTGCAGGACTGGTATCTGCGCTACCAGCTGACGCAGGCCGAGGGCGTGTCCGAGGTCGCCAGCGTCGGCGGCTTCGTGCGCGAGTACCAGGTCACGGTCGATCCCTACCGGCTCGCCGGCTACGGTGTCACGCTCGACGACGTGACGCGCGCCATCCGCGAGTCGAACCGCGATGTGGGCGGGCGCGTCATCGAGCTGGCAGAGAAGGAGTACATGGTCCGCGGCCGTGGCTACCTGCGCGACGCGGACGACATCGCCGGCATCGTGCTGAAGATGGACCGCGGCACACCGGTGCGCATCGCCGATGTCGGCCGAGTCGAATGGGTGCCGGCCGAGCGGCGCGGCCTGGCCGAGCTGAACGGCGAGGGCGAGGTCGCCTCCGGCATCGTCATGGCGCGCTTCGGACAGAACGCGCTCGATGTCATCGCCGCGGTCAAGGCCAAGCTCGCCGAGGTGGCACCGGGCCTGCCGGACGGTGCGAAAGTCGTGCCGGTGTACGACCGCTCGACGCTGATCGAGCGCGCCATCGACAACCTCAAATGGACCCTGCTGGAAGAAAGCCTGATCGTCGCCGCGGTGTGCGTGGTCTTCCTGCTGCACGTGCGCAGCGCGCTGGTCGCCATCGTGACGCTGCCGCTCGGCATCCTTGTGGCCTTCATCGGCATGCAGGCGCTGGGCATCGGTTCGAACATCATGAGCCTGGGCGGCATCGCCATCGCCATCGGCGCGATGGTGGACGCCTCCATCGTCATGATCGAGAACGCGCACAAGCGCCTGGAGACCGTGCACGCGGATGCGACTGCGGCCGAGCGCGCCGCAGTGCTGATTGGCGCCTGCCGCGAGGTGGGGCCGGCGCTGTTCTTCTCGCTGCTCATCATCACCGTCTCCTTCCTGCCGGTGTTCACGCTCGAAGGGCAGGAGGGGCGGCTGTTCTCGCCGCTGGCCTGGACCAAGACCTTCGCCATGGCCGGTGCGGCCTTCCTGTCGGTGACGCTGGTGCCCGTGCTGATGCTGTTTTTCGTGCGCGGGCGGATCGTGGCCGAGCATCGCAATCCCATCAACCGCGTGCTGGTGGCGATGTACCGCCCGCTGATCGCGCTGGTGATGCGCTTCAAGCTGACGACGCTCGTGCTGGCGCTGATGGCGATGGCGGTGACGTTGATCCCGGCGCGCCAGCTCGGCAGCGAGTTCATGCCCACCCTCAACGAGGGAGCGATCTTCTACATGCCGGCCGCGCTGCCGGGCATGTCCGTGACCGAGGCCGGGCGTCTGCTCGCCACCACGAACCGCATCATCAAGACCTTCCCCGAGGTCGAGTCGGTGTACGGCAAGGCCGGCCGCGCAAATACCGCAACCGACCCCGCGCCGCTGGAGATGTTCGAGACCGTCATCAACCTCAAGCCGCAGCAGCAGTGGCGGCCGGGCATGACGGTGGATGCGCTGATCGCCGAGATGGACGCGGCGCTCAAGTTTCCCGGCCTGGCCAACTCCTGGACCATGCCGATCAAGGCCCGCATCGACATGCTGTCGACCGGCATCCGCACACCGGTGGGGGTGAAGGTGTTCGGCAAGGACCTCGAAACGCTCGAGCAGGTGGCGAAGGCGGTCGAGGCCGCCGTGCGCGCCGTGCCCGGCACCAGTAGCGCCTACGCCGAGCGCGTCGCGGGCGGCTATTACGTCGACATCGAGCCGCGTCGTGACCAGCTGGCGCGCTACGGCCTGACCATCGACCGCGTGCAGGAAACGCTGGCGACGGCACTCGGTGGCGAGCGTGTGACGACGACTGTCGAGGGGCTGGAGCGCTACAACGTCAGCGTGCGCTACCCGCGCGCGCTGCGCGACGACCCGACGCGCGTTGCCGCCAGCGTGCTCGTGCCGACCGCAACCGGTCCGGTGCCGCTCGGCCAGCTCGCCGACGTGCGCATCGTGCGCGGCGCACCGGCGGTGCGCACCGAGAATGCGATGCTGGCCGCCTACGTCTACGTCGACACGCGCGAGGCCGATCTCGGCGCCTTCGTCACCCGTGCGCAGCAGGCGGTGGCCGCGCAGGTCAGCTTCCCGCCCGGCTACTACGCCACCTGGAGCGGACAGTTCGAGAACATGGAGCGGGCCAAGTCGAAGCTGGCGGTCGTCGGTCCGCTGACGCTGGCCCTGATCTTCGTCCTGCTGTACCTGAACTTCCGCCGTCTGGCCGAGACGCTGATCGTGATGCTGTCGGTGCCCTTCGCGCTGATCGGCGGCGTGTGGCTCATGTGGTGGCTGGACTACCAGATGAGCGTTGCGGTGGCGGTGGGCTTCATCGCGCTCGCCGGCGTCGCGGCGGAGACCGGCGTGATCATGCTGATCTACCTCGATCAGGCCTGGGCACGCGTGCGTGCGGAACGCGCAGCGCAGGGCCGCATCCCCTCGGCGGCCGACCTCTATGCCGCGGTGATGGAGGGCGCGGCCGGCCGCGTGCGGCCGAAGATGATGACGGTGATCACGGTCATCCTCGGCCTGTTGCCGGTGATGTGGGGCACGGGCACCGGCAGCGAGGTCATGAGCCGCATCGCGGCGCCGATGGTGGGTGGGATGGTGTCTTCCACCGTGCTCACGCTGGCGGTGATTCCGGTGCTGTTCGCGCTGGTCAGGCAGTGGGAGCTGCGCAGGCAGGCCGTGTCGTGACGGCCCGCGCGGCGTGCGCTACACGTGGATACAGATGTGCGCGGTGGCGTGACCTAGATTGGAATCGAGCAAAGGGTTCCGTACGGCCTGCCGAGGCGGTCCGGGCGTGTTTCCGATGTGTAACCAATCATGGAGGACAGGATCATGAATCACCGTTATCTGACGAGCGTTGCCGCTGCACTGCTGCTCGCAGGCACGGCGTTTGCCCAGCAGGGCGACTTGCCGCCGGTTCCCGACGACGCGCCGATCTACGGCTCGCAGATCATGACGCCCGAGGAGCGTGCCGAGCATCGCATCAGGATGCGCTCGGCCAGGACCCTGGAAGAGCGTGAGCAGGTCCGCAGCGAGCATCACAAGCTGATGGTGGAGCGCGCCCGCGAGCGTGGCGTGACCTTGCCGGAAGAGCCTCCGATGCGCGGCGGCATGGGACTTGGAGGCGGAATGGCCCCCGGTGGTGGCATGGGACAGCGGGGCGGCATGGGTCCGGGGGGAGGCGGTCGCTGAGTGATCGTATGAGCGGCTGAAGACCATGAAGCAAGGCCGCCCGCGCCAATGACGCGGGCGGCCTTGTCCTTGCTGCAACGGCTTCAGCGCATTTCGAAGGCTTCGCGGTGGAATCGCACGCGGCGGTTCCACAGGCGGGCCAATGCTGCCTTCAGTTGGTCGCCCAGGCCCGATGGGCCGCAGAACCACACTTCGGTGCGCGTCCCGTCCGCCTGCGCCGTGGCGAACGCCTCGGGCTTGAGGCCGGTTCCTGCGCTGCTGTCATGGACATGCAGCGTTACGTCCGGCAGGTCGGCGCACAGCGTCCGGAGGCGGGCGACGAAGGGGTCCTGCGTCGCGGCACGCGTGCTGTAGTGCAGTTCCACCGGCACGGCGGTGTCGCGGCGCGTACGCAGTTCGTCCAGCCAGGCGAGGAAGGGCGTCACGCCGATGCCCCCCGCGACCCAGACCTGACGGGCCTTGCGGTCGCGGCGCTCGAGCACGAAGCGGCCGTAGGGGCCTTCCACCGTGACCGGCTGGCCGACGGCGACCCGGCCTGCGAGCTGGCGGGTGTGGTCCCCCAGGGCCTTGATCTGGAAGGTCAGCGTGCGGTCGCCATGATCGGCGCTGGCGATGGTGAAGGGATGGGCGCCCTCGAAGCGGTCGAGCCCGGTGAAGGCGACGAAGGCGAACTGGCCGGCACGGTGACCGCGCCATTCGCCGCCGAGGCGGCAGACCACTTCGGTCACATCCGGGGCCGGCGAGGACACGGCCGTGACCTCGCCCTGCACGCGACGGTCGCGGCCGATGCGCCCGCTGAGCGCGATGACCGCGGCGACCGTGCCCGAGGCGAGCAGGAGCGCCAGCAACATGCCGACCGGCTGCGACCAGTAGTCGAGCGGGGCGAGCACTGCGGCATGGAAGGCGAGCAGCAGGTAGAGCGCCGGCATGGCGCGGTGCAGATGGCGCCAGAACTTGTACGGGAAGCGCTTCCACAGGCTCAGCACGATCATGCCGAGCACGAGATAGATCGCGAACTCGCCCAGTTCCTCGCCGGCGTCGCGCAAGGTCTCGAGCAGGCCGCCGAACGCCATTTCCGCCGGGCGCCCGCTGCGGCCGTACAGGGCCTTGATGAGGTCGTCCGACATCTCGATCAGCCAGTGCAGCGCGGCGAACACCGCGGCGAGGATGCCCGCCCACTTGTGCAGGCGGAAGATGCGGTCCATGCCGCCGAGCGGCCGCTCGAGGATCACGGGGCGCGTGGCCAGCACCATCGCCAGCGACATCAGGCCGATGGAGAGCAGGCCGCTCAGGTACAGGCCCTGTTCGCGGATCAGCCAGGGCAGGGAAGTCTGGCCGCCATCGAGGGCAGCCGCATTGAGCCCCCAGGCGAGGGCGAGGATGGTAATGAAGCCGGACAGAACGGAGATCATGGTGAGGCTCCCGGGTGCGAAGTGAAAAGGGGGCGCGGGCATTGCCTGCACCCCCTGCGTCAGGGCCTTACTTGCTGCGCTTGACTTCCGTCTTGAGGACGTCGCCCGTCATCGGGTCGATGTCGAGTTCGACGCGCTTGCCCTGCGGGTCGGTGGCCTTGACCTCGTACTTGTCGCTGTCGCGCTCGATCTTCTCGAAATCGCGGTAGCCGGCGGCTTCGAGCTTGGTCTGAACCTGTTGCATCGTCAGCCAGTTGGCCTGGGTCGCTGCGCTTGTGCCCGCGGTCTGGGCCATGGCCGGCATGAAAGCGGCGCCGGCGCCGAGGAGGCCGCCCGTCAGGGCGAGGGTGGCGATGAGGGTGGTGGCACGCATGATGGCTTCTCCTTGATGGGTCTGCGGTCTTGCTTCGACCGTGACGCCATCATGCGTGGGGCTAGCTGAATGCACGCTGAACGCGACGGGGGCGTCGCATCCGGCGTGCAGCCGTCCTGGTCGGCCTGCCGGGCTCAGCCGAGCGTGTCGAGTGCGCGCGCCAGGTTCGCCACGGTGCGCTCGATCGCGTGCAGCTTGTCGAGTCCGAAGAGGCCGATGCGGAAGGTCTTGAAGTCGGCGGGCTCGTCGCACTGCAGCGGCACGCCGGCGGCGGTCTGCAGGCCAGCTGCAGCGAATCGGGCGCCGCTCTTGACGCCGTCGTCCTCCGTGTAGCTGACGACCACGCCCGGCGCCTTGAAACCTTCGGCGGCGACGCTGCGGATGCCGCGCGACTCGAGCAGCGCCCGCACACGGCGGCCGAGCTCCTGCTGCTCGGTCTTGACCTTGTCGAAGCCGTAGGACTCGGTCTCCTTCATCACGTCGCGCAGGCGCACCAGTGCGTCGGTGGGCAGGGTGGCGTGGTAGGCGTGGCCGCCAGCCTCGTAGGCCTCCATGATCTGCAGCCACTTCTTCAGATCGGCGGCGAAGCTGGTGCTGGTGGTGGCGTCGATGCGCTCGCGCGCCGCAGCGCTCATCATCACCATCGCCGCGCACGGCCAGCTCGTCCAGCCTTTCTGCGGTGCGCTGATGAGGATATCGACGCCGCAGGCCTGCATGTCGACCCAGATGGCACCGGAGGCAATGCAGTCGAGCACGAACAGGCCGCCGACTTCATGGACCGCGTCGCCGACCGCGCGCAGGTAGTCGTCGGGCAGGATCATCCCGGCGGACGTCTCGACGTGCGGGGCGAATACCACGTCGGGGCGGTGCTGGCGGATCGCGGCCACGACCTCGTCGATCGGCGCCGGTGCGAAGGCAGCCTGCGGGCCGGGTGCGACCGGGCGCGCCTTGAGCACGACGGATTCGGACGGGATGCCGCCCATGTCGAAGATCTGCGTCCAGCGGTAGCTGAACCAGCCGTTGCGGATGACGAGTGCCTTCCGACCGCTGGCGAACTGGCGCGCGACGGCTTCCATGCCGAAGGTGCCGCCGCCCGGGACCACGGCGACGGAGCTCGCGTTGTAGACCTTCTTCAGCGTGGCGGAGATGTCGCGCATCACGCCCTGGAAGGCCTTGGACATGTGGTTGAGCGAGCGGTCGGTGAAGACCACCGAGTATTCGAGCAGGCCATCGGGATCGACGTCGGGCAGCAGTCCGGGCATGGTCACCTCCAGATTTGTTGGCCGAGGGGCGCGGGATCACGCCGCCTTGCGGGTCCGGGGCAGGCGCGAGCCTGCAGGGACGATCGATTGTAGCGGCTGAGCGAAGCGGGTGGGCGCTTAGAGCGGCAGGCGGAGGGACACGCGCAGGCCGCCCAGCGTGGGTGAGGGCGCGTAGTCGATGCTGCCGCCGTACTGCGTGACGATGTCGCCGACGATGACGAGGCCGATGCCGTGGCCCGGGCGCTGTTCGTCGCTGCGCAGACCGGCCGTGCCGAGGCGCCCGATCATGTCCGGCGGCACGCCGGGGCCATCGTCCTCGATGGTGCAGGCGAGCGCGTCCGGGGCCTCGACCGCGCTGGCGACTCGCAGTACGACGCGCGAGCGTGCCCACTTGCAGGCGTTGTCGAGCAGGTTGCCGAACAGTTCCAGCATGTCCTCGCGATCGAGCGGGTAGTGCCGGTCGGGAACCTCGAGGACGATGTCGAGCGCGCGGCCGGCATGCAACCGGCGCAGGGCCTCGCCCAGGGCTTCCAGCTGGTTGCGCGCGTCGAAGCCCGCGCTGGTCGGGCCGCCGCCGGCGAGGCGGGCGCGACGCAGTTCGCGCTCTACGGTGTTGCGCATGGCGTCGACCTGGGCCTGGATGGCGCGGGCCTGGTCGTCGTGCCCCTGATGAGCGAGTTCGTCGGCGCGATGCTGCAGCACGGCGAGCGGGGTCTTGAGCGCATGCGACAGGTTGCCCACCGCGTGCCGGATGCGGCCGAGGCGTTGCGCGTGATGGCGGGCGAGGCGATCGACCGCATCGAGCATGGGCTGCACTTCGCGCGGCGCGGTGCTGTCGAGCGCGGCGGGCTCGCCACGCTCGATGCGGCGGCATGCGGCAACGGCGTCCTGCAGCGGTGCCAGTCCGCGCAGCAGCAGGCGCCGTTGCAGCACCAGCAGCAGGAGCAGCGCGAGGACCAGGCCAACGAGCATGCGTTGGCCGAAGCTGGCGATGGCCGCATCGAGGCGGGCGACGTCTTCGGTAACGACGACGAGGATGCCGCCCGCGGGCGAGGGGAAGCGCTTCGCGTAGCCGAGCAGCGTCTGTTCCGCCGGGCCGTCGAGGCGGAAAACGGCCTCGCCGCGCGCGTCCGGCAGCGGAACGGCGAGGTCCTCGTCCCACAGCGAGCGCGAGCGCAGCCAGGGGCCCTCGCCGATGCGGATCAGGAAGTAGTGGCCGGACAGCGGCAGCTGGTAGACCGTGCCGGCGGCGCCCTGGGCGGCGGTTTCCGGGTCGCTGGCATCCAGCACCCGCACGTAGAGCAAATCGGCGTCGTGCTGCAGGCGCGACACGACGTAGTCTTCGACGAGGCGGCGCGGGAAATCCTGCAGGGCGAGCGCCAGCAGCAGGCCGGCGGCGACCAGCACCGCTGCCATGGCCAGCGACAGGCGGTTGCGCAGGGACATCATGCGGTTTCGGCCCACGCGGTCATGGATGGAACAGATAGCCCTGGCCGCGCCGGGTCTCGATGTGCGCGGCCCCGATCAGGCTGCGCAGGCGGCGTATGTAGACCTCGATGACGTTGCTGTCGTGCTCGGCGCCATAGTCGTAGATGTGTTCGTAGAGCCGCGTCTTCGACAGCACTTCGCCGGGGTGGCGCATCAGGTAGCGCAACAGCCGGAACTCGGTGGCGGTCAGTGTCTGCTCGCGGGCGTCCGTGCCAACCAGGCATTGGCGCGCCTCGTCCAGCCGCCATGATCCGGCGCGCAGCTCGACGGCCGGCGTGGCCGCGGTGCGGCGCAGCAGGGCCTGCAGGCGGGCGAGCAGTTCCTCGACGTGGAAGGGCTTGCCGAGGTAGTCGTCGGCACCGGCCTGCAGGCCCTCGACACGCTCGGCCCAGCCGTCGCGCGCGGTCAGGATCACGACCGGCAGGCGGCTGCCAGCGCGGCGCCAGTCCTTCAGCACCGCCAGGCCCGGTCTGCCCGGCAGGCCGAGGTCCAGCACCGCGGCGTCGTAGGGTTCGCTGGCGCCGAGGTGGGCGCCGTCGATGCCGTTGGTGGCGATATCGACGGCAAAGCCTTCCTGCTCGAGCCGGGCACGCAGGCGATCGCCCAGTTCGATGTCATCTTCGACGACGAGCAGGCGCATGGCTCACTTCGCCTTGCGGTTGAGGATGTCGCCGCTGGCGGCGTCGATCTCGAGCTTGTGCACCTTGTCCGTGTCGTCGATGATCTTCACCTCGTACACATAGCGACCGTCCTCGCGGTCGAGTTCGACTTCGACGACCTGGCCGGGCTGCGCGGCACGGCTGCGGGCGAGGATGTCCTCCATCGGCATGATCTTGCCGCTGTCGCGCAGCTGGCGGACCTCGCTCGCACGGGCACGGTCGTCCGACGCCTGGGCGACGGTAGGTTGCAGCGCGGTGGCGGCCAGAATGGCGAGCGCGAAGCCGGCGGCGGTGACGCTGAGGGTGGGGCGGATGTTCATGCTGGGCTCCTTGACTGTCGTGGGTCCCTTGGGGACGCGTGCAGTATCGCCAACGCTGCCTGAAGCGAAGCTGAACGCCGCCATGCGGCCGTCAGGCGATGCCGGCCTTCTTCTTCAGGCAGCCGACGTAGGCCAGACCATCGGGCTGGGCGCCGCTACGTTGCGCATTGAACAGCGTTTCACCCAGGCATTCCAGCGCATCGTGCAGGGCCGCGTGGCGGTCGCCGCGACGTTCGCAGGCGGCGTCGAAGGCGGCGCGGATGCCCGGCGGCTGATTGATCGACAGCTGCTCCTCGATCGCCAGATGCAACGACAGGTGCAGGAACGGGTTGATGGCGCCGTCCTCGGGGGTGAAGTCGCGGTCGATCGCGTCCGGGTCCTCGACGATGGCATGGTATTCGGGGTGCAGGCCGATGATGTCGGCGGCGATCGTCTCCATCGGGGTCAGCACTTCGCGCGCGCGATGCTTGCGCCAGGTCTCGATGAAGAAGCTGCGGACCTGGTCACGGCTGGGGTTGAACATGTCGGCTCCAGGGTGGGGCGCTCCACCATGGAGCGCGAACGGATCAATCGGTCTTGTCGCGGAACAGGCACAGGTCGCGCACGCTGCACTGGCCGCACTTCGGGCTGCGCGCGGTGCACACGTAACGCCCGTGCAGGATCAGCCAGTGGTGGGCGTCGAGCAGGTAGTCCCTGGGCACGCGCCGCATCAGCGCCTTCTCCACCTCCACCACGTCCTTGCCGGGGGCGAGGCCGGTGCGGTTGGACAGGCGGAAAATGTGGGTGTCGACCGCCATCACCGGCTGGCGGAACACGGTGTTGAGCACCACGTTGGCCGTCTTGCGGCCGACGCCGGGCAGGGCCTCGAGCGCCTCGCGCTCGGCCGGGACCTCGCCGCCGTGGCGCTCGAGCAGCAGGCGCGACAGCGCCAGGGTGTTCTTCGCCTTGTTGCGGAACAGGCCGATGGTCTTGATGTGCTCGGCGATGCCTTCCTCGCCGAGCGACACCATGGCCTCCGGTGTCGGGGCATCGGCAAACAGCTTGCGCGTGGCGATGTTGACGCTGCGGTCGGTAGCCTGCGCCGACAGCACGACCGCCACCAGCAGCTGATAGGGCGAGGCGTATTCGAGCTCGGTCTGCGGGTTTGGATTGGCGTCGTGCAGGCGGCGGAAGAACTCGCGGATCGCCTCGCGCTTCATCGATGCCATTGGCTCAGCTCGTGGCTGCGGGCTCGGCGGTCGGCGACTCCGCAGCCTGCGCGGAGGGGGGCGGTCGCCGACGCGCACGGGCCGCCAGGTTCGCGTTGATGGCATTGAATGCAGCGATCAGGCAGCCGAGCGCGAAGAAGGCGCCCGGCGGCAGGATGGCGATCAGGAAGCCGGGGTAGTCGTCGCCGAAGACGTTCCACGCCGACAGGCCGGGGATGATCATCTCGATGCCGGAGAACAGCGTGCCGGCGCCGAGCAACTCACGGATGCCGCCCAGCAGCGCCAGCACCCACACGAGGCCGAGGCCCATCATGATGCCGTCGACGGTTGAGGTGAGCGGGTCGTTCTTGGCCGCGTAGGCCTCGACGCGGGCCAGCACGATGCAGTTGGTGACGATCAGCGGAATGAAGATCCCGAGCACCAGATAGAGGTCGTGCAGGAAGGCGTTGAAGGCGAGGTCGACCACCGTGACCAGCGCGGCGATGATCAGGACGAACACCGGGATGCGGATCTCGTACGGGATGAAGTTGCGCAGCGCCGACACCGCGAGGTTGGACATCGCCATCACGAGGATGGTCGCCAGGCCCAGGCTGACGGCATTGACCATGCTGGTGCTGATCGCGAGGATGGGGCACAGGCCGAGCAACTGGGCGAGGCCGGTGTTCTGCTTCCACAGGCCGTTGTAGGAAATGTCGCGGAACTGCTGGGGGGTCATGGTTGCGCTCCGAACGTGCTGCCAGCGGGGGCGGAGAACAGGGCGTCCTGGCGTTCGACCGCCCACGCCGTGGCCCGGCCGACGGCCTGGACCACGGCGCGTGCGCTGATGGTTGCGCCGGTGCGGTAGCCGAAGGTGCCGCCATCCTTGCGTACCGTCCATCCGGCGGTGTTCACGTCCTTCCAGGTGGCAACGGCGAACTGGCCGATCCAGGGCATGTCCTTGCGCCTGTCCTTCTTCGGGTCGATGTAGTCGCCGAGTCCCGGGGTTTCCTTGTGCGCCGTGACACGCACGCCCGACAGCAGGCCGTTGGTGTTGATCGCCACCACCATCGCGATGCGCCCGGCGTAGCCGTCGGTGGCGGCGGTTTCGACGATCAGGGCGACCGGTTCGCCCGCCTTGCGTGCGCGCCAGATGCGACCACCGTCGTCGAGGCCGATCGCCGGTGTGGGGCCGATGCGTACGACGTCCTCGAGCAGCGCGTTGTCGTAGCTGTCCGGCGGCAGCACTTCGTCGATCAGGCGCATCTGCGCGTCCTGCGCCGAGGCCTCGATGGCCGGCCGGGTGTAGGTGTAGGTGGAGGCCATCAGGGCGGTGAACACCACGGTGAACACCAGCATGATCAGGGCCGTGCGCAGCGAGGTGCGCGTGGCGCTGTAGCGTGCGCTCATCGCGAATCCCCCTGGCCACGGTGGCCGAACACGCGCGGCTGCGTCTTCATGTCGATCAGCGGCACGCAGATGTTCATCAGCAGCACGCCGAAGGCGATGCCTTCGGGGTAGGCGCCGAAGGTCCGGATCAGCCAGGCGATGAGCGCGATGCCGCCTGCGAAGATCAGCTTGCCGCGCGGCGTGGTGGCGCCCGACACCGGGTCGGTGACGATGAAGAAGGCTGCGAGCATGGCGCCACCGCTGGCGAGGTGGAACAGCGGCGAGGCGAAGCGGACGGGATCGAACAGCCAGAAGATGCCGGAAACGAGGGCCAGGGTGCCGATGAAGGCCGCGGGCATGTGCCAGGTGATCGTGCGCGTGATCAGCAGCAAGGCGCCGCCGGCAACATAGCCGAGCGAGATCCATTCCCAGCCGCGTCCGCCGAGGAAGCCGAAGGCCGAGCCCTCCATGACCGCATCGACGCTGGCCGTGGCGCTGCGCAGCCCGGTGCGCAGGGCATCGAGTGCGGTGGCGCCGGTCATGCCGTCGATGTCGCGCGCGCCGCCCAGGATGAGTCCGAGCTGGGTCTCGAAGCTGAGTCCGCCGGCCGGTGGCCACTGCGACATCAGCGCGGGGTAGGCGACGATCATCGAGCAGTAGGCGACCATCGCCGGGTTGAAGGGGTTCTGCCCGAGACCGCCGAACAGGTGCTTGGCGACGACTATGGCGACCAGTACGGCGATCATCGTCAGCCACCACGGCACGATGGGCGGGAAGCACAGCGCCACGAGCCAGGCGGTGACGACGGCCGACAGGTCGGTGACGGCGACGCCGACCGGGCGCTTGCGCAGGCGGAGGATCAGCGCCTCGGCCGCGATCGCGGTGAGGGTGGCGATGGCGAGATTGACGAGAATGCCTGCGCCCACCTTGGCGGCGTAGGCGACGATGCCGGGCACCAGCGCCAGCAGGACCATGCCCATCACGCGCTGGACGCTGGCCGGTTTGCGGATGTAGGGAGAGTGGATCATGGGGTCAGGGACGAGGTGAACCTTCGGTTTCCGTGGGCGTGCCCGCCTTGACGGCGGGGTCGGCCGGTGGCGGGGTCTCGCCGCCCTGTGCCTTGCGCCGTGCCTCGATCTCGGCAATCTCGGCCTGGGTCTCGGCGCTCAGATTGTCGGTGTTGCGCGGTTCGGTCGCCGCCTTCTGCGCTTGCGCACGCGCCAGCGCAGCCGCGATCAGGGCCTTCTTCGGGTCTTCCGCTGGCGCCGCGGCGGCTGCGGCGGACGACGCCTCACTGCCCTCGCTGCTCAGCTTCGCGCGCGTTTCGGCAGCCTTGGCTGCGAGCTTGGCGGCCTTCTCTTCCTTCTCCCGCTCCTGACGGTAGTTGCGGAACTCGAAGCGCTCGCGTGCCTGGTCGGCAGCCGCCTTGTCGCGCTCGCGCGCCCAGATCTCGCTCTTGGCGAAACGGTAGTAGTCCACCAGCGGGATGTGCGAGGGGCACACGTAGGCGCAGCAGCCGCATTCGATGCAGTCGAACAGATGGTATTCCTGCGCCTTGCCGAAGTTCTTGGCACGGCTGAACCAGTACAGCTCGAAGGGCTGCAACTCGGCCGGACAGGCCTTGGCGCACTCGGTGCAGCGGATGCAGGGCTGCTCGGGCGGCGGCGGAGGCAGCAGCGTCGGCGAGGCGGAGATGATGCAGTTGCTGCCCTTGACCACCGGCACGTCGAGCCGCGGCAGGGCGAAGCCCATCATCGGCCCGCCCATCAGGTAGCGATTGGTGTCGGGCCGGGGTTCGGCCAGCGGCAGCAGTTCGTCGATCGGGGTGCCGATCAGTACTTCCCAGTTGCCGGGCCGGGCGACGTTGCCGGTGAGCGTGACGATGCGGCTGACCAGCGGCTCACCGTGCGCGATGGCGCGATAGACCGCATGTGCGGTGCCGACGTTGAAGCACTGCACGCCGTAGTCGGCGCCAAGCTTGCCGTAGGGGATCTCGATGCCGGTGAGCACGCGGATGAGCTGCTTCTCGCCGCCGGCGGGATAGAGCGCGGGCACTGCCTGGATGCGCACCGCGTCGCCAACGCGCTGGGCCGCGGCGCGCATCGCCTCGATGGCCTCGGGCTTGTTGTCCTCGATGCCGATGACCAGCTCGCGCGCGCCGATGAGGCGGTACAGGATGCGGGCGCCGGCCAGGATGCCGTCGGCGCGCTCGCGCATCAGGCGGTCGTCGCAGGTGATCCAGGGCTCGCATTCGGCACCGTTCAGGATCAGCGTGTCGACCCCGCTGCCCTTGCCGAGCTTGACGTGGCTCGGGAAGGTGGCGCCGCCCAGGCCGACGAGACCGCAGTCGCGCAGCCATGCGAGCGTGGTTTCGCGGCCCGCGGCCTCGGCGTCGAAGGGCGCGTGCTCGATCCAGCGGTCCTCGCCATCAGGCTGGATGACGACGCAGCGCGTCTCCAGCCCGGAGGCATGCGCCATGGTATAGCGGCCGAAATCGACGACCGTGCCCGAGGTCGGGGCATGCACCGCGGTGCCGAGGAAGCCTTCGGGCTCGCCGATGCGCTGCCCTTTCAATACCTTCTGCCCGACTTCGACGATGCAGCGCGCCGTGGCGCGGGTGCTCTGGCGCAGCGGCACGATCAGACGGGAGGGCAGCGGGGCGCGCTGGATGGGGGCGCCGGCCGACTCGTGCTTGTGCGCGTCGGGCTTGATGCCGCCGTGGAACTTGAACAGGCGCGTGATCATGCGGCTTTCCTGATTTCGACCACCGGGTACTTCCATTTCCAGGTCTGCACGGTGTCGGCGACCGGCACCATGGCGATGCAATCGACCGGGCAGGGTGCGACGCACAACTCGCAGCCGGTGCACAGCGGCTCGACCACCGTGTGCATCTGCTTGGCAGCGCCGACGATGGCGTCGACCGGGCAGGCCTGGATGCACAGCGTGCAGCCGATGCAGGTCTGCTCGTCGATGACGGCGACCGACTTGGGTTTCTCGACGCCGTGCTCTTCGGACAGCGGCTTGAACTCGCGCCCGAGCAGGTCGGCGAGCTTGCGGATGCCTTCCTCGCCGCCCGGCGGACACTGGTTGATCTCGGCTTCGCCCTTGGCGATGGCTTCGGCGTAGGGCTTGCAGCCGGGATAGCCGCACTGGCCGCACTGTGTCTGCGGCAGGATGGCGTCGATCTTCTCGACCAGCGGGTCGCCCTCCACCTTGAAGCGGATGGCGGCGTAGCCCAGTGCCGCACCGAGCACGAGGGCGATGCCGGTCATGACGAGGAGGGCGGTCAGCATTGCGTGGATTCTTGTTCGTTCGTGGTGAGATCGCGGGCTGCGGATCTCAGTGGAAGCGGTCGAGGCCGGCGAAGCCCATGAAGGCCAGGCTCATCAGGCCGGCGGTGATCATGGCGATGGCGGTGCCCTTGAAAGGTGCCGGCACATCGGCGCCTTCCAGCCGTTCGCGGATGCCGGCGAACAGCACCAGCGCGAGCGTGAAGCCGACCGAGGAGCCGAAGCCGAACAGCAGCGACTCGAGCAGGTTGTGCTTCATGCCGACGTTGAGCAGCGGCACGCCGAGCACGGCGCAGTTGGTGGTGATCAGCGGCAGGTAGATGCCCAGCACCTGGTGCAGCAGCGGGCTGGTCTTCTGGATGACGAGTTCGGTGAGCTGCACGATCGCCGCGATGACGACGATGAAGGACAGCGTGCGCAGGTAGCCCAGGTCGAAGGGCTGCAGCAGATAGTGGTCGATCAGGTAGCTCGAGCCGGAGCCGAGCGTGAGCACGAAGGTGGTCGCCGCACCCATGCCGATGGCGGTCTCGAGCTTCTTCGACACACCCATGAAGGGGCATAGCCCCAGGATGCGCACGAAGACGACGTTGTTCACCAAGACGGCGCTGATGACGACGAAGATGTAGCTGCTCATGATCCGCCGGGCGGGGAAGAATCCGGGGATTATCGCCCGCGGAGAAGGGCTTCTCAACCCTGATGCGCTTATAGGCTTATGCCGTGGGGCGGATGGGCCAGCCCGGCGGAGGTGGCAGGCTCGCGGTGTGGAACGACCAGCGGCCGCTTCGGCGATCGTCGAAATAGTGCCGCAGGCTCAGGGCGATGCTGCGGAAGGCGATCTCGTCCCACGGGATCTCGTCCTCGCGGAAGAGCGCGACCTCGAGCGACTCCTCGCCGGGGCGAAAGTCGAGGGCGAGCAGGCGGGCACGATAGATCAGGTGGACCTGGCTGATGTAGGGCACGTCGATCAGGGTGTACAACTCGCCCACCTCGATGCGTGCGCAGGCCTCCTCGGCGGTTTCCCGGGCGGCGGCCTGCGCCGTGGTTTCCTCGTTCTCCATGAAACCGGCAGGCAGCGTCCAGAAGCCCAGGCGCGGCTCGATAGCACGGCGGCACAGCAGGATGCGGTCCTCCCATTCGGCCAGCGCGCCCACGACCAGCTTCGGATTCTGGTAGTGGATCGTGCCGCACTGAGGGCACACGTGGCGCGGCAGGCTGTCCCCGGCCGGGACGCGGAATTCGACGGCAGCGCCGCAGTTCGAGCAGAAATTCATGGAATGCCACGAAAGTGAGGGCGGCGTGAATTCTACGTGTTTTTCGCCTGCCGCCGGCGGGCGGGTGCCGACTGTGACGGGATTCGCGGAAAGCCCCGGAAATTAGGGTTCCCCCCGCTGACAGCAGGTCGTGGAGCGGCTAGAGTCCTGATCGGTCGCAATATTGCGGCATTTCATGAGGCCATCGCGGTTCGTCCATGCCCCCTCCGATCGACATCAAGCGTTTCGAGCAGCTCAAGGCTGTGGGTGACCTGCCATCGCCGCGGGGTGTCGCAATTGCCATCATCCGTCTGACTCAGTCTGCCGATGTGTCGATGGCGGAGCTGGCACGGGTGATCAAGAGCGACCCGGCCTTCGTCGGGCGCCTCATAAAGGCCGCGAACGGCCTTGTGGCAGAGAACCGGCGTGCCGTGGTCTCGGTCCAGGAAGCCTTGATGGTGCTGGGGCTGCCGGCCGTCAGGACCCTGGCGCTGGGTTTCTCCTTGCTCTCCAACTACCGCAAGGGGGCGTGCGAGGGCTTCGATTACGGGCGCTTCTGGTCGTCGTCGCTGTTGATGGCGCTTTCGATGCAGGCGCTCGTCCAGCGGGTGCGTGTCGTTCCGGCCGACGAAGCGTTCAGCCTGGGCCTGCTCGCGCGCGTTGGCGAACTCGCGCTCGCGACCCTCTATCCGGCCGACTTCTCGCGTCTCCTTAAGGAGGTGGCGCGATCACCGCAGCTGCGCCAGCTCGATCTCGAGCAGACGGCATTTGCGATGACCCACTGCGAGCTCGGTGCGGCGATGCTGATCGACTGGGGTGTGCCCACGCAACTGGTCAATCCGGTGCTGTGCTTCGAGCGTCCCGAGCTCACGGATTTTGCCGAGGGCTCGCGTGAGGCGGGGCTCGTGCAGTGTCTGGTGCTGTCGCGGGCGATTGCCCAGTTGTGCCTCGCCCCCGAGTCGGAGCAGGCGCGGCTGATGCCGGCCATGCTGCAGCTTGCCGGGCGGCTGGGACTGCCGCGCGGGGATTTCGTCTCGCTGTGCGAGCGCATCGCGCGGGAGTGGGGCGAGTGGGGCAAGCTGCTGCAGATCGGCACGGCGCGTGCCCCGGCTTTCGGCAGCCTGTGTGCAGCGGACGAGACGGAATCGAAGCCGGCGGCGAGCGCGGCGGATCCGACCACGACCCAGCCGGGCAGCGACATGCCGGTGTTGATCGTCGCGGGTGATGCTTCCGAGCGCGCGCACATGCGGGTGCTGCTCGAGGAGTCGGGGTTCAGCGTGCATGAGCAGGCGGATTGCACGCAGGCGATCGAGAGCGCCATCGACGTTCAGCCATGCCTGCTGCTGGTCGACTGGTTGGGTGAGAACTGCGGTGCGTCGCTCGTGCGCGCGCTTCGCACCACGCGTTTCGGGCGCACACTGCACATCCTGGCGCTGCTCGATGCGGACGACGACGGACTTCTCGAGGAGGCTGCAGCGGCGGGGGCAGACGATTTCATCCTCAGGCCGATCAGGCCGGCGGTGCTCGCGGTCCGGCTGCGGGCCGGACGCCGCACCGTGACACTGCAGCGCGAGCTGGAGCGCGAACGCGAGGAACTCCGTCATTTCGCCGCGGAGCTTTCGATTTCGAACCGGCGCCTGCAGGAAGCCGCGATGACGGATGCGCTGACCGGCATCCCGAACCGTCGCTTCGCGATCGACCGTATCCAGATGGAGTGGGCGGCCGCTGCGCGCCATAGCCGTCCGTTGTCGGTCATGCTGGTCGACCTCGACGGCTTCAAGGAAATCAACGACGCACATGGCCACGACGTCGGCGACATTGCCTTGCGCCAGATATCGGCGACGCTGCGCGGCGCCTTGCGCGCGCAGGATGTCATTTGCCGCACCGGTGGCGACGAGTTTCTGGTGATCTGTCCGGACACCGACCTGTCCGCGGCGCTGGGTTGCGCGGAACGCTTGCGCAGCGCCGCGCACGACATGCCGATCGACACCGGTGGGCCGCGGGTGAGGCTGACGGTCAGCGTCGGCGTTGCCATGCGCGAGCCGTCGATGGCCAACGCCGATGCCCTGATCAAGCTCGCTGACCGCGGTGCCTTCCTCGCCAAGGAGCGGGGCCGCAATTGCGTGATGAGCGCCCAGGTCGTTCATGCCACATCCTGAATTCGGCGCCCGTTGTTGCACTTGGGCAACGGTTCGACGGGGTCGAATCCATCTGTGTGTGACTTTGTAACTTGCTGATACTGAGGATTTACTTTAAGTTCGGGTCCGTTCATCCCTGAAAGGGATTGGAAAACTATGGATCGACCCGACTTCCAGACCGAGATACGTGAGCTGAATCTGGCCTACCTGATGCTGGCGCAGCAGATGTTGCGTAGCGATCGGGCGACCGCAATGTTCCGTCTCGGCATCGGTGATGAGCTGGCTGACGTGATCGAATCGATGACTGCGGCCAAACTCGTGAGAATGGCCGGCAGCCAGATGCTGGTACCCTGTTTCCGTTTCGACGATGCCCAACTCGCACGCCTGATGGCTGGCGAGGGGCGCGATGCGTCGAGCGCAGGTCTGCATGCCGCGATCCTCGCGGCGGGCAAGGCGGCAACCGGGGCGGCCTGAGGAGCAAGACATGAAGAACAAGAGCGTGATCGAAGAGGCGGAGGACATCCGCCGTGCCGTCGAGATGGTTCAACTGGGCGCGCGCATGCAGATGCTCGAGGTTGAAACCCGCCTCAGCCGCGAGAAACTGCTGAAGATCTACAAGGAAGTCCGTGGCGTCTCGCCGCCAAAGGGCATGCTGCCGTTCTCGACCGACTGGTTCATGACCTGGCAGCCGAACGTGCACTCGTCGCTGTTCATGGCGCTGCACCGTTTCTACTGCGAGCGTGCGGGGCTTGCGGGGCTGGACGCCATCATCAAGGCCTACCACCTGTACCTCGACCACATCGAATGCAACGTCATGGAGCCGGTGCTGAGCTTGACCCGTGCCTGGACGCTGGTGCGCTTCTTCGACGCCGATCTGCTGCAGATGGCGCCGTGCAAGGCCTGCGGCGGCCACTACGTGGCACACGCGCATGATCCGGTGCAGGACTACGTGTGCGGGCTGTGCAACATGCCCTCGCGTGCGGGCAAGTCGCGCCGCACCACCCAGGCGCGTCCCGCAACACGTCGCAAGCCGGCCGCAGCCACAGCCTGATCGATACGGCGGAGCCTTTCCGGCGCGACCGGATACTCCACGAAGGCAGGGCCGCCCGAGCAGTCGGGCGGCCCTTTTGTTTGCGGCGCTGCATCGTCGATCACGTCCGACTCAAGTTTTGCAGGACAGAGACGTTAAAAATCACGAGACTGTCGATACGGTTGTGGCTAGGCTCTGCCGCAGCGAAATTCCACCTGGAGTGACCGGTGTTTCTGATCATTGGCTACGTCATCATTCTTGCTGCCTCGCTGGGAACCTATGCGGTGCACGGCAGCCTGGCCGCATTGTGGGTGCCGATGGAGTACCTCGCGATCGTCGGCCTGATGATCGGCGGCTTCGTGGCAGGCAATGGCCCGAAGGCGATCAAGGCAACGATGGCTGCCCTTCCGTCCGTGTTGAAGGGCTCGCCCTACAACAAGGCGCTCTATGTTGACCTGCTGGCCCTGCTCTACGAAATTCTGGCGAAGGTCCGCAAGGAGGGCCTGATGTCGATCGAGGGCGACATCGAGAATCCCGAATCAAGCCCCATATTCGCAAAGTATCCCAACGTCGCCGCCGACCACCATGCGATCGAATTCCTGACCGACTATCTGCGCATGATGGTCGGCGGGAACCTGAATGCGTTCGAGATCGAGAACCTGATGGACATGGAGATCGAGACGCACCATCAGGAGGCGCACCAGGCGCCGCACATCGTTTCCAAGGTCGCGGACGCGCTGCCGGCTTTCGGTATCGTGGTGGCGGTGATGGGGGTGGTGAACGTCATGGGCTCGGTCGGGCAGCCGCCGGCGGTGCTCGGCAAGATGATCGGTGGCGCACTGGTCGGTACCTTCCTCGGCATCCTGGTGTCGTACGGCTTCGTCTCGCCGATCGCCAGCCAGCTCGAGCAGAAGGTGGAAGAGAGCGGCAAGATCTACCAGGTCATGAAGGTGGTGCTGCTGGCGAGCATGAACGGCTATGCGCCGCAGGTCGCGATCGAGTTCGGACGGAAGGTGCTGTATGCAAACGATCGCCCGGGCTTCGTCGAGCTCGAGGAAGAGATCAAGAGCCGCAAGGGTTGAGGATGCACACGCAGTCGATCGACCGGCTTGAGCTGGAGGCGTCATGAGCGACGACACCCAGCAGCCCATCGTCGTCAAACGCATCAAGAAGGGCGGTGGTGGCGCGCACGGTGGTGCGTGGAAGATCGCCTATGCCGACTTCGTCACGGCGATGATGGCCTTCTTCCTGCTAATGTGGCTGCTGGGGTCCACGGCACAGGGTGACCTCGAAGGGATCGCGGATTACTTCCAGAACCCGCTCAAGGTGGCGATGCAGGGGGGCGAGGGAACGGGTGACAGCTCGAGCATCCTGCAGGGCGGGGGTGAGGATCTGACGCGCTCGGTGGGGCAGGTCAAGCGGGGCGACGTGGCAAGCTCCCGTGCCATCAACCTCGACGCGGCGGGCGGCAAGCGCAAGACCGATGCCGAACTCGCGGCCGAGCAACTGGCCGAGCGTCGGGAGCGCTCGCGGCTGATCGACCTCAAGGGACGGCTCGAGGCGATCATCGAGGCGAATGCCTCCTTGCGCCAGTTCAAGAACCAGATCCTGATGGACATCACGACCGAGGGGCTGCGGATACAGCTCGTGGATGAGCAGAACAGGCCGATGTTCACCTCGTCGAGCGCCGAACTGAGGCCCTACACGCGTGAACTCCTACGCGAGATTGCGCGGGCGCTGAACGATGTCGACAACCGGATCAGTCTCTCCGGGCATACCGACTCCGCGCAGTACGCCGGCGGCGAGCGCGGCTTCTCGAACTGGGAGCTGTCATCGAACCGCGCCAATGCATCGCGGCGGGAGTTGGTGGCTGGCGGACTCGAGGCCGGGAAGATGGTGCGCGTGGTCGGCCTCGCCGACACGATCCCGCTGAATCGGGACGACCCGTTCGATCCGATCAATCGCCGCATCAGCATCATCGTGCTCAACAAGACGACGGAAGAGGCCTTGCGCGGCGCTTCGAGCACGACCGGCGTCGAGGTGCGCGGCGGCGATGAAGGCGCGGAGATCGGCGATCGCATCCAGGGTGGGCTGCCATCCGGGACAGGCGCCGGTGACGCGGGGGTCACGCCCGTGGGCGGTCCTGCGCAGGTGCGTTGATTTTCGGCTCAAGTCCGTCATGGACGGGCCGTTATGTGTGAAACACGAGGTCGCTTTCGCGGCCCGTATTGACCGCCGGAGGCGGGGGAAAAAATGTCCGATCTGCTCAAGAATATCGATGCCCGTACCCGGCTTGCGGGCACCAACAAGCTCGAGATTCTGCTGTTCACGCTGGGCGTGGATTCGCGCACGGGACGACGCGAGACGTTCGGCATCAACGTCTTCAAGGTGCGCGAGGTGATGCGCACGCCCAAGATCACCGCCGCGCCCGAGATGCCGGCCTCGGTCGAAGGCATGGTCAGCCTGCGCGGGGTGCTGGTGCCGGTGGTCGATCTGGCGCGCTACGTCGGCATCGGCGTCGAAACGCCACGCGACATCATGATCGTCACCGAGTACAACGGCCACACCCAGGGCTTCCTGGTCGAGGCGGTCGACACCATCCTGCGACTGGACTGGTCGCAGATGCGCGTGCCGCCCGACATGCTGACGGCCAACCTCGGCGGCCTCGTCACTGCGGTGACCGAGCTTGCCGACAAGAAGCTCGTCATGATGCTCGACGTCGAGAAGGTGTTGTCGGAGACCACCAACTATGACGACGACTTCATGTTCAAGGATATCGAGCGCCTGCCCGATGCGAATGAGCACGTGGTGTTCTTCGCCGACGACTCCTCGGTCGCCCGCCGCCAGATCTCCCAGACGCTCGACGCGTTGGGGGTGCGCTACGTCGGGTCGGTCAATGGCCGCCAGGCGTGGGAAGAGCTCAAGAAGGTCGCGGCACTTGCCGATGCCACCGGACGCAAGGTCACGGATCTCGTCAGCCTGGTGCTGACCGACGTCGAGATGCCGGAGATGGACGGCTACATCCTGACCAAGCAGATCAAGTCGGACCGCCGCTTTGCCGGCGTTCCCGTGCTGATGCATTCATCGCTGTCGGGCATGTCGAATCAGCAGCTCGGGATGTCGGTCGGCGTGGATGAGTACGTGCCCAAGTTCGAACCGCAGCGCCTGGCCCAGACGCTGGCCCGGCTGCTGGCCGAGCGCGGCCACAAAGGCGATACGAAGTGAGGAACACCATGTTGAAAGCTGATAAGGACCACGCCCTGCTTGAATCGGTCGATAGCCGCACGACGCTGGCCGGCTCGAACTGCATGGAGATCCTGCTGTTCTCGCTCGGCACGACGGAAAACTTCGGCATCAACGTGTTCAAGGTGCGCGAAGTCTGCACGACCCCCTTCATCACACGCACCCCCAACATGCCGCGCGGTGTCGAAGGCTTGATTTCCCTGCGTGGCAACGTGATCCCGGTGCTCTCGTTGTCGAGCATTCTCGGGGTGTCCGAGCCGGGCATGGCGCTTGGCGGCTCGATGATGGTGACCGAGTACAGCAAGCGCACACTGGGTTTCCTGGTGCAGGAAGTCGACCGCATCATCCGGGTCGACTGGGAGAAGGTGCGCACGCCGGATAACGTTTCGGCCGGCACGCAGAGCTACATCACCGCGATCACCGAACTGCCCGACGGCCGCCTCGTCTCCATCCTCGACGTGGAGACGATCATGGCGAATACCTTCGGCGATGCAGTCGTCGGCAACATCGCGCCGCTCCACAACGGGCATGAAGTCAACGTCTTCTTCGTCGATGACTCGGGTGTGGCTCGGCGCAAGATCACCGAGGTGCTCGACAAGCTCGGCGTGCGCCACAAGCATGCGGTGAATGGCATGGAAGCCTGGACCCGGCTCATCAGCATCGCCGACCACTGCGATCTGGTCGGGCGCGACCTGACCGAGGAGATCGACCTCATCATGGTCGATGCCGAGATGCCGGAGATGGACGGCTATGTCCTGACGCGCAACATCAAGGCCGACCCCCGTTTCGAGAACATTCCGGTCGTGATGCATTCCTCGCTGTCGTCCGAGGCCAACCGGGCGATGGGCAAGCGTGTGGGTGTGGATGCCTACGTGGCAAAATTCGACGCCGATGTACTCGCTGACACCTTGCGTCCGATGCTGGAACGGGCGCAGCGGGCCGCCTGAGCGGCGAGTGCTGCCGAATCTGGAGAACACAATGTCCGACCCCAAACTGAAATTCCTCGTCGTCGATGATTTCTCGACCATGCGGCGCATCGTCCGCAACTTGCTCAAGGAGCTGGGTTTCACGAACGTCGATGAGGCCGAGGATGGCGCGATCGCGCTGCAGAAGCTCAACAGCGGGCAGTTCGACTTCGTCGTTACCGACTGGAACATGCCCAACATGGACGGTCTGACCCTGCTGCAGACGATCCGTCGTTCGCCCCATCTCAAGCACCTGCCGGTGCTCATGATCACCGCCGAGGCAAAGAAGGAGAACATCATCGCGGCGGCGCAGGCGGGTGCGAGCGGCTACATTGTGAAGCCTTTCACGGCCGCGACACTGTCGGAGAAGATGCAGAAGATCTTCGAGAAGATGGGGCACTCCGCCTGAACGGCGGCGCGTCCATAGCTGGAGCCTGACATGAGCAAAAAGGCAAGACTAGACGAATCGGGCGACTCGGACGACCTGCAGGCGCTGTTTGACAGCATTGCATCCGAGCCTGCGGGCGCATCGACGCCCGCGCCGAAACCTGCGCCTGCCGTGGTAGCCCCCTCTGCCGACGGATCGGGGGACAACGACGAGCTCCAGGCCCTGTTCGACGCAGTGGCTGCGGAGGCGGGCGCCGCCCCCGCCGCAGCCTCTGAGCCGCCGGCCGCCGATGCGGAGGGCGAGGCCGTGTTCAACCGCCTTGGCCAGATGACACGCCAATTGCACGACACGCTGCGTGAGTTGGGACTCAACCAGGCGCTGCAGGAATTTGCCGTCGCGATGCCCGACGCCCGTCAGCGACTCGACTACATCGCGCAGATGACCGAGCAGGCGGCGAGCCGGGTGCTCAATGCGACGGACATCGCCCGTCCGCTGCAGGACGGTCTGCAAAGCGGAGCCGGTGCCCTGCGCGGACGTTGGGATCAGCTTTTCGCCGGACAGCTGTCGCCTGACGAGTTCCGTCAGCTGAGTGCCGAGACCCGCGATTTCCTCGGCACGGTCGATGCGAATAGCCGTGCGACCAACGCCCAGCTGATGGAAATCATGATGGCGCAGGATTTCCAGGACCTGACCGGGCAGGTTATCAAGCGTGTGGTCGAGCTCGCGCAGACACTGGAGAGCCAGCTGTTGCAGGTGCTGCTCGAAACCGCTCCGCCGAATCTGAAGTTCGAGCACAAGATAAACCTGATGAATGGTCCGGTCATCGACGGCAAACGACCCGACGTCGTGACCACGCAGGCCCAGGTGGACGACCTGCTCGAGAGCCTCGGGTTCTGAGCCGCGTCGTGACGCTGACGTCGCTACCCCTGATGTCGCGTACCTGAAGACCTGACCTTGACGGGTGCCCGCAGCAGAGGCCGGGGCACCCGCTGATGAGAGATTGGAGCCAAACAGCCATGAGTGATTTTGCCGGAATGGAGGACCTGCTTCAGGACTTCCTCATCGAGGCCGGGGACCTTCTATCGGGGGTAGACAACAAGCTGGTCGATCTCGAACGTTCGCCAGACGACGTCGGCCTGCTCAACGACATCTTCCGCGGTTTTCACACGATCAAGGGCGGCGCAGGCTTCCTGAATGCGACCGAATTGGTCAACGTGTGCCATCTGACCGAGAATCTGTTCGACAAACTGCGCAACAGCGAGCTGTCGGTGACCCCGGAAACGATGGATGTCATCCTGGCGGCGACTTCGGCCGTGCGCGACATGTTCGGCCAGCTCGAGCACGGGACTCAGCCGCCTGCGGCCGACCCTGCGCTGATTGCGGCACTCAAGGCGGCCCTGGCCGGCGAGCAGGTTCGACTGTCTGGCGCGGCGCAGGCGGCGCCTGTTGCGCCCATGGCGATCCCGAAGCCGGGCGAGCCCGACTGGGACGTGCTCTATTCGGCCGTGACCGGCAAGACGGTGGTGCAGCCCAAGGCTGCCGTTGCGGCGCCTGCGCAGACCTTGCCGGCCGTGCAAGCGCCGGCAGAGTCGCCCGAGGCGATCATCAAGGCTGCGATCGGGCGGCGCGCGATCGACAAGCCGGGCGCCACCGGGCCGAGCGGCAGGCGTGACACCGAGCGCCAGCGCGACAACTCGATCCGGGTCGACACCGCGCGCCTCGACCAGGTCCTGAACCTGTCGGGTGAAATCGGCCTGACGAAGAACCGCCTGAATGCGCTGCGCAGCGACATCCTCAGCGGCCGCAATGACACCGAGACCCTGCATGCGCTCGATCTGGCGGTGAGCCAGCTCGACCTGCTGGTGTCCGACCTGCAGAACGCGGTGATGAAGACCCGCATGCAGCCAGTTGGCCGCCTGTTCCAGAAGTACCCGCGGATTGCCCGCGACCTCGCACGCAACCTCGGCAAGGATGTCGAACTCGTCCTGGCGGGTGAGGAGACCGAGATCGACAAGACGATGATCGAGGACCTTGCTGATCCGATCATCCACCTCATTCGCAACGCGGTTGACCATGGTGTCGAGGAGCCTGCCGGTCGTATCGCAGCGGGCAAGCCCGAGAAGTCGAATGTCCGCCTCGAGGCGCGCCAGGAAGGCGACCACATCGTCATCCTGGTTGCGGACGACGGGCGCGGCATGGACGCCGAGCGCCTGCGCGCCAAGGCGCTCGCGAAAGGCCTCATCACGGATGAGGAAGCGAGCACGATGGATGAGCGCCAGAGCTACAACCTGGTCTTCCTGCCCGGCTTCTCCACCGTCGAACAGGTATCGGACGTCTCCGGCCGTGGCGTGGGCATGGACGTGGTGCGCACCAACATCCAGAAGCTCAATGGCTCGATCGAGATCCGCTCGCAACTGGGCAAGGGCACGACTTTCATCATCAACCTGCCGCTGACGCTGGCGATCCTTCCTGTGCTGCTGGTGCGGCTGGGCGACCAGCCCTTCGCTGTGCCGCTGTCTATGGTGCGGGAGATCTTGCCGATCGATCCGGCGAACATCCAGGACGTGGGCGCAAAGGCGACGATGGTCGTGCGCGGCGAAGTGCTGCAGATCCTGCCGCTGGCGTCGCTGATCGGCTGGCCGCAGGAGCGCGTCCCTCAATACGGGGTGCTGATGCAGGCAGCCGAGCTGTCCTTCATTCTCGCGATCGACAGCTTTGCCGGCCGCGAGGACGCGGTGATCAAGTCGCTCGACGACTTCCGTCCGAAGGGCGTCGCGGGCGTGACGACGCTGTCGAACGGCCAGATCGTCCTGATCTTGGACATGAAGGAGTTGCTGACGGCAGCCGGCGACCAGCGCGGTGTCGGCCGCTCCGCCCTGGTGCGTCAGGCGCCGAAGCTTACCGTGGCCTGAACGGAAAGCTCCGCTGAAAAAAGAAGGGCCGCCCGAGCGCGGCCCTTTTGCATTGGAAGACGTGCGGACTCAGGCGGTGAGTTCCAGCAGCGCGGCGAAAGCCTGTTCGAACTGTGCCAGGCCTTCCCGCTGCAGGCGTTCGCCCACGGCGTCGAGGTCGACACCCACACGCTCGAGCGCGGCGTACTGCGCCTTGGCCGCATCCACGTCCCGGTCCAGCGTCGCGTCGACGCGGCCGTGGTCGCGCAGGGCGTCGAGCGTGGCGTCGGGCAGCGTGTTGACCGTTTCCGCACCAATCAGCGGCTCCACGTACAGGAGGTCGCTGTAGGCGGGATTCTTGGTGCCGGTACTGGCCCACAACATGTACTGGGGGCGAGCGCCTTTCGCGTTCAGCGCGCTGAATTCCTCGCCGTGGAAGCGCGCCAGATAGCGCTGGTAGGCGAGCTTGGCCGTTGCCACTGCGCTCTTGCCACGCAGGGCGAGCGCGTCGCCGCCGAGTTCATCGAGTTGCTTGTCGACCAAGCTGTCAACGCGCGACAGGAAGAGGCTCGCGACGGACATCACCGTCGACGGATCGCCGCCAGCCGCGCACAGTCGCAAAAGGCCCCGCAGGTAGGCGCTCGCCACCGCCTCGACGTGTGCGAGCGAGAACATCAGGGTCACGTTGACGCTGACGCCTTCGCCGATGAGGCGTTCGATGGCCTCGACGCCAGCCGGGGTGGCGGGCACCTTGATCAGCAGGTTGGGCCGGTTCACCGCGGCCCTGAGCCGCAGGCCGGCCGCGACCGTGCCGTCCGCGTCGTGCGCCAGCGCCGGTGAGACCTCGAGACTGACATATCCGGCATTGCCGCCACTGTCGCGATGCCGGGGCGCAAGCAGGTCGCAGGCGCGCTGGACATCCGGAATCACGAGCGCCTCGTAGCGTGCCTCGGCGCTCAGGGGCTGCTGCTTGAGGGCAGCCAGGTCGTCTTCGTAGTAGCGCCCGCCGGCGATTGCCTTGTGGAAGATCGCAGGGTTCGTGGTCACGCCGGCGACGCCGTCTTCTGCGATCAAGCGTGCGAGGTGACCGTCGTTGAGCAAGGTGCGGGAGAGGTTGTCGAGCCAGATCTGCTGGCCGTGCTGGCGTACCTGGAGCAGCGGATTCATCGATGTACCTGGGTGGTCGGGGTGGACGGCATCGCGGTGCCAGCTTGGTACCGCCTGCCTGTGGAGCGTCGATTGTGCCTTGAAAATGCCGTCGCTGGGGACTGGGCGCGAGATCAGCCCGTCACGGCCGCGTCCCAGCCCAGTTGTCGGAGCACGGCGCCGAAATCGTCAGCCAGCGGAGCCGTGATGTTCAGGAGGACCCCCGTTGCCGGGTGTATGAAGGTCAGCGTGGTGCAGGCGAGCAGCAGGCGCTGGCAGCCGAACAGGGTCTGGAACAGCCGGTTGTGCCGACCCTTGCCGTAGGTGGCATCGCCGATGATCGGGTGCGAGAGGTGCTTGAGGTGGCGGCGCAACTGATGACGACGGCCGGTTTCCGGTGTGAGTTCGACGAGGGCGTAACGGCTGGTCGGGTAACGGTCGACGGCGTGGGGCAGCTCGACGGTCGCCAGCCGGCGGAAATGCGTCAGCGCGGGTAGGGCGGCGGCAGCGCCCTCGGTCTTCTGTCCGTCTGCTGCGGAATCATCGTCCTCGTCTTCAGGCAGAGCGTCCCGCCGGCCTGCGCCCACGCCGTGCCTGCGCTCGATCGCGTCGAGCTTGCGGACGAGCGGATGGTCGATGGCGCCCGCCTCGGGCGGATGGCCACGTACGACGGCGACGTAGCGCTTCGCGACCGTCCGCGCCTCGAACTGTGCGCCCAGTGCCGCAGCCATCGCGGCGTCTAGCGCGAACAACAGCACGCCCGAGGTGCCGCGATCCAGGCGGTGTGCGGGGAAGACCCTGCGTCCGATCTGGTCCCGCAGCAGTTGCACCGCGAAGCGTTCATCACGGGCTGCGATCGGGCTGCGGTGCACCAGCAAGCCGGAAGGCTTGTGGATGGCCACCAGCCATTCGTCGCGATAGAGGATGTCGAGCATGGGGGCGAGCAGGAGCGGGCGTGTCGAAAGGCGCGGGGCCGAAAAACGCGAAAGCGACCACAAGGGGTCGCTTTCGCAGCTGCGAAGGCCCGGATCCGCTGGACCGGGCCGGCAGGGATCAGGCGAAGTTCTGCGCCGCGAAGTCCCAGTTGGCCAGCTTGTCGAGGAAGGTGGCGACGAAGTCCGGACGACGGTTGCGGTAGTCGATGTAGTAGGCGTGCTCCCACACGTCGATACAGAGCAGTGCGGTGTCGCCGGTGGTCAGCGGAGTGCCGGCGGCGCCCATGTTGACGATGTCGACCGAGCCGTCGGCCTTCTTCACCAGCCAGGTCCAGCCCGAACCGAAGTTGCCCACGGCCGAGGTCTGGAAGGCCTTCTTGAAGTCCTCGAACGAACCCCACTTGGCCTTGATGGCGTCAGCCAGCGCGCCGGTCGGCTCACCGCCGCCGTTCGGCTTCATGCTGTTCCAGAAGAAGGTGTGGTTCCAGACCTGGGCGGAGTTGTTGTAGATGCCGCCGGCCGGCGCCTTCTTGATGATGGCTTCGAGGTCGAGGTTCTCGTACTCGGTGCCCTTGATCAGGTTGTTCAGGTTGGTCACGTAGGCCTGGTGGTGCTTGCCGTAGTGGAACTCGAGCGTTTCGGCCGAAATGTGCGGAGCCAGGGCGTCCTTGGCATACGGCAGGGCGGGCAGGGTGTGTTCCATGTGTCTCTCCTTTTGCAGGTTCTCGGGATTCTCGGGGGAAAGCCCGACTATTCTAGTCAGGATTGTGTGTCAGTGACAATCCTGGAGGCCGACATCTTAGGCGCTCCCGGAGCGTGACGAAAGGCGTGGAAGCCCAGGCGCCCTTCGTTTCACCGATCCATCATAGACCGAGTCCCGTCACGCGGGTTCGCAGTGTCCCGTCGGCGAGCTGGACGTCGACCACGTCTTCGTTGGCGACCTGCCGTGCCGAACGCAGCACATTGCCATCCGCGTCGCGGGCGATGGCATAGCCGCGTGCCAGCACCGATTCGGGGCTGAGATGCTGGAGGTGCGATTCGAGCGCCTCGAGCCTGCTGTGCCGTGCTGCGAGCAGCTGATGCGCGGCGCGCTCGAGCCGTCCCTCAAGCACCGCCAGTCGGTCCAGCTTGGCGGACAACATGGGGCGTGCGCGCGCCAGACGGAGATCCAGCGCGGCCTGGCGGAAATGCGCACGTTCGATCTGGTGATGCATCGCCCGCCGCAGTCGCTTGCCTTGAACCTCGAGTTCGTCCGCGGCGCGCCGCAGGCGTTCGCGCGGATGCACCAGCCGGAGCGACGCGCGGTCCACCCGTTGCTCGAGGCCTTCCAGCCGACGTGCGATGCTGCGCTGCAAGCGCCCGGCGATCGCAGCGGTTTCGCCAGTGGCGGCATGCCAGCCGGCGGTCGCGAGCTCGGCCGCGCCGGTGGGCGTCGGCGCGCGGAGGTCGGCGACGAAGTCGGCGATGGTGAAGTCGGTTTCGTGCCCCACGCCGCTGACCACGGGCAGCGGACAGGCGTGGATCGCGCGTGCGAGGGCTTCGTCATTGAAAGACCAGAGGTCTTCCAGGCTGCCACCGCCGCGGACCAGCAGAAGGACGTCGATGCCGTCGCCGGTGGCGCGACGTCCGGCCGTCATCAGCGCATCGAGCAGCCGGCCCGCGGCGTCCGCGCCCTGGACCGGCGCGGGGTACAGCACGACCGGAACGTGGGGCGCGCGTCGCTGCAATGTGACCAGTACGTCGCGCAGCGCCGCCGCCGCCGGCGACGTGACGATGCCGATCCCGCGCGGGAAGCGCGGCAGTTGGAGGCGGCCCGCCGGGTCGAACAGACCCTCTGCGGCCAGCTTGTCCTTCAGCCTGCGAAAGGCTTCGGCGAGGTCGCCGATGCCCGCCGGCCGGATGGTCTCGACATTGAGCTGGTAGTCGCCGCGCGCCTCGTACAGGGTCGCCAGCGCACGCACTTCGACACGCATTCCATTCTCGGGCCGGAAGGCGAGCAATTGTGCGCGGTTGCGCCACATCGCGCAGCGCACCTGCGCGTTGGCGTCCTTGAGCGTGAAGTAAAGATGGCCAGAGGCCGCACGGGTCAGGTTCGAGATCTCGCCTGCGATCCACATGAGGGGCAGGGCAGCCTCGAGGGCCTCGCGTGCGAGCCTGTTGAGCGCCGATACGGTCAGGATCTGCGGAATCGGGCCCGCGGGCGGCCGCGAGGGGGTGTTATCGGAGGAAATGGCTGCGTCGAGCATGTGCGGATTGTATCGGAATCCACAGCCGCCCCCACGTGTCAAGCCTGTTGATGCAAGTCCTTGATCTTCAAGGGGTGTATTTATAACTATTTGTTTTTAAACGATGTAATTTGTTGCACAATTTTGCATCGGAGTGTCCGGAGGCTTGCCATCATTGGGTTTCGGGGCGACATCCAGAAAGAACCCACAAAGTTATCCACAGCTTCTGTGGATTGCTTCTCCCTGCCGCGGCACATCCTTGTTCATGCCGTTTGGGGGCTTCCCATTGTCATTAGGTGGAGCGCTCGCCCTTGTCGGCCCGGTACGGCAGCGCTAAAGTTCCGCCTTTGCATACCGGAGACCTGACAGCGTGTTCGCGATCATCCAGGCAGTGGGCTGGCCAATCTGGCCTTTGATTCTGGCTTCGGTCGTGGCGCTGGCGCTGATCATCGAGCGCTCGGTCACGTTGCGTCGTTCGCGCGTGGCGCCGGCGGGTCTGCTCGACAACGTGCTGAACGATCTCCGTCAGCACGGGGTGTCGACGGCGATGGTCGAGCGCGTCGGTGCGCATTCGCCGCTGGGGCGCGTGCTGGCTGCGGGCCTGCGCAACGTCAGCAGCCCGCGGGAGATGATGAAGGAGGCGATCGAGGAAACGGGCCGGGCGGTTGCGCACGAACTCGAACGCTTCATGACCACCCTTGGCACGATCGCGGCGATCAGCCCATTGCTGGGGCTGTTCGGCACCATCATCGGCATGATCGACATCTTTGCGTCGCAGGGCGTCAATGGCGCCAATCCGGCGCAGCTCGCGAAGGGTATTTCGATTGCGCTCTACACGACGGGCATCGGCCTCATCATTGCAATCCCGGCGATGATCTTCTGGCGCCACTTCCGGGCCCTGATCGATGATCTGGTCATCGACATGGAGCAGCAGGCGATCAAACTTGTCGAAGTCGCGCACGGCGAGCGTCGCGACTGAGGGCGTCCAGCATGAACTTCCGCCGCGGCAGCCGAGGTGCCGAGCCCGAGATCAACCTGATCCCGCTCATCGACGTCGTGCTCGTCATCATCATCTTCCTGATGCTGACGACGACCTTTTCGAAGACCTCGGGACTGGAGATCAATCTGCCGTCTGCAGAATCCGCCGGCGCGGAATCCGTCCCCAACGAGATCATCGTGGCCGTCACGGCGGCGGGCGAGGTGACCATCAATCGCCAGCCGGTGGCCGATCGCAGCATCGAGTCGCTTGCCACGGCGCTCGGCAAGGCTGCACCGGGCGGTGGCAGCGAACCGGTCGTCGTGATCAATGCCGATGCCAAGGCGGCGCACCAGAACGTGATTGACGTCATGCAGGCCGCGCAGCGCGCCGGCTTTGGTCACGTCACGTTTGCAACCCAGGCGCCGGCGCAGTGATTCGCTGACATGCCGGCCCGGGCTCCTGCGTTCTGGCGCCGGCGCGGCGCCTTCGCCTGGCTGCTGTATCCGCTTTCCCTGCTTTTCGGTGTGCTCGCCCGTATGCGCCGGCAGCGCACGCGCGTCGAGCGGCTGCCCGTGCCGGTGATCGTTGTCGGCAATATTGCCGTGGGCGGTAGCGGCAAGACGCCGGTGGTGCAATGGCTGGTCGCACGTCTGCGTGCCGCGGGGTATTCGCCGGGCATCGTCAGTCGCGGTCACGGGGGAACGGTGACAGGCGTGGCGCAGGTGCCTGCCGACGGCGATCCGGCCGTCTACGGCGACGAACCGGTGCTGCTGGCGTCGTCGTGCGCCTGTCCGCTGGTCGTCGGGCGCGATCGGCCCGCGGCTGCGCGTGAGTTGCTGCGCTTGCATCCGGGTTGCGACGTGATCGTGTCCGACGATGGCATGCAGCATTACCGCCTCGGGCGGGCGATGGAGATTGCAGTCGTTGACCCGGCAACGCTCGGCAATGGACTGCTGCTGCCGGCCGGGCCGTTGCGCGAGCCGCTCGGTCGCCTCGGCGAGGTCGACCTTGTGATCGCACACGGCGCGTTGTCGCCCGCGCTGGTGACCGCGCTGGGCGAGGTGCCGTGTTATCCGATGGCGCTGGGCGGTGGTGTGCTGCGCTCGCTCGATGATCCGTCGCGCATCGTGCCGATCGGGACGATGGCCGGGCGCGCGGTTCACGCCGTGGCGGGCATCGGACGTCCCGAGCGGTTCTTCGACCAGCTCGAAGCCTTCGGCATTCATCCGATCCGTCATCCCTTCCCGGACCATCATGTGTTCGTTCCCGAGGATCTGTCCTTTGGGGACGCAGTGCCGATCCTGATGACGTCGAAGGATGCGGTAAAATGCCGGGCTTTCGCGCCTGGCGACGCCTGGGAGTTCCCGGTTGAGGCGCAGATCGGTTCGGGTGCCGCCGAACGCATCCTGGAGAAACTGAAGAATGGACGCACGACTGCTTGAAATCCTTGTCTGCCCGCTGTGCAAGGGTCCGCTGGACTACCTGAAGGACAAGCAGGAACTCGTCTGCAAGGCGGACCGCCTGGCCTTCCCGATTCGGGACGGCATTCCAGTGATGCTCGACGAGGAGGCGCGCACGATGAGCGCCGAGGAAGTGGACGCGCTGCGCAAGTGAGCGCGATGGCGAGCCCGTTCCGTATCGTCGTGCCGGCGCGTTACGCCTCGACACGGCTGCCGGCAAAGCCGCTGGCGGATATCTGCGGCAAACCGATGATCGTGCGCGTGCTCGAGCGGGTTGCCGGCGCCGGGGCGACCGAAATCTGCGTCGCCACCGACCACGAGGAGGTGCGTGACGCCGTCCTCGCGGCGGGCGGGCAGGCCGTGATGACCCGCGCGGACCACCCGAGCGGGACCGATCGTCTGGCCGAAGTCGCCGTGCTGCGGGGCTGGGGTGATGACGAGATCGTGGTCAATGTGCAGGGTGACGAGCCGCTGATCGACCCGGCCGCGGTGGCCGCGGTAGCCGAGGCACTCGCCGCGGATCCGCAGGCGGCGATTGCGACCGCCGCCCATGCGCTGGTGTCCGCGGACGATGCGTTCAACCCCAATGTCGTCAAGGTTGTGTGCGATGCGGCGGGGCGCGCGCTGTACTTTTCCCGTGCGCCGATTCCCTGGGCCCGGGATGCCTGGGCAGGGCGTCGCGACGAGATCCCGCCGGGCCTGCCGATGCGTCGCCATGTCGGCCTGTACGCCTATCGGGTCTCTTTCCTGCGGCGGTACGCGCAGTTGGATCCCTCGCCGCTCGAGCACTGGGAGGCGCTCGAGCAATTGCGTGCGCTGTGGCACGGCTATCGCATTCAGGTCCTCGATCTTGTTTCCGCGCCGGCGGCCGGCGTAGATACGCCGGAGGACCTCGAGCGTGTCCGCGAGGTCTATCGCGTCGCGGGGGTTTGACCCCACACGTCGTGTCGGTTAATTTCCAGAAAATTCTGCATTAACAATGGGCCATATTTCGTGGCCGACATTCATCGGGAGGGTGTATGCGACTGATTCTGTTGGGACCGCCGGGCGCGGGCAAGGGTACGCAGGCCAACTTCATCAAGGAGAAGTTCGGCATTCCGCAGATTTCCACGGGCGACATGCTGCGCGCAGCGGTCAAGGCCGGCACGCCGCTGGGCATCGAGGCCAAGAAGGTCATGGACGCCGGCGGTCTGGTGTCGGACGACATCATCATCGGCCTGGTCAAGGATCGCCTGCAGCAGGATGACTGCAAGTCGGGCTACATGTTCGACGGCTTCCCGCGCACCATCCCGCAGGCCGACGCGATGAAGGACGCAGGCGTGCCGATCGACTTCGTGCTCGAGATCGACGTGCCCGACGCCGAGATCGTCGAGCGCATGAGCGGTCGCCGCGCCCACCTGGCTTCGGGTCGTACCTACCACGTCAAGTACAACCCGCCGAAGGTCGAGGGCAAGGACGACGTGACCGGTGAGGATCTGGTGCAGCGCGACGACGACAAGGAGGAGACGGTCAAGAAGCGTCTCGACGTCTATCACGCGCAGACCAAGCCGCTGGTCGAGTACTACAGCAAGTGGGCTGCCTCTGGCGATGCCAACGCCCCCAAGGTACGCAAGATCGCTGGTCTCGGCGCAGTCGAAGAGATCACGGCGCGCGCATTCGAAGCGCTGAAGTAAGCTCGGCTCCGCCCGTCTTCGCGGCCGGAACCCGTGATCGGGTGCCGGCCGTTTTGTTTTTCTGCTCTGCGGTGCGCCATGCACCGGTGTAAGCGTGCCGTCAAACTCTGCCGGCAAGCTGGGTGAACCATGAAGCAATCCAATCTCCTGTATGCCCATTCCGGCGGTGTCACCGCCGTGATCAACGCGTCGGCGGCGGCGGTCATTGCTGCCGCGCGCACGCGCCCGGAGCGCGTCGGCAAGGTGTTCGCTGCCCGTCGTGGCATCCTCGGCGTGCTGGCCGAGGATCTCTACGACACCGAGGCCTTCGACGAGGAAGCACTCGCCCGGCTGATGCTGCGTCCCGGCGGTGCTTTCGGCTCATGTCGCTTCGATCTGCCGAGCGATGACGGCCAGCGGGTCACGGACCGCCTGTTCGAGGTGTTCGCGGCACACGACATTGGTTACTTCCTCTACAACGGCGGCAACGGCTCGATGGATGCGGTCGCCCGCCTGCACGATGCGGCTCGCGAGCGCGGCTATCCGCTGGTATGCGTCGGCGTGCCGAAGACCGTGGATAACGACATCGTCGGCACCGACTGCTGCCCGGGGTTCGGTTCGGCGGCGAAATACCTGGCGACCTCGATGCTCGAAGCCGGGCTGGACATCGCGTCGATGGTCGGCAGCCGGGGCAGTGTGTTCGTGATGGAGGTCATGGGGCGCAACACAGGCTGGCTGGCCGCTGCCACGGCGCTGGCCGCGAACGGCGACCCCGATGCCGCGCCGCACATCGTGCTCGTTCCCGAGGCGACCTTCGACGAGGAGGCCTTTCTTGCCGAAGTCCGGCGTGTCACCGAGCGTCTCGGCTATTGCGCGATCACGGTTGCCGAGGGCATTCGTCGCCCGGATGGCAGCCTGATCATGGAGAAGTCCCGCGACCCGCGAGGCTACGTGCAACTGGGCGGCGCGGGGTCGGCGATCGCGCGCATGATCCACGAGCGGCTGGGCTACAAGCATCACTGGGCAATCCCGGATTACCTGCAGCGTTCGGCAGGGCACTGGCTGTCGGCGGTCGATCACGCGCAGGCGGTGGCTGTCGGCCGGGCGGCGGTGGAACTCGCGTTGGATGGACATGGCGGCGTCTTCCCGGCCATCCGGCGTCTCGCCGATGCGCCCTGTCGCTGGGAGGTCGCCGAGGAAGACACGGGGCGCATCGCCAATCTCGAGCGCAGGCTGCCGCCTGCATTCGTGCGTGCCGACGGGCTCCACGTCACGCAGGCGGCTTGCGACTACATCCGGCCCTTGATTCAGGGCGAGGTGGCGCAGGCGACGCGCGACGGGCTGCCCGACTATGGGCCGCTGCCACTCGTGATGGTGCCGCGGCGTCTGGCGCGCTGGGTTGCCTGACAATGGAGGCACCGGGATTCGACCCCGCCCGTTTCAGCCTGCGTCGAGCAGGAGACGGGGCGGGCGGCCTTGCGGCACAGTATGAGGCGCCATCTCGTGCGTCGTAGCGTGAACCTGCTGATCGCCGGCCTGCTGTTTCTGGGCATCGAGTTCATGCTGGGCGACGAGCTTGGGCGGACGGCCGCGGGGCTTGCCCTGATGGCGACGATTGCCTGGCTGTGGGTCTCCGAGGCGCTGCACGTGAGTGTGACTGCGTTGCTTGTGCCCCTGCTGGCGGGGTTCAGCGGCGCGATGGCTTTCGACGAGGCGCTGCTGCAGTTCGCCGACCCGGTCATCTTCCTCTTCATTGGCGGTTTTGCGCTGGCCGCGGGCTTGCGGCGCCAGGGACTCGATCGCTGGATGGCTGCGGAGGTCCTGAGCCGGGCCGGAAGCGACTTCGGTCGCGCCGTGCGCTGGCTGTTCTGGCTGACCGCATTTCTGTCGATGTGGATCAGCAACACCGCAACCGCGGCGATGATGTTGCCGCTCGCGCTCGGCCTGCTCACCGCGGTGTCACCCGAGCGCGACCGCGCGACCCATATCTATGTGCTGCTCGGCGTAGCGTTCTCCGCCAATATCGGCGGCATCGGCACGCTTGTCGGGAGCCCGCCCAATGCGATCGCGGCCAGCAATGTCGGCATCAGCTTTGCCGGTTGGCTGGTTTGGGGTGTTCCGCTGGTCCTGCTGCTGATGCCCCTGACGGAGATCGCGCTGCGCCGCGCCCTGAAGCCACGACTGGACTTCTTCGTACCCCAGACCGAGGTCGCACGCGTGTGGACGCGGCGGCAGAAATGGATGATGGCGCTGTTCGGGCTGGTCGTGCTGCTGTGGGTCTTCGGTGCTCCACTCGGGGCGAAGCTGGGGATCGTGCGCGGCTACGACGCCGCTGTCGCGGTGTTCGCCCTGCTGTGCCTGCATGGTCTGGGGCTCGCGAGCTGGGCCGACATCGAGCGCGGTACGGAGTGGGGCGTGCTGCTGCTTTTCGGCGGTGGTCTGGCATTGAGCAAGGTACTGGCCGAAAGCGGGGCCGCGGCCTGGCTGGCGGCGCAACTGGGCGAGCCGCTGCTCGCCTTGCCGGTGCTGGCCTGCGTGGCCTTGATGGTGCTCTTCGCGTTGCTGCTGACGGAATTCACCAGCAATACCGCGAGTGCCGCATTGCTCATTCCGCTCTTCCTCGGCATGGCACCGCATATCGACAGTGTGCCGCTTGCTGTCCTCGTGGCGGTCGGTACGTCCTGTGCCTTCATGCTGCCCGTGGCGACGCCCCCCAATGCGATTGTGTTCGGCACCGGCAAGGTGCCGCAGCGCGAGATGATCCGCTGCGGCGTCTGGGTTACGGTCCTGGTGTATCCGCTGCTGATCCTGGTCGCCGCGCTGGCGCTGAAGCTGTATTGAGCACCAGTTCGCTCGCGGCGATGGACGTGGATGCAGAAGGGGGCGGGTCTTGCGACCGCCCCCTTCTGCGTTAACGACGTGGGTCAGCGACGTGGGTCAGGCTGATCAAGCGTTGCTGGGTACCGCTCCGCCGTGGTCGTCCGGCACCGGTCGCTCGGGCATGTAGGCGGCCACCTGGCACAGGATGGCGGCCACGTAGGGAATGCACTGCAGGCAGAGGATGCCGACCCACAACTGGGTTTCAAGGTTGGCGGCGCCGCGTTGGGCAACCAGCGTGGCGGCGCCGAGCAGCAGGGCGAACAACATGCCGATCTCCTCGCGGATCGGGTTGAAGAAGGCGAGCGCACCGCCGCCACGCCAGCCCTTGGGCGTCACGACGAACACACCCTTCTTCTTGACCAGGCCGGCGAACACGCCGCGCGCGATGGCATGTGCCAGGCCGACCGACAGGATCGAGGCGCCGAGGATGTCCTTCCACGGGCAGTCCATGGTGCGCCGGTACAGAATCGGGCCGAGCGCGGCCTTGAAGATCATGAATCCGAAGATCGGTAGTGCAAGCGAGACCACCGGCAGGCCGAATGCCTTGGGGAACAGCAGGATGCCCAAGGTCCACAGTAGGCTGCCGAAGGCGAACACCAGTTGCAGCGCGTCGCCCAGCCAGGCGAACCAGCCGGTGAGGAAGTGGTAGCGCTGCGCGAGGTTGAGGTTGCTGCGGCCGATCATGTGCGGCAGGTGCGCCTTGAGGATCTGCATCGCGCCGAAGGCCCAGCGGAAGCGCTGGCTCTTGATCGCGGCGAAGCCCGAGGGCGTGAGGCCGCGCCCCAGGATGTGGTCGACGTAGCGGGTGTCGTAGCCCTTTTCGATCAGTCGCAGGCCGAGCTCGGTGTCCTCGCAGATGCACCATTCCGACCAGCCACCGACTTCCTCCAGTGCGATGCGGCGCACCAGCGTCATGGTGCCGTGCTGGATCAGCGCGTTGCGCTCGTTGCGGTGGTGCATGCCGATGCGGAAGAACCCGTCGAACTCCCAGTTGCACATCCGCTTGAAGGGCTGGCCCTCCCAGTCGCGGTGCGCCTGCGGCGCCTGCACGACGGCGACGTCCGGCTTGTCGAAGTGCGGGATCAGGCTCGCGAGCCAGTCCGGATCGACGACGTAGTCGGCATCGACCACGCCGACGACTTCGGCGCGCGGATCAGTGACCTTGAGGCCGTAGTTCAGCGCGCCAGCCTTGAAACCGGGCCAGTTGGCGAGATGGAAGAAGCGGAAACGCGGGCCGAGTTCGGCGCAACGTTTCTCCAGCGGCTTCCAGAGCGCTTCGTCGCGGGTGTTGTTGTCCAGCACCAGCACTTCGAAGTTCTGGTAGTTCATCTTCGCCAGGCTGTCGATGGTCGCGATCACCATCTCGGGCGGCTCGTTGTAGCAGGCCAGATGCACCGAGACGAAGGGCTGCTTGTCCGGGTCGTGCGGCGGCAGCGGCATGAAGCGGCGCTGCCACTTCTTCTTGAACAGCATCTCGCCGAATTCGAAGCCGTGCGACAGCAGCACCGCGGCGGTGAGCACGGTGGCGCCGATCAGCAGGCCGAGGCCGATGAGGTCGCGCTGGGTGAGGTAGTACTCGACCGGCACATTGAGGCCGACGATCAGCGTCGAGACGCAGGCCTGGATCAGGCCGGCGAGGAAGACGCGACCGAAGACGTTCCAGTCCGACAGGAAGAAGGCGATCAGCAGCATCGGCAGGAAGGCGAGCGCGGCGGCGTTGGCGGCCTTCTTGGCCCAGTGCGGGTCACGCTCGATGACGCCTTCCAGCGGGAACTTCTGCTCGCGATCGGCGTTGAACATGCCCCAGTAAGGACCGGCCCAGCCCTCGACATCCACCTTCCATGGCTGGTCGATCGCTTCCATCAGGAAATAGTCGATCCGCGCAGTGCGCGGATGAGCGAGGAAATCGCGGATGAAGCGCGCCTCGTTGTCGAGCGAGGGCACGGCGGCACCCAGTGTCGGGCCCTTGCTCGGCCAGCCGATTTCGCCCACCACGATCTTCTTGCGCGGGAAGGTCCTCACCAGCTCGTCGTAGCGCTGGAAGGCGTACTCCACCGCGGCTTCGACCGGCACGCCTTCGTGATAGGGCAGGAGGTGAACGGTGATGTAATCGACGTGCTTGGCGAGCTCGGGATATTTCAGCCAGACGTGCCACGGCTCAGCGGTCGAGACGGGCTTGCGCACGGCCTTGCGTACGCGGTCGAGATACTCGATGACGTCGCTGGCGCTCAGGTCGCCGCGCAGGATGGACTCGTTGCCCACCATCAGGCGCTCGACGTGCCGCATCTTGCGTGCGGCATCGATCAGCGCGGTGATCTCACGCTCGTTCTTCTCCCGGTCCGGATCCAGCCACGCGCCGGCGGTGACGACCATGTCGCGCTCTCCGGCCAGGTCGAGCAATGTTGGCAGGTCGGTGACGCCATAGGTGCGCAGTCCGTCGGACATGCGCCCAAGCAGATCGAGGTCGGCGGCAAGCTGTTCAGTGGTGGGGTAGGTGCCCTTCAGCGGACTCTGATCACGCTGAAAACCGTTGTAGGCAAAGCCCTTGATGCTCTGGTTGGTGCCGATGTGCTCGGCACCGCGGTTGAATTGCTGCCAGATCCAGTACTGGAAGAACGCGACCCCCGCAGCGATGGCGAGCGCAATCGCGACACGGTAGAGGATCGAGGCGGCATGTTTCATGTCGGGTCCTGAAGGGCGGAGCAAGAGGGAAGAACTCGGTGGATGGAAGCTCCACCATTTGAATCATGGAACAATCGGCGAGAACCGACTACTGCAGCGCGCAAATACCGCGGGTGAAATCCATGTGACACAATCGCGCCTTTCGCCGTCGGTATCGAGCGATGGCATTTTATGCACGATTTCAGCTGCTTACGAGCCACATTCAGTGCCAATTTGCAACATCGCTTGAAGCGCGGGCCGAAGTGCTGATTTACAAGGGAAACGCGGAATGAGACCAAATAGTTTGGGCAAACACGGTATCGCAGCAATCGTCGTCTGGGCACTGCTGGTCCTGGGTTTCGCGCTGGGCGTACGCCATGGTCTGCTGGAGAACGGCGTATTGCCGCGCGACTGCAGCCTGGTGGAGGCGCAAGGGGCTTTGTGCACATTCAAGACGGCGCTGGTGCAGAGCTTCCTGCACCAGCGCATCGGCTGGCTCAGCCTGGCCTGCGGGGCGCTGGCCTTTGCGCTCGGGTGTCGCCGCTTCGCATGGGCCGGATGGCTGAGCGGCCTGGCCGGGCTGGTGTTCTACAGTTACGATCCGGCCGCAGTAGGCGCCCTGCTGTCACTGCTCGTGCTGGCGCGACCGCACCAGCAAGACGGGCAGGGCGAGCGCCAGGCCGGTCAGCAACCAGCCGATGGCCTGGGGGTTCGCCGGCTCGGGTAGCCAGCGTCCGACAACCGAAAGGGCGATGACGACGGCGAAGATGCGTTCAGCCCGGGCGTGGGCCGGCTGAAACCAGCCGACCACCCCGAGCAGCGCTGCGGGCGCCAGGTAGAGCAGGGTCGGGAAGTCGCGGTAGCGCGAATCGACGAACAGCAGCAGTGCGGCGACAGCCGCGGCGAACAGCAGCGCGCCGCGCAGCAGGCCGAGGACATGGGCAGTGCCGAAGCCGGCCTGTCTGCCGCGGATCGTGTGCCAGGCGTGCGCGGCCGAGGGGATCGGCGTACCGCGCCAGAGCGCGAGCGTTATCGCCAGCAGCACGGCAAGTACGGCAACGGCGCTGAGCAGGGTCCATTCGAGCGCGTTGCGGTAGGCGATCTGTGCGTGCTCGGCGTGAAGCAGGGCAATGAGTCCGGTCGTAGCGCCAAGAGCCACCAGCGCGCTCGTGCGCAGCGCGCCGCCGCCCTTGCTGCCCAGGGCCAGTAGCAGGCCGGCGAGGGCCCCCGCGGCGGCTGCCAGCAGGGGGGCGGTGAGCGAGTCGCGCTCGGCCACCGGCCCCGAAAGCGGGAACTTGGGCGCGAGGGTGTGCGCATCCAGCATGCCCCAGAAGCCGCCCACCGTGCCTTCGAGCTTGCGCTTCCAGGGCTGGTCGATGGCTTCGATCAGGTTGTAGTCCCAACCGCGCTGATGCGCCTGATGCACGAACTCCCGCACGTAGCGCGCCTGGTTGACCTGCGAGGGGCGTGACTCCTCTCGCTGTCGGCCCTGACTCGGCCAGCCTGTCTCGCCGATCAGGACATGCTTGCCGGCGAAGTGCTCACCGACCTGGGTGCGAGTGGCCGCGACGTGCTCGAGCGCGTGCTCGATGTCGACCGGCTCGTCCTCCCAGAACGGCAGGATGTGTACCGTTACGAAGTCGACCTCCTGTGCGAGGCTGTCGTGCCGCGTCCAGAATTCCCATACGTCGGCGTAGGTCACCGGAACCGTGGCGCGCGATTTCGTGTTGCGGATCAGGGCGCGCATCTCGTCTTCGGTGCGCTCGCGACGCAGCAGGACCTCGTTGCCGACGATCAGTGCGCTGACGACGTCGGCGTTGGCATTGGCGAGCGCGATGGCGCGGTCCAACTCCAGCGCATTCTTCTCCCGGTCGTGGCCGATCCACGCGCCGAGCAGGACCTTGATACCGACCTCCCGCGCAACCGCAGGGACTTGTTCCAGACCCTGATCCACGGAGTAAAGCCGGACGCAGTCGGTGATCTTCGACAACGCGGAGAGGTCCGCGGCGATCTGCGCATGGGGAATGCGCAGGCGCTCGTCGAACGGTGTCTGGCCCGGGCGGTGATAGGGCGCGTAGGAGACGCATTTCAGCTTCTCGCCATCGGCCAGGTGCAGATCGTGCATCTCGACGGGCCGGGTCTGCGACACGACCCAGGCCAGCAGGCCGGCGAGCAGAACGAGGTGGGTGAGCAGCAGGCTCGACCAGAGTGTCTTGTTATTCGCGCTGGGCTTGGACATGCGGGCTGTTTTATGGAACGGAAAGGGCGGCACTCGACGGCGGGAGGCGCGGCAAGTGGTTGTCGAAATTCAAAAAAGAAGCCACGCCGTTTCGGGCGTGGCTTCTTTTGGGGAAGCGCCGGGATTCTACCGGACTCAGGCTTCGTAGTCGCTCATCGGCACGCAGGCGCAGAACAGGTTGCGATCACCGTAGACGTCGTCGATACGATTCACGCTGGGCCAGAACTTGTTCTCCGCCACCCAGGGCAGCGGGAACACCGCCTGCTCGCGCGAGTACGGGCGCGACCACTCGCCGATGAAGTCGGCCTGCGTGTGCGGGGCGTTCTTCAGCGGGTTGTCCTCGGTCGGCCAGGTGCCGGACTCGATCTGGTGGATCTCGTTGCGGATCGCGATCATCGCCGCGGCGAAGCGTTCCAGCTCGCCGAGATCTTCCGACTCGGTCGGTTCGACCATGATCGTGCCGGGCACCGGGAAGGACATCGTCGGCGCATGGAACCCGTAGTCCATCAGGCGCTTGGCAATGTCGACCTCGGAGATGCCGGTCGCCGCCTTGATCGGGCGGATGTCGAGGATGCATTCGTGCGCGACACGACCCTGGCTGCCGGTGTAGAGCACCGGGTAGTGGTCCTTGAGGCGAGTAGCGAGGTAGTTGGCGTTGAGGATCGCCACCTGGGTCGCCTGCTTGAGCCCTTCGCCGCCCATCATCGTGATGTACATCCACGAGATCGGGAGGATGCTGGCCGAACCGAAGGGCGCGGCGGACACGGCGCCCTGGCCGAGGTTCGGCCGGTCGGCACCGCCGGTGGGCTGCACGACGTGGTCGGCCATGAAGGGCGCGAGGTGCGCCGCCAGGCCGATCGGACCCATGCCCGGGCCGCCGCCGCCGTGTGGGATGCAGAAGGTCTTGTGCAGGTTCATGTGCGACACGTCGGCGCCGATCGTTGCTGGCGAGGTCAGGCCGACCTGGGCGTTGAGGTTGGCACCGTCCATGTACACCTGGCCGCCGTGCTGATGCACGATCGCGCAGATCTCGCGGATCGATTCCTCGAACACGCCATGCGTCGACGGGTAGGTGATCATCAGCGCCGCGAGCTGGCCCGCGTGCTTCGCGGCCTTGGCCTTCAGGTCATCAACATCGACGTTGCCGTTGTCGTCGCAATCGACCACCACCACCTGCATGCCGCACATCTGCGCGGTCGCCGGGTTGGTGCCGTGCGCCGACTTCGGGATCAGGCAGACATTACGGTGCGCCTCGCCACGGCTGGCGTGGTAGCGGGCGATCGCCACCAGGCCGGCGTATTCGCCCTGGGCGCCGGAGTTCGGCTGCATGCAGATTGCCGGGAAGCCGGTGACGGCACGCAGGTAATCTGCCAGGCCCTCGATCATCTCGAGGTAGCCCGCCGCCTGCTCGCGCGGTGCGAAGGGATGCAGGTTGGCAAACTCCGGCCAGGTAATCGGGATCATCTCGCTTGTCGCGTTCAGCTTCATCGTGCACGAGCCGAGCGAGATCATCGAATGATCGAGCGCGAGGTCGCGGTTCTGCAGCTTCTTCAGGTAGCGCAGCATCTCGTGCTCGGTGTGGTGCGCGTTGAACACCGGGTGCGACAGGATGGGGTCACTGCGCAGCAATTCTGCAGGCAGGGCGCCCCCCGCTTCGGCGACGCGGGCGTCCAGCGCGTCGAGGTCGGTGGCAACACCAAAGCAGCCCAGCACGGCAGCGATGTCCTCGCGCGTCGTGGTCTCGTCGACCGACAGGCCCAGGCGGGTGCCGGACACGCTGCGCAGGTTGAAGCCGTCGGCTTCGGCTGCTTCGACGATGGCCGGTGCGCGCGCGCCGACTTCAACTTCGAGGGTGTCGAAGAAGGTGGAGGCGCTGGGCTGGAATCCGGCGTCGGTGAGCCCGGTCGCGAGGATGGCCGCGAGGCGATGGATGCGCGCGGCGATCGTCCGCAGCCCCTCGGGGCCGTGATAGACGGCGTAGAAGCCGGCCATGTTGGCCAGCAGCACCTGTGAGGTGCAGATGTTCGAGTTCGCCTTCTCGCGACGGATATGCTGCTCGCGCGTCTGCAGGGTCATGCGCAGCGCGGTCTTGCCCCGGGCATCCTTGGATACCCCGATGATGCGGCCGGGCATCGAGCGCACGAAGGCTTCGCGCGTGGCGAAGAAGGCCGCATGCGGACCGCCGAAGCCCATCGGTACGCCGAAGCGCTGGGCCGAGCCGAGGGCAATGTCCGCCCCCATGGCGCCGGGGCTCTTCAGCAGCACCAGTGCCATCAGGTCGGACGCGACGGCCACGACCGCACCCTTGTCCTTGAGCGCGGCGATGGTGGCGCTCAGGTCGATCACTTCGCCGCGTCCGTTCGGGTATTGCAGCAGCGCGCCGAAAGCATCGTGTGCGGCAGCTTCGTCGGCCTTGCCGAACACCAGCTCGTAGCCGAAGTAGTGGGCGCGGGTGCGGACGACGTCGATCGTCTGCGGGAAGCAGGCTTCATCGATGAAGAAGACGTTCGACTTGGCCTTCGACACCCGCCGCGCCATCGTCATCGCTTCGGCCGCTGCCGTCGCTTCGTCCAGCAGCGACGCGTTGGCGAGCTCGAGACCGGTGAGGTCGATCACCATCTGCTGGTAGTTGAGCAGGGCTTCGAGGCGACCCTGGGCGATTTCCGCCTGGTAAGGCGTGTAGGCGGTGTACCAGCCCGGGTTCTCCATGACGTTGCGCAGGATCACCGCAGGGGTGTGCGTGCCGTAGTAGCCCATGCCGATCATGGACTTCTTGATGACGTTGCGACCGGCGATGGCTTTCAGCCGCGTCAGTGCTTCGTGTTCGGGCGAGGCGTCGGCGAGTGGCAGCGGTGCGTCGAGACGAATGCCGGCAGGCACTGTCTGCTCGATCAGCGCATCGACGTCGGACACGCCAAGTGTCGCGCACATGTGTGCGATCTGGTTGGCGTTCGGGCCGAGATGGCGATGGACAAAGCCATCGCGCTGCTCCAGCCTGGAAAGCGGAGCAGATAGCAGGGAAGCGGTCATGGTCGTTCCGGAAACGTGTGCTTTGGCGCTCAGGCTTCGGCGATCTCGGCCGCGTAAGCGGTGGCATCCATCAGGGCCGCAACATCGCCTGCATTCGCGGGCTTGATCTTGAACAGCCAGGTGGAATAGGCGTCGGCATTGACGCTTTCGGGTGCGTCGAAAGCATCCTGGTTGTTGGCAATGATTTCGCCGGCGACCGGTGCGTAGATGTCGGAGGCAGCCTTGACCGACTCGATCACCGCGCAGGCGTCGCCCGCGGCGACCGCGCGACCGGCCTCGGGCAGTTCCAGGAAGACCACGTCGCCGAGGGCTTCCTGGGCGTGATCGGTGACGCCGATCGTCAGGCTGCCGTCTGTCTCGACGCGGATCCACTCGTGGGACTTGGTGTACTTCAGATCGGCGGGAATGTTGCTCATGGTGTTCTCCAATGGAAAGAGGGATGGTTCGTGTTCTGCAATTCGGTCAGCAGCGCGATTGGGTCTAGATGAGCGGCTTGCCGTTGCGCACGAAAGGCAGCTTGACCGTGCGTGCCTTCAGGCGCTTGCCGCGAATCTCGACCTCTACGGCTTCGCCCGGTTGGGTGGCAAGCGGGACGCGCGCGAAGGCGATGGACTGCTCGAGCGTCGGCGAGAAGCTGCCGCTTGTGGTCTCGCCTTCGCCTGCCGCGGTAAAAACCTTCATGTGCGAGCGCAGGACGCCCTTGTCCTCGAGGATCAGACCCAGCAGACGGCGACTCGCCGCATTCGCCTCCAGCGCGGTGCGTCCGACGAAGTCCCGGCTATCGTCCTTGAAGTCGACGGTCCATGCCAGCCCGGCATCGAGCGGCGAGACGGTGTCATCCATGTCCTGTCCGTACAGGTTCATGCCGGCCTCGAGGCGCAGCGTATCGCGTGCACCAAGTCCGCAGGGCTTTACACCCGCAGCGATGAGTTCGTTCCACATCTGTTCGACGCGCGTCGCCGGCACGGCGATCTCGAGTCCGTCCTCGCCGGTGTAGCCGGTCCGGGCCACAAGCAAGTCACCAACGCGCGCGGCGCTGAATGGGGCGGGTACGCCGTTGGCACTCGACAACTCGGGGATCGCTGCCGTGGCGCGTTCGACCGCACGCGGTCCCTGAATCGCAATGATCGCGAGGTCACGGCGTCCCGCGAGCGTCACGTTTGCGCTAGTCGCCGCAATCCGTGCGCGCATCCAGGCGACGTCTTTGTCTGCCGTACCCGCGTTGACGACCAGACGATAGTCGCTGGGTCCGAAGCGATACACGATCAGGTCGTCGATAACGCCCCCGTGTTCGTTGAGCATGCAGGAGTAAAGCGCCTTGCCCGGCACCGTAAGCTTGATCACGTCATTCGCGAGCAGCCCGCGCAGGAAGATCGTGGCTTCGGGACCAGCCAGATCCAGCGAAAGCATGTGCGACACGTCGAACATGCCCGCATCGCGGCGCACGGCGTGGTGCTCCTCAATCTGAGAGCCGTAGTTGACCGGCATGTCCCAGCCGGCGAAATCGACCATGCGCGCGCCGGCCGCAACGTGGGCGGCGTGAAGCGGGGTTTGTCTGGAAGATGTACTCATCGAGAGCGGGCTCCGTTAGTGAACGAAAAGGGGCGGGCTCGGCTATGCGCCGGGCCCGCCCCATCTGTCCCTTGTACCTGAGAGATTTCGTTCCGGTCTTCATCCATATATATAGACGACGCCGGGCGAGTGCCCCTTCGGTGGGCCCGTGACATTGTGCGATGTCCGTGCCGCTCTCCAGACTTGTACTTCGCACGCGGTCCTTTTGCCTGAGCGGTTCCGGGGGTTGCGCCTTCGGCGACTCCAGTGGAGTTCTCTCCCGCGTGACGCGCGAAACTTAACATATTGAATGGTGCTGCGGGAGTGTTTTTCGACCGCTCGTCAGCGCATCGTCGAGAGTAGATCGCAGGCGCCGTCATATGCTTGCGCACGTCGAAATGCGCGCATAGATTTCTTTATTGTGAATTGATGTTGACGATGTTGTTTGTGTGTCTATAATGCGCACCTCTTTCAGCGCTGACGCG